>NZ_JBEZLW010000049.1:0-47459 GCF_040652395.1 Streptomyces sp. NPDC048269
TGTTGCCATCCCGCCTCCCCTGCTGGTTGGAAGCGACACCGCTTCCAACCAGCACAACGAGCAACCCGGTGAACCTATGCGGTCACAGCACTAGGTGCTCTTCCCCGCGCAGGCGGTCCAGGCCTGTATGGGGACCTGCGAGCCCCGCCACCTGTGGCGGGGCTCGTTTGGTACGGGCGAGTTGTCACGCCCTACGGAACAGCTCCGATGTCACCGGCCTGATCACTGGTGAGCCCCGTGGGCTATCACAACTGGGCGACGGCGCGGCCGGTGAGTCACCGGTGAGGTTCCTTGGGCCGTTAAGGAACTCCGCCGGCCAGGGGGAGCCCCCCGTAGTGCAGTTCCAGGCGGTCGGCAGCGCCCACCACCCGCAGGACCTCCAGGACTTGGCCGCTACGGCTGCGTACCACGCGCTCGATACACAGGACCGGTACCCGCTCCCCGATTCCGAGCTCTGCTGCCTCGGCCTGAGTCGGTGGCCGGGCTGTGACCGTCTCGTCGGCGGTAGCCGGATCCAGCCCGGCCGCGGTCATGGCCCCGAACACACCGCCGATGACCTTGCCCGGTTCGTCGAGTCCCGATGCGGCAGCCAGTCCGGCCGGATAGTAGGCGTCCTGGACCTGCACGACATCCCCGTCGATCACGGCGTGCCTGCTACGGCGGACAACAGGGGAGCCAGGTTCGATTTCGAGCAGCGCGGCAAGCCCGGCGGGCGCGGAGATGCGCTCCACAGATGAGGGAACGACGCTGCCGTCCAGGCCGACTGCGGCCGTTGCCGTCTCCCATGGCCCCTTGTCCCCGCCCGGGCGCAGCACGGCCCCGTATCGGCTCAACGGGACACGGACGCGTGAGCGGTTGCGGACCACCGTCCCGACCCGTGGCTTGCGTACAACGAGACCGCGGTCGACGAGCTCCCGGTAAGCCCGTTCAATGGACGGTTTTGACTCTCCCTCAGCCATCAACTCCACGGTGGTCGGCATCTTGGAACCGGGCGGAAACTCATCAGATGTGATGCGCTCCGCCAGGCGGTCGGCCAGGTCGCGCCATCGTTGCAACGGCATGGGCATCCTCCCTGTCTTGTAAAACCAGTACACCACATTAACCATGGTTGATTTTTTGGTTCCTGAGGGAACATCACTCCGGATACGTACCGGTTGCTCATTGGGGCCTTGCGTCCAGCGCTGACGGGGAGGGCGGCCGCCACTGCCGCGCGAGTGCGTGACACTGCGGCCGGTACGGGGGCGTGTGCGGCTGCGACCCCTGTGGTCCCGCTGCGCCGCCCGGACGTCTCGGCGTCCACAGCCTCCGACACCACCCGCGACCAGGCGGTCGGCCCCGGATCCGCCGCCGACGAAGGAACAGCCCACGATTACGGCGTAATACAGGCGGCGGATGCCAGTCAGGTGAGACCGTGATCTAGGAACTCAGAGCAGGCCCGACGAAGGAGGCGAACGAACGCGATGCAGCTGACTCGTACGCACCGGATTCTCATCGGCGTCGTGGTCGCCGGAGCCGTCGTCATCGCGGCGATCGGTTTCGCGGGCTCGTACTCCGCGGTGCGCGCGCTCGCCCTGCAGAAAGGCTTCGGCGACTTCTCGCTGGTGTTCCCGATCGGCATCGACGCGGGCATCTGCGTACTGCTCGCGCTCGACCTGCTGCTGACCTGGATCCGGATCCCCTTCCCGCTGCTGCGCCAGACCGCGTGGCTGCTGACGATCGCGACGATCGCCTTCAACGGCGCCGCGGCCTGGCCGGACCCGCTGGGCGTCGGCATGCACGCGGTGATCCCGATCCTGTTCGTGGTGACGGTGGAGGCGGCCCGGCACGCGGTGGGCCGGATCGCGGACATCACCGCGGACCGGCACATGGAGGGCGTCCGCATCACCCGCTGGCTCCTCTCCCCCGTCCCGACGTTCAAGCTGTGGCGCCGGATGAAGCTGTGGGAGCTGCGCTCCTACGAGCAGGCGGTCGGCATGGAGCAGGACCGGCTGATCTACCAGGCCCGGCTGCAGGCGCGCTACGGGCGCTTCTGGCGGCGCAAGGCCCCGGTGGAGGCGCTGATGCCGCTGAAGCTGTCCCGGATCGGGGTGCCGCTCGCGCAGACGGCCCCCAAGGGGCTGGCGGCGGCGGGCATCGACTCGGCATTGCTGCCCCCGGCTGCACCGGTGGTGTCGCTGGATCGCGAGCCTGTCGAGGAGCTGGATACGGGTGCAGCTCCGCAGACAGTCCAGGCGCTCGCTGCGCTCGGGCCGTCCGGGCCAGAGGGCGCCGAGTCGTCAAGGGGTCCTGGACAGGCGGTCCGTACGTCGGATCGGTCCGCGCAGGGCCTGACCGACGAGGAGTTGTGGGAGGCGTACCGCTCCTACTCTGCGGGCCTGGGCGAGTTCGCGGACGCTGCTTCGTTCGCCTGGCACCTCGCTGAGGCGTACGGAGTGACTGACCCGAAGACGGGAGGCCCGATGTCCCGGGCAGACCTGGAGCCGACTTTGGCTCGGCTGCACGCCGGGGCACACCCGTTGACCGGGCACCGGGTCGAGCCGGCTGTGACCGACGACGACCCGCTCGTGACCGCTCGAACCGCTCGACCGGTCTCCGGACCACCCGTCTCGCCGTCCCCGCCAGGGATCGGGGAGACGGCGACGACGACCGGCCCGCCGGTCCTCGCGCCGCACGTGCCCACCGAGGTTGCGTTGGAGGGTCGTGAGCCTGCTCGGGCTCTGACCGCGGCAGCAGCCGACGACCGTCGGGCCGACGGGGGAGGGCCGGGGCAGACGTCTCGGGCTGGCCTTCTCCCCATCCAGCCGGCAGATCCCGCTTCCGGTCAGACGAACGTGTGGGAGTCGACCGGCGGGGCCGACAGCGGAGCGGCTACCGCTCGCCTGCCCAGGCAGCAGGCTACGGATGAGTCTGAGCTCGATCCCGTGCAGAGCCAGGTGGTGACCGTCTCCGGCTGGCTGGCCGAGGCTGAGGAAGCCGGGCAGAAGTTGTCTGGAGCGGAAGTGGGCCGCCGTCTTGGCGTGTCCCCGAAAACGGGTCAACGCCGTCTGCTCGCCGCAACCGCCCACCTTGCCGAGCAACGCCGACAGCAGGATCGTCCGCGCCTCCGGGCAGTCCGGGGCTGATCCCATGCATCGTCACCGGAACGGTGACCGGCGATCCTGACCATGACCGGCTGGTGACCAGTGGCGTGACCGATCGGGGTTACTGACTCAAAGGCGCGGGGCAGCCCTGACCCATGCTTGTGACCGATCCAAGAATCGGTGACCGATCCGGGCGCGGGTCCGATGGGCAGCTCGTCGGTCATCGGTCATGACCGATTCCCACGTGACCGGTCACTGAGACCCGGACCGCCGGATCAGCAGCGTGGCCGTGGGCCTGGTGAGTGGTGCGGATCGGGCCGGTGATTGGTGGCCGATCGTCGTGACTGATCCGGCGACCGGTGACCGGACCGGTGACTGATCAGGGTCCCGGTGACCGGTGACCGAATGCCTCGTCGGTCACCGGTCATGACGATTCCCACGGCACCGGTCACCAGTCCCCGAGACCCCGACCACCGCCCCCGCAGCGGCCGTGGGGCGTGGTGACTGGTGCGGGGCGGGCCGGTGAGTGCTGGCCGATCGGCGTGACCGATCCGGTGACCGGTGACTGATTCGAGTCGCGGTGACCGGTGACCGATCGACGGCCCGTCGGTCATCGGTCATGACCGATTCCCACGTGACCGGTCACCACGACTCCGGACCCCGACCGCTGACCGCGCCGTAGGCCGTGGGCCTGGTGACTTGCGGGGAGCGGGTCGGTGAGTGGAGGCCGCTAGGCTGACTCGTCGCTGACTGGGGAGGCTGCGATGAGTTCGGTGCTGCGTGTCGATCCCGACGGTGGAACGACCCTGATGCCGTGGCCCGTGGATGAGCTGCAACGGGGTTTGCTGATCCGGGCTGGGGTCGGAGGCTCGGCGGATACCGCGGTCTACCACCGCCGTGCCGTGCTCCATGTTCACGGCAATGGGCAGTCCGCGCGTCTTCCGCTGAACCTGGCCGTGTGGGTGTTGGCTTCGGTGTGGCGGGGGATTGAGCTGCCGTACGGTCTTTACGGCACGGTGATGGTGACCGGCCCGCGGTCCCAGGAGCTGGAGACGGACCTGCTGGCGGAGGTTCAGGGCGTGTGCGTGGCGGTGGCCGAGGTGCGGGCCGAGTGGCAGGACCGGCCGCCGGCCGGCGAGGGCACGGCTCGCGCCGAGCTTCTCGCCGCGGCCCGCTACGCCAGGGATGCGCTGCGCGCTCCGACGGCTTGAGCGGCTGTAGGGCCACGGGATATACCCCGCGGCTGGCATGGGCGGCCTCTCGCCGCGCCTCCCCCTCCCGGTCCAGGCGCTGCGGCGGCCCGACGGCTCAGCTGAACAGTGCCTCGCCCCAGTTGGACCCGGGCGAACGCGGACGCACGAGGGTGGCGGATATGCGGCTGCGGTGAATCCCGCTGATGCCGATGCGGTTCTCCGGACAGAATGAGGCCCTGCTGGACACCGGCAGGGCCTCAGTGCGTCTACTGGAGCGGATTCAGACCTTCCTTGGTGAACCATCTGACGTCGCCGAGGGCGTCCTCCGCCCGACCTCCGAGAACCGGGTCTTCGAGCAGCGATTCGAGCCGGCTCACCAGCTCGGCGCTCACGGTCCCGTGGATGCGCCCCAGGTGTCCCATGCAGGTGATGGCCAGGGCGGTGATCTGCGGGTCGTTGTCTGGTTCCAGGCAGTCCAGCAGGATGCGTTCCATCCTGCTGCGGTCCGGATCATTCACGGTCAATGCGAGGAGAGCCCTGGTGGAGCGACTCGTGTCACGGCCGCGGAGGTCCGCCGCCATGGCTTCTCTCCACTGCCGGAGTTCTTCATCTGCGTTGTTCACTATGTTCTCTGTCATTGGATTTGATCCTCTTGCGCAGCCTACGGGCGCGCCGCGGTGTCAGGCCCGCACCGTAAATGGCGCGGCGGGGGCGGCGTTGCCGGTCAGGGCGTGGGTGATGGTGTCCTGGGTGGTGTCTTCGAGGGTGAGGTCGTAGGTGCGTGCCATGTGCTGGATGCGGGCGATGGTCCGGCGGATCGCGGCGTCGTTTCCTGCGGCCCGTTCGATGGTCAGCAGGTCGCGGTAGAGCACTTCGGAGGTTTCTTCGATGTCCAGGCCCTTGTGCACGGTTCGGCGGGCGGCATCCAGGTCGGGCAGGGGGCCGTCGGCATGCCAGCGGGCGAGGGTGTGCGCGGTGTCCGTGATCCTGGACAGCATGTCCTGGATGATCGGATCGGCCCAGGGCAGCGTCCGGCCGTCGAACGGCTTGCCGCGCACGAGCGCCATTGCCGCTTCCAGGTCTTCGATGCCGGCGGGCGGGCCTGCTGCGAGGCCCCGGCCGGCGTATTCCTGGAACTGTGCCCAGTCGGAGGTGACGGCCGGGTGGAAGGCGTATCCAGCTCCCGTCTTGGGGCGGGGGAGCAGCGGCTGGCCGTTGGTGTGGAGGCCGATGGCGTTGCGGAGTTCGGAGAGGCGTGAGTGCAGGGTCCGGGTGGACCACGGGTGGGCGAAGTCCATCGCTGCACACAGGGCGTCGGCGCTGCGGCCGGGCCGCAGGTGGATGTAGGCGGCGACGCTGGTGGTGCGCGGGCTGTGCGCGGTCGCGGCGCCGCCGCTGATCCGCAGCGGTCCCAGAACGTCGATGCGCACGCTGGTGTCTTCGGGGCCGGGCGGCTGGGGGAGCGGCGAGGCGTGCGGTGCGGGGACTGCTGCTGCAGGGACCTTGGGGGGCTGCTCTGCTGCTGCTGGGGCTTCGGCTTTCGTGCTGCTGTGTGTGTCAGGTGTGCCCGCCCCGGTGGTGTTCGCGGTTGCCGGGGCCGTGGCGCCGGTGTTGCCGGCCGTGGGAGTTGCGGGGGCGGGGATGCTTTTGGCGAGCAGGGCGGGGAAGGGGTTGCCGGGGTCGAGGGATCCTTCGCCGACGGCGTGAACGGTCAGCGTGGCGCCGCCGGCGGCCGCCCGGCTGTGGTCCTCGGCCTTCTCCCACGGCCCGGTCGCCGCCTTGGCGTCTTGGGTGGAGACGGTAAGGGCGTGGATGTACTGCCGGTACTGCTCGTCGGTGATCCGCTGAAGGTCCACTGACGTTTCCAGCACCGCGACCGCAGTGTCCTCGTCGTCGGTGACGGTGAGGACTTCGGCGTGGGGGAAGCAGCGGCGGGCTGCGGCGGTGGCGGGCAGGACCACCGCGGTGTCCAGGGTCCGGCCAGCGGCGAGGGCGTCGGCGAGCTGCACCACATGCTCGTCGTCCGTCTCCCCGGCCAGGACCGCGAGCCACGGCAGGACCTGTTCCCCGCTCTGGTGGGCTTCCAGCATCAGCTCGCCGAGGTCGGCGGCGACGGCCGGGAGGTGCGGCATGGTGCGGATGCGGCCCTGGGGCAGGAGTCCGGCGAGGCGGGCGCCGAGCCCGCAGGTGAGGATCTCGCTGTAGTCGGTCCATGCGCAGGTGCCCAGTTCCAGGGCGAGGGCACGCGCTACTTCCAGGATCTCCTCGTCGCTGCCGTCCAGGAGCAGGATCCGGCAGGTCATGAGGTCGATGAGGACCAGCCCGTCCGTGTTGGCGCCGAGGGTGACCAGGCCGGGGTAGGGGGCCTGGACGTCGGTGAGGTCTTCGGCGGCGAGGAGCTCGGCCTGCTCGTCGAGGATCCAGACACGAGGGGCCGGCCCGTCGGCGAACGGCGTGATGGGGGCGGCGGGTTCGTCCAGCAGCAGGGTCACCCCGGCCGCATCGAGGCGGGCACCGCGCAGGGCGGGCAGGGTGAGGTCGCGGTCGGCGGCGTGGTGGGCGAGGGTGCGCAGTGCCCCGTCCAGGAGTTCGATCCCTGCCGGTTCGGAGCCTGCGGCGAGGATCTGTTCCAGGGGGGTGGGTTCCTCGTCCTGGGCGATGGTCTGTCCGGCGCGGCGTTCACGCTGCTGCAGGATGCGGCGGACGCCGAGCGCTCCGGCGAGGGAGGCGGCCAGCAGGGTCCCGATCCCGGCGATCATGGCGACGTTCACCTGGCCGCTCGTGGCTCCTTCGACCGGGCTGGCGGTGGTCGGCGGGGCCGGCTGCGGGCTCTGTCCCGTCGCCGCGGGCGCGGGCGCCGGGGTAGCGGACGGTCCAGCGGTGGGCGCCGACGCCGTGGGGGTTGGCGTTGCCGATGCGCCCGGTGACGGTGCGGCCGACGTCGGCGATGTCGTGGCGTCCGGAGTCGCCGGCGCGGGCTTTCTGCCGGGGTCGGGCTTGGCCTCCGCTGGAGGGGCGGGGGTGGTGGTGGCCGGCTGGGGGAGGGTGAGGTGCTGTCCGGGGTGGATCAGGTTGGGATCGGTGAAGGCACCGCCGCCGGGCAGGTCACTGTCTTTGTTCAGGTCGAAGATCTCGCCGTACCGGTCGGGGTCGCCGAGCTGTTGGTCGGCGATGGTGGAGAGGCTATCGCCCTCGCGGACCGTGTACGTCGTTGCGGAGGTGCCACTGTTGTGGGGGGCCGATGGGCTCGCTTGGCCGTCCGGGCCGGGGCGGGCGTCGGTGGGGAGTTGCAGGGTCCATCCGGGCTGGATGGGCCGCTCGGCGTGGAAGACCAGCCCTGCGGGCATGGTGCGGCCCTCGTTGAGTGCGGCGATCTCCTCCCACCGCTGCCCGTCCCCCAGGGTCGTCTCGGCGATCGACCACAGGCTTTCCGCGGGCCGTGTATCGCGCACCGTGTAGGTGACCTGGCCGTGGCCGGTGTCGGAGGAGGATGCTGCCGGGCCGGCGGGGGAGTTGGTGGTGGCGGTGCCGGGGACGGCGGCCGCGCTGACGCCCGTGGTGGCGGCGGTCGCGGGTGCGGCGGAGGCGGGCAGAGCTAGCGCCGTGCCGGTGGGCAGGGCCAGGAGTACGGCGCTGATGAGGGTGGCGGCGGCCCGCTGTCCGACCAGGCCGCGGATCTGGGGTGCGGCCCGGCCGCGCAGCTGGGCGGGGATCTCCAGCAGCACCGCGCACGCGAACAGGGCCCAGCCGATCCAGCCGGCGACGGCAAGGGCGAGGAGGAAGACTTGCCCGGAGTCGTCGGTGGAGAACAGGGAGCCGAGCGCGGCCATGCCGGGCGGCCCGACCACAGAGGTGGCCCACCACAGCAGCATGGGCAGACCGCCCAGCAGGGCGAGCAGGACGGTCAGGCTGAGCAGGCCGCGCAGCACGGCGGCCGCCGTCTGGACATGGCCGCGGGCCGGACGCGGGGTGCGGGCCCTGGGGGTCTTCGACATGAGCGGGTCCTTCTCCCTACAGGGGGTTGTTACTGGGGTCCGGTCACGCCGTGCAGAAGGCGTGCCGATCCGTGGCCGGACACGCTGAGGGAGCCGATGCCCACGACGGACAGGAACTTGGTGGGGTAGGCGTCGGTGACGGTGACCGTGAGCTGGGTGCGGTCCGCGGACAGGGCGACGCTGCCCTTAGTGCCGGCGCGGGCGATGTAGGCGTAGGCGGCGGCCTGCGCGGCGTCGGGGTCGACGCGTACGCCCTGGCCGGTGACGGCTGAGGCGGGGTCGATGGCCTGGCCCGCGGCGCGGGCCGCCTCCATGGCGACGGCATCCGCGCGTTCGGTGGCGCGCAGTTTCCCGCCGCCGTCGATGGCCAGGCCGATGATGCCCAGCAGGGCGATGGTGCAGATCGCGGTGTAGACGGTGATCCCGCCCTCGTCGCCGCGTAGTCGCTCGCGCCTTCGGGCGCGCGGTGTGGGCATGGTCAGCCCTCCCTGGAGCGGTAGGCGTCCACGACGGAGGTGAACGAACTGGTCATGGTCTTGCTGCCGGGGACCCCGGGCAGCAGCAGGTCGGACAGTGGCACGGTGCAGGAGATCGTGACGGTGACGGTGCCGACGTCGCCGAGAGGGACGGCCAGCCCCGACGAGTCGACGCTGGTGGAGGTCGAAGAGCAGTGGATGCCCTGGTCGTTGAGGGAGCGGGCGGCCGCGGCGGCAGCCTCGGACTGGGCGCCGGAGTAGGTGCGCGAGATGGACGCGGCGCGGGCCGCGTCTTCTGCGGCCGCGTCGACTTTCGCGCCGGAAGTGACGATGCGTCCGCCGGCGATGGCCAGGCACAGCAGCATCAGCAGCAGAGGGGTGACGATGGCGGCCGCGATGGTCTCGCTGCCCCGGTCCTCGCGGGCAGCGGCCAGCCTCCGGGCCGCCCACGACGGCAGACATGTGCGGGTCATGGCGTGGTCCACCGTTCGCGGGGCGCGCCAGCGGACTGCGATACCGAGAGACCGGAGATCCCGGGGATCAGGGACGGGGCGTGGCCGGTGACGGTCACCCGCACTTCGGTGGCGGTGCTGCCGGACGTGCTGACCGTGCTGCCGGTGAGGCTGTCGCCCGCGATGCGCCCGAGGGTCTCGCGGGCTCGGGCGGCTCCCGCGCCTTCCGGTGACTGGTAGGTGCGGGCGGCGGCGACACCCTCGCGCGCGGCGGTCAGGGCGATGTTGCGGGCGTAGACCCACATGGCAGCCTGCACCACGGCGACGGTGACCAGGATGACGAACGGGAACACGATCGCCATCTGGATGGAGGACTCCCCCCGGTCGCCCAGCCGGCCCAGGTCCGGCCACCGGTGAGGACGGCTTCTCGCCCTGCGTGCCACTACGCCCCCCTCTTCTTCCGTGTCCTGTGCTGCTGTCCGGGGCTCAGATCCCGGACAGCTTGCCGTTGTACTTGGTGATGACGACGCCGAGTGTCCCGGCGATGGCCAGTGCCCCGGCGACGACGGCGACCCAGATGATGACCGTGGTGATGGAGATGTCCCCCCGGTCCTTGGCGCTGTGCTTCTTGATGTCCTCCCAGTGCGACTTGAGGGCGATCGACAGCCGGATGGCGTGCTTGGTCATGTCCGGGACTCCCTTGTGTGCGGGTCAGGTGTTGAGCATGCGGATGACGGCGGGGAAGGCGATCAGGAGCATGACCAGGACGGCGAGGAGCGCGCCGGGGGCGGTCATCTTCTCGCTGTCGGCGTTCGCTTCCGCCGCCTGCGCGGCGAGGAGCTCGGTGCGCAGGTTTTTGGCGCGTGAGCGCAAGGTGGCGTAGACGGACGCGCCGTCGTCGGCGGACTGCCGCATGATCGCGGCGAGGTCGTCCAGGACGGGCAGGTCCAGCTCGGCGGTCAGGCGGGCCAGTGACTCCCAGTGCGGGACCTTGTCGACCCGCGAGCGGGCCAACGCCCCCTGGATCCGCACGAACGCCCAGCCCTGCCCTGTCTGGGCGGCCTGCTCCATGGCCTGCTCCGCCGACACGTTCCCGGCCCGGCGCAGCGCGACCAGGTCGAGGTAGGCGGCCATGGCGTGCGCGAACTCGGCCCGCGCCCTCTTGGCCTTGTCCCGCAGCGCCAGGTCGGGGGTGAACCACAACAGGACGCCGGCCAGGAGCCCGACAATGGCGGGCAGGTACAGCGGCAGGCCCAGCAGCAGAAGCGGGATCGTGGACAGCGGCGGCAGCAGCAGACCGCCCCCGGCCAGCGCCACCTTGGTCAGCAGGAAGCGGGCTGGGGTGGTGCCGGTCAGCGCGAGATCCTTGTGGGGGATCCGTACGCCTGGCACATCGGCGAGGTGCTCCACCAGCCACCGGCCCCACCGCTCGTCACGGTCAACAAGCTCCTCGCTGGTGCGCAGGGGTGCGGGCTCGTTCAGGCGGCGCAGCGCCGGCCCGAGCGCGGGCGCGGGGCGCAGCATTTCACGGATCAGGAGCGCCGTACCGGCGCCGATCGACGCGCCTGCCAGGACCGCAGACACCGGAATCATGCGGACACCTCCGCGCCCTCAACATCGGCACGCGAGGCCAGTGTGACCGCGCTGCGGGGGTCGGCGACCAGGAAGCGGGGGACCGGCTTGGTGTCGGCGATCTGCCGCATCAGCGCGAGGACCCCCACGAAGCCGACGGCGAGGACGGCCAGAACCAGCTGCCCGATCAGCGTGCCGTACGGGGCGGTATACGACGGGATGAGGAAACCGGCTCCGACGACGCCGAGCGTGATGATGGTCATCCACCGCATCGTCGTACGGGGCTTGGCCCTATCCGCCTCGATCGCCCGCCGACGTGAGACCTCTTCATGTACGGACTCGGCGAGGTCATCCAGCGCCTGCGCGAGCCCGGGGCCCCGGTCAGCGGCCGACAGCACCAGGGCGGCGACGACCTTGTCGGCCGTCACGTCGTCCAGGGCATCCCCGAACAGGCGCAGCGCATCAGCCGGCCGCCAACCGACGTGCAGCCGGTCCACCAGGTCCCCGACCTCGGCAGCAATCTCGTCGGGACAGCCCTTCCGGGAGATCTGCAGAGCCTCGTCCAGGCCTCGGCCCAACCGCAGCACGTTGGCCAGGCGCTGCGTCCAGTCGCCCAGCGCCTCCAGCTTCCCGATCCGGGCCGTCGCCGACTTCGTCGGCGCCAGCAGCCACGGCACCCCGACCACGGCCAGGAACACCAGCGCCCCGGCGACGAACACCCCGGTCACCAGCCACAGCAGCACCCCGGCCAGCGCGCCGCCGACCAGGCGGGTGCGGCGCGCCATGCGCTGGTCCCGCCCGGCCAGGCGACGGCCCGCACGGACACGGGCGGCCACCGTCGGCCCCTTGGGCGCAGTCGTCCCGACGATCCCGCAGACAAGCCCCACCAGACCGCCCGCGAGCGCGAGACCGGCCAGTACCCACATCAGCAGCGCGATCACAGGCCCGCCCCCTCATCCACCAGCAGCGGCAGGGCCGTGCTCCACGCCCCACCCGTAACGTTGAGCAGCGCGGCGTCGAACCCGGCGCGGCGCAGGTCGTTGATGCACCGCGGATGCATGAGCGGAACCGCCCGGTGCTCACCCCACTCCGGGCGCGGCCCGAAGATCGCGTTCGTCTCCGGCCGCCCGCCCTCCCCGATCCCGGTGACCTCCAGGACGTGGGAGACGAACCGGTGGCGGTGACCACCGATCTTCGTCTCATCGATGGAGGAGACGAACACGATGAAGTGCAGGCCGTTCGCGGCCTGCCGGTAGGCAAGGGCCTCGGACATGTTGGCCTGCGCCAGCAGGTAGAGCTCGGCGATACGGTCGAACACCACGCTCGGGTGGATGGCGTGCAGGGTGCACAAATTTCCACCAGCGCCGTTCGTCATCGCCTGCAGCATCGCCACGATCTCCGGCCCGCGCACCTCACCGACCACGATCCGCGTCAGCGTCATACGCAGCGCCCGGTACATCAGGTCCATGAGCGTGATCTCGCCGGCCGCCTGCCCTGCGACCATCTCACCGTTGGACTCGCGCGCTTCCATCGGCACGACCTGGCGGTGGTGCCCGTTCTCATGGGCGAACAGCTCGTACTCGGTCTCCAGCGTGGCGAACCGCTCGTCGGGGTCGATCTCGCGCAGCAGCGCGCGCAGCAGCGTGGTCTTGCCCGCGGCCTGACCGCCGACGACCATGACGTTCTTCTCCGCGCGTACGCACGCCCGCAGAAACTGCTCCAGAGTGGTGTCGAGCATCCCCCGGTTGACCAGCGCGGGCAGATCGGCGTGGCGCATGCTGTGCCGGCGGATCGTCACATAGGTGCCCGGCGTGACATCGATGACCGCCTGCAGGCGGGATCCGTCCGACAGCCGCAGGGCGAGGAACGGGTCGGCGGTCGACAAGCTGCGTTCAGCCTGTCCGGTCGTCCTGCGCGCGAGGTCGCGCAGAAGTTCGCGCAGCTCCTCATCCGAGTCGGCGACCGGCGCCACCCGCACGCGGCGGCCGTCGGTGAAGTCCAACCACACGTCGGCGTACCCGTTGATGAAGATGTTCTCCACCAGCGGGTTGTCCAGGTGCTGCTGGAGCCGGCCCGCACGGAACTGCAGGTCGAAGACAGCCTGGGCGATCGCCGCGTCCTCGGCCGCGCTGGTGGCCGCACCGCGCTTGACGGCCTCTGCATCCGACCACACTGCCACCTGCTCATTGATCAGATGCCGGCCCTGCTGCTCCTGCGCTGCCGGGCTCATACCCGGACGGGCCCGCAGCAGGTCGGTGAGCCGCTCCCCGACCTCCTTCTTGATCAGCCGTACCGCCCCATAGTCCACCACAACAGCCGGTGCGCCCGCAGTTGCAGGCTTGACTGTGCCGGGGAGCGCCGACCGCGCATCAACGCCCCCCGCGCCGACTGCGCCAGCCGGGGCGGGCACGGCGGGGAGGTGACGCGGGGCGACGAGGCGGGCCTGCAGCGAACCGGCAGCCGGTGCTGTGACCTGTGGATCATTGTGCAGGGGGTTAGCGCGCACCGTTCACCACCCGCCCCAGCGTGGATGCGGGAGGCGGCGGGGCGAGGCGCGAGCGGCGGATCGCCACCAGCTCCTGCACCCGCACCGCGGCCGACCGCGCCGACCGCATCAGCTCGCTCGACTCGAACCGGCGGGGCTGCTCCGCTCCGTCGGACAGCACCTTGGCTTCCTTCGGCCGCCACGGCAGCACCGCCGTGACTGGGACACCGAGGGTCCGGCGGACCTCCTCCTTGGAGAACGGGCCTTCGTCCACGAGAAGCAGACCGAGCTCGGCGCCCCCGCCGACAAGCTCGCGCAGCGCGTTCAGCCGTACCTGGGCACTCTGCAGGCTGCGCAGGGTCGTACGGGCCACCATCAAGACGACATCCGCACGCTGGGCGAGAACCGCGGACGCTCCGAACCCACCGCGCCGCCCCAGGTCCACCAGGACGTCGTGCTGGTGCGCCTCGATCCCGGCGAACATGTCCGCGAGAGGCTTCCACACCGGTTCCATCGCGGAGGCGTGCGCAGGGTCGTAGAGACCGGGCAGCACCAGCCGGTCGCGGGTCCCCTCATCGGTGACATCGACCAGCTGTCGCCAGAACGCCTCACCCAGCTGACCCTGGCGCCCCGCCACCGCGAGGTTCCGCATCCCGTGGGAATTGTCCAAAGTCCCTTGCAGCGCGCCCGGCAGGATCGCGCCGCCGTCCGGGTCTGCCTCGGCGAGTACCACCCGCTGGCCCTCCGCCAGCGGCCACGTCATCAGCAGCGCCATCGCCGCCGTGGTCACCCCCGGGGCACCCAGCCCCCCGACCAGCGCGACGACGGCCATCAGCTGCCCTCCTGCGGTGCCAGGATCAGCGCGATCGCACCCGTCGCTACCCGAGCGGCCAGTGCCGGCCCGTCGCTGGACGGCACGGCCACATCCACCACGACCACGCCTGTCGCGGGCGCGGGCGTCCCTACGGCAACCACGGTCGCCGACAGCGTCTTCGGCGCCGCCGTCGGCTCGGCGCCCTTGCCCGCAGTGCCGGCCTGGGCCGGATCTGGCGTCGACACGATCAGCACCTTCTGGCCGGGCGTGAGACGGCTCGCCGGAAGCTGTGACGGCTTCAGCGCGACACCCACCAGCTGCTCACCGGCCTTGACCAGCGAGACGGAAGTGACCTGTCCGGGGGACAGGAGCGAGCCCGCCTTCAGCGCGACCGCGGCACGCTGACCCACGACGTCGGCTTTCTTCGCGAGGGGCACCGCATTGACGGCCGGGTCCAGGGCCAGCGACGCCGGCGCCAGGTCCGCGTCGGTGACCGACGCCCCCACCGGCACGTCACGGGCCACCACCAGCACTGCGGACCGCTGCCCCGACGCGGTGAACAGCAGCGCGCCGGACAGGCCTCCCGCCGCGATCAGAGCGACGGACAGAGCGATCAGGCCAGGCCTGCGCCGGCGCTGGCGCACGACGCGCGGGGCGGCCGCCGGCTCGGCTCCCGGACCGCGGGGCGCGGGTACGGCGGCACGACCCGGTGTTGTGGGCGTGGTGGTGGTACTCACGTGCTGTGCCTCCTGGAGAGGAAAGGAAGTGCGGTCGCTCGGCCTGCTACTGGCCGACGACCTGGAGTTCTCCGATGCGCACCGGAACCTGCGAAGTGCGGGTCGTGGTCAGGTCGCCCTGCTGGCCCCCGCCGACCCAATGCACGGCCCAGGTCGTCGTCGCGGTCACGGCGTACTCGCCGACGCGGGAGTAGCCCGGCATGCCGCACTGCCCGCTGGCCGTGTTGGGCGGGTTCAGCCCGAAGGACGGGCTGTACGGCGTTCCCGGGAACGGGCAGGACACGGTGGAGCCGTTCCCGAAGTTCCACACGACGTTCTGCACGGTCGCCGTGGCCGTCACCGTCACCCCGAGCGCCGTCGCGCTCGCCGACGTCGGACCGGTGGTCTGCGGGCTGGGCCCGTTCCACACCCAGACGGGAACTCCGACCGTTCCGGTGCCGCCCTGCTTGGGGGCGACACCGATATCGGCGCCGAGCAGCCGCATCTTGGTGACCGCCTCCTCGGCCAGGGCTGCCAGGTTCGGGCCGCCGCCGTATCCGGGAGGGGGGTTCTGGAACCAGCGGAGCCCGCCCATCAGCGGCTGGCCCGGGCACTGGCCGTTGTAAACAGCGCCGTCCCCCGGCGTGTGTCCGGCCCAGACCGGATCATTGGCGGCCGGTGGTGGCTCCAGAAGGCGCCAGTAGCAGGAGCTGGACTGGTCGAACCAGCCCGACTCTTCATCGTGACAGGGAACCTCGAACGTCCCGCCGGAGCCGTCGCGAGCCATGCATTTGGCCGAACCGCCCCCGCCGCCCCCGCCGCCGTCATCTCCCGGCTTACCGTCATCGCCAGGCCGACTGGGCTTCGGGGGCTTCTTGCCGCCGGAGTAGACATCGCAGTCTGCGGCACCGGGCGGGCAGTTGGTGCCCGGCTTCGGCTCGTCTGCTGCCGCAGGAACGGCGCACAGGGATACAGCGAGTAACAGCGCGGTTGTGGCCATGCGTCCCGTGCCGCTCAGCACAGCTGGTCCCGGGAGATATCAAAGTCGCGGATCTGCCAGGCTCCGCCGACTTTCAGAGCGGTGTAGGTGGCGGCGTGGCGACGGTTCTTATCCATCGTCTCCACAGGCTTGCCGCTCTGCTTCTCCACCTGGATGTAGTTGGTGCTGTCGATGCAGTCGGTGATGCTCGCCTTGGGCGGAGCAGCCGCCGAGTCCAGAGCCGTGACCCTCGGCGACAGGTTCGGGGCGCCAGTCATGACGAAGTCGTTGTCCCTGTAGTAGATCTGGGTCGCCTGGACCTTCGCGTAGGCCTTGTCCACGCCTACGGATTCCATCCCGGTGTTCTTCATGGATCCGGTGGAGTAGGCCTTCAGCGAGGCGTCCCAGAAGGCGCGGTACACGCCGAGGAGGGCGGCCTTCTCGGCTTCCTGAGGGTCGGCCGAGGGGCTGGGCGACGCGGTGGGACTGGGCGGCGGCGGGGCCGCCTTGTCGTCCTTGGAGCAGCCGGCCGTGACGGTTGTGACGGTCGCTGCGATGGCGGCGGCCGCGAGCAGCCGGCGATGCCGTGCGGTGCGGGTGTGGTGCTGGCGTGTGGTTGTCACGTGGATACCCCCGGTTGTCACCTCGCCGGGTGGCCGGTCCGGGCCGTCCACCTGGGCCACGTCGTCGCTGTTGCAACGCGTTTGGGTCGTCGCGGTGTGTTGTACAGCGCACCCTACGACGTCAACGCCACAGCTTCTATGGGGTTCTTGAGGCACAGGTGATCCATCGTCACGCTTTGCCCATAAATGCCGGTCAGTCATATGCCAATACTCTTTCCCGGGCTGTCGCCCGTCCCGGATCGCGGGATGATTCGAGCGTGGCCCTGCACCTGCGTGCGCGTGGCCGAAACTCGACTGCCTGGCTTGTTCTTTGCTGTTGATAAGGGTTCGTGGAGTAGCGGTACTGCCCGGTTCCTGATCAGAAGGGCGGGTCCCACGCGCGTGCCTCCGCGGTCCCGCGCGGCCGGGCCGCCGGCTGGGAGCCGGGCGGTCCGGGCGCCGTCCGGGGCGGGCGGCCCCAGGTGAACGTGTACTCCGAATAGGAGTCGATCAGGCCTGCCTCGATCAGGGCTTCGCGGTCGGCGAGCTGCGCCATGAGGCCGTCGTGGTCGCGCTGGCACTCCTGCCAGTCGGCCGTTTCCGCGGCGGACAGACCCTGGTGCCGTGCGGGACGGCCGGTCACAGCTGGGTCCAGCCGCGAGGCTCGGCCGCTCCGGCGAGCGGTGTCCAGACGGCGGCGCTTGGCCCGTGTGCTTCGAGGTCTTCGAGGACGGCGGCGCCGAGGGGGACGCGGGTGGCGAAGCGGGTGACGAGGTCGTGGTCGGCGGTCATGCGGCGCAGGTCGGCGATGCGGTTGGTGAGGGTGGTGCGGGGTGCGCCGGTGAGGATGAACAGGACGCGTGGGAAGCGCGGGTAGAAGCGCTGCCAGGCGAGGTGGGCGGTCTGGTCGGCGACGGTCTGGCGGCGTCCGGCGGGCTGGGGGGTGTAGTCGTGGAACCGGGCGTAGGTGATGAGCTTGCGGGCGAGGCGTTCGCTGCTCATGGTCGTGCGGTCGATTTCTACGAAGGCCCGGTAGTGGAGCCGGCGGGGCTGGATGGCGGTGTAGTGGAAGACGGCGTCGGCGATGAGGCGGTCTTCGCCGCCGGTGTCGGGGAGGCGGTGGGTGACCTCGGGCATCCAGTCCAGAGGCTGGTACTCGTCCTTGCGGGTCCGGGCGTCGGTGAGGAAGGCGAGGTGGGCGCGGACGCCGGTGAGGGTGTGGGCGGCGCGCAGGGCGGCTGCGGTGGGTGAGGTGATGGGGTTGGCGTGGCGGCCGCGGAGCTCGGGCCAGTCGCTGACGGCCTGGATTCCGGCGGGGGTCAGGAAGTGGGCCTGCAGGCCGCTGCGGCCGCCGAGGACGGTGTGCGTGATCAGGCCGTCGGCGCGCAGGGGGCTGAGGACCTTGTGCACTTTGCGCGGTGGGGTGTGGGGCATGAGCATCTGGTGGAGCTGGGTGGTGGCCAGCAGGCGGTGCTGGGCGATCAGGGCGAGTGCCTGATGGGCGTAGGTGTCGCCGGCGGCGGGCTGGATCACGGCGGGGCTGGTCATGCGAACTGCTCCTGGCTGTGGTCGGTGGCGGGGGGTGTCAGGCCGGTGAGGAAGCCGCTGACCGTCTGCTCCTGTGCGAGGGCGAGGGCGGTGAGTTCGGACAGCGGCCGGGCGCCGGCATTTTGGAGCGCGGCCTTCTTCAGGGCGCCGGCCCGGGCCGGGCGGGCGAGTGTGCCGAAGACCTCGTCCAGTTCGGGGCCGCGGATGCGCAGGGGGCCGACGCGCGTGCCGGCGACGGTGAAGGAGGCGTAGTGCTGCCACCGGTCCAGTTCGGCGACGTCGTCGGCGGTGATGGTGGTGGCGGGCCACTGGCTGGTGATCTGGGAGATCGCTTCGGTGGAGCCGGCAGTGGTGGACAGGCAGGAGGCGTTCTGCAGCAGGGCGGCGCGGGTGGCCGGGTTCAGGCGGTGCAGGAGCTGGGTCATGCCGTGCAGGCGGCAGCCGAACTTGCGCAGCTGCTCGGTGATCTCGGCAATAACGGTGGAAGCGCCGCTGTCGAGGGAGATCAGCTCGTCCAAGTAGAAGCGGAAGGGGCGGCGCTTGGCCGTAGGCAGGTCGCGGCGGGACAGGCCCGCCCGCAGGAAGTCCCGCACGATCAGGGTGATCAGCATCCGGTCGGTGGGGCCGGTCCCCGGCGGGCAGATCCACACGACGTGTGACTCGTCCATGGCCCGGCGGATGTCGTACCCGCTGACCGGGCAGCCCAGGAACGCCCGGGTCACCGGGCTCGCCCCAAGCCGCTCCAGCGGGTTGAGGACGGTCAGCAGACCGTCCTTGGGCAGGTCGGGGAAGCTGCTGGTCCACCACCGCCGGGCCTCGTCGTCCAGCGCCCGCAGGACCAGGTGGCGGAAGGACGGGGCGGTCAGCAGCGGCCGGATCTGGAAGATGGTGGCCTGCCCCTCCGGCTTCCCGGCGGCGACGGCTGCGGTGTTGACGGCCACCAACGCCTCGACGGCCTTGGTCAAGATGGTGAGCGCACGCGGAGCTGCGATGTCGTCCCAGCCCAGCGCGGTGGCAACCGCGTCGACGACAGCGGCCGCCACGTCATACGGCCGCTGCCCGCCGGCCATGTCCAGCAGATTCCAGCAGGCCAGCAACTCGTCATCGCGCCACACGGTCAGGTCGAACAGGGCGATCCGGTCGATGATGTCGTCGTGGGCGAGGTAGCGGGCGACCTCGGCGAACGAGTCGCCGTGCGGGTCGACGAAAGCGAGCCCGCGCCCGTTGTGGGCGCTGGCGACGGCGTGGACCTGGGCGCGCATGGTCTTGCCCCATCCGGCCTTCCCGGACTGGACCTCGAAGAGAGTGTCGTCCTCGTGGGTGGCCAGCAGCCGCTCGCGGCCGTCGCCCCCCTGGTACCAGCCCTGCGGCAGCAGATCCTTGCCCCGCTCATAGGTCGGCATCTGCGTTTCCGACACCGGCATCCGCGCGGCCGCCGTGGGCGGCTTCAGCAGGCCTGCCAGTTCCTCGATGCGCGCCCACCCGCTGCGGGCGGGCCGCATCAGCGCGCGTGTCCACTGCTCGTCGAAGCGGGTCCGCCACGGCCACGCGTCGGGACCGATCCGCACCGGCCCCAAAGACCAGCCCTGCGAGTTGAGGCGGGAGGCGCCTGCGTAGACATCCATGGAGGCGTTGACCAGTGCGAGGAGTTGTTCGGCGCGGCCCGCGGTATCGGAGGCGCACCGCACCAGGACCTGCACGCGCATCAGCCCGGCGTCCTCGGCGAGGTTGCCCAGGGCGCGGTCCCGGTCGATGCGCTGGGCGCGCGGAGGCAGCAGCACAGGGCCGCGGCCGGCGGGGTCGAGCAGCTGGCCCAGGCTGCCGGCGGACTCGGTGCTCAGCGACCGCGCCTCGCGGGCGGCTTCACGCCGGGCCCGGGCGCGGGCCTGCTGCAGGAGCTGCCGCCGCCGCAGAGCAAGGTGCCAGCGCGGGGCGGGGGAGAGGTCTACGCACACCTCGGCGAGGTCGCCGAGTTCGGCCCGCAGACCGGCGACCGCGTCGACCAAGGGCTGCAGGGGGTCGGGCTCCAGCGGTACTTCTCGCAGCCTGGATCCCGGCTTCCCGTTCAGTGCCAGGACCGCCCGCACGACGTGGGTGCGCTTCTTGTCCGCGAGGGGGGCGGCCCGGGTGACGGTGACGCGCGGCCCGAACGGGGAGCGGACCAGCAGAGCGCGGGCGCCAGCCGGTGCCTCGATCCGGTAGGTGAGGGGCCAGCTGCCGTCGGCCCGCAGGCGCAGCCGCAGCGTGCGGGCGCGGCGCGGTGTCCACCACGGTCCTGATCCGGCGGCGCGGATCAGCTGCATGCCGTGGCGCCAGATCTCCTCCTCCCCGGGCGAGAACTGGCCCGACGGCACCAGCTCGACACAGGTGCGCTCGGCGAGGGCCTTGGCGGCCAGGCGGCGCTGCACGGCCTCCCAACCGCCCAGCAGCAGGCTTGCGATCAGCGCCAGCCACCACACGTTGGCGCACGCCCATGCCCCGGCCGTCCACAGGGCGGCGAGGACGCCGCCGGCCATGTCGAAGGCATCGGCCGCGGACGTCATCAGGTCCGGTTCCATGTTCCGTCTCCGTTCTGGGTGAAGTGGACGGCGGCCGGGCGGCCGTCCAGGAAGGTGCCGGCGGGGTCGGCCCCGGCCCACACCAGCCGCACCACCGCCCCAGCACCGCTGTTGGGGTCGCGGCGGGCGGTCGCGGCCTGGATCCGTACCTGCGTGTACCGGGCCGTCTCGGCCAGCCACACGGCCCGCCCCTGACGCAGCAGCAGCGCCTCGTCGGCTGCTGGGAGGTCGCGCGGTGCGGCCGCGTCCATGACCTGCTGGATGATCGGGTCAGCGGCCTCCCCGGATCCGGGGGGTGGCAGCTCCCCGGGCCCGGACGGCGTCGGCGACGCCGCGGCCGTGTTGCTGGAGCTGGGACCGGCAGCCCCGGCCCCGTCGACCTGCCCAGGCTCGCCCGTTGGGCCCGCCGGACTCGGAGTAGGCCCGGTGGCGCCGGTCGTCCCACCTTCGCCCGCCGGCTGTACCGTCACGGATGCGAGCGGCGTGGCGGTCCGCACGGCTGCTGGGGCCTGACGCAGTGGCGCCCCGGCCTCGGTGTGCGGGCGCATCCCCGCATACAGCAAGACGGCGCCGGTACAGGCCAGCAGGGCGGAGGCGGCGAGCAGGCGGCGCCCGTTGGCTTCGGTGCTCATAGGAGGCGTGTCCCTCCCGCGTAGTCGGGCAGCGCGGTGACGGGGTCGATGCGCACCGGCTTGCCCGGCCGGGGGGCGTTGATCATCTTTCCGTCGCCGAGGTAGATCCCGACGTGGTGGATGCTGGCATCGGATGTGGGGTTGTAGCCGAAGAAGACGAGATCGCCGGGGGCGAGCGCGCCCAAGCCGGCGGAAGCGGGGATCCGTCGGCCTGCCCCCGCCTGGGCGGCGGCGGTGCGGGGCAGGCTGATGCCGGCCTTGGCGTAGGCGTAGAGGGTCAGGCCCGAGCAGTCGAAGCCCCGAACGGTGCGGCCGTCCTGCCCGCCGGGGGAGCAGCAGATGCCGGTGGACGGCCCGTCGGCGTCGCCGCCGCCCCAGGAGTAGGGCTGGCCCTGCTGGGCGAGGGCGGCCTGGATGACGGTGCCCGCATTCCCCAACGGGACGGCCGCAGCAGTGCCGAGAGAGTCGTACTGGTCGATGCCCGACAGCACGTCGTCCACGTACGCCCACGACTGGTTGTAGGTGTGGACCGCGGCGCGCAGCTGGTCGCGGTCGGTGAGGTCGCGGCCCTTCCCGCACAGGTAGACGGCGGCCGATGCGGCGGCGTCGTCCGCGTTGTGCGGAGACACCTCGCCGTCGCCGTTGCCGTCCTTCCCGTACGCGCTAAACGTTTCGGGGAGGAACTGGAAGGGGCCGACGGCGCGCTCGAATTCGGCGTCGCCGTCCCAGCGCCCGCCGTCGGTGTCCCGGATGGCGGTGGTGTTGCCGCCGGCTCCGGAGCCGTCAAGGCGCGGGCCTGTGATCGGCGGGGTGATGTCGCCGCCCGCGGCAACCTGACGGCCTGCGGCGTGGTCGGACTCCACCCGGGCGATCCCGGCGAGGATCTGCCAGCGCATCCCCTTGCAGGCGGGGACGTGCGCGCCGATCTGGGAGGCGCCGGTGAGGTAGGCGGCGAACATCCTGGCGGGGATCCCGGCCGCCGCCGCATCGACGCCGCCCGCCAAGTCGCCGGCCCGGCTCCGGGCCGCCGCCGATAACAGAACGGGCCCGGTGCAGCAGGCCGCCGCCAGGATGAGGAGTACTCCGAGGCAGCCCATCTTCTTCCACCGCTTCATGACTCACCGCCACTCTCGCGCCGGCGGCGCTCGGCCTCGGCTACGCGCCGTTCGAACATTCGCCGCAGCCGTTCCCGGTTCGCCTCCTCTGCTGCCCGCGCCTCGTCCTCACTTCGGGCTCCACCCGGTGCAGGACGCTGTGCCTGCGGGCGAGGCCTCGGCTGCGGCCATGGCTGGGGCTGCGGCCGTCGGCGCGAGGCCGGAGCAGCCATACCGCTGCCCGCCGTCCTGCCGCCGGCCGTAGTCGTCCCCCCGTCGGGAGCCGCGGCCCGGCCCGGCGCCGTGTTCCCGTCCCGCGATGCCTTCGCGCGGCGGCCGGAGGTTCCCCCCGCGCCCGGCGTGGTGGGCGTGCTGCCGGACAGCGGGCGGCTGACCGAGGTCCGCGCCATTGGCCGGGCTGCGTCGGCGAGCGGGGCGGTCGCGATCGTCGCGGCGATGGCGGTGTCGCGGACTTTGCCTGCCGGGTCGTGGACCTGCCACTTGGTGGCCAGGACCTGCCCGGTGTGGTCGACCCGGTCACGGACCGCGCGCCCGCCCTGCGCCCACGCGTAGCCGTCCTCGCGGGCGTGGTTGGCGGTGACGCCCAGCTGCTGGCGCACGTCCTGCGTGAACTCCGACCCCGTGGAGCGGGCACGGTGCAGGGTGCGGGGCAGGCCCAGGGTCGCCCCGTAGGCGATACGCGCGGTGCGCGATGCGATGCGGTAGCCGCGCAGCCGGGACGCACGGGCGTGGATCCGGCCGCCGAGCAGAGGACGGTCGGTCGCCGGATCGTGCAAAACCTGGCCGGTCTCCTTGTCCACCACGACTGCGCCGCCGTTCGGGCCTTGGCCGCCGGTGCCGGCGTGGGCGTGCAGCTGGGCGGCCGCGGGATGCTGGCCTGGCTTGGGGCCGATGAGCGCGGCGTGGGCGCCGCGCAGGGCCAAGGCCAGCGGTGCGATGCCGCGCCGCCCCTCGGCCATCGCGTCGCCGAGCAGCCGGCTTGGGGAGAACTGCATCCCGGGGCCGTCGAGGGCTGCTATGCCGCCCAGGGAGCGCAGGCGTGCCCCGAACGCCCCGTGCACGGCGGATCCGCCGCCCAGAGCGCCGATGCCGGGTGTTGCGGAGGGGCCGTGCATGGCGAGCGAGGCTCCGAACTCGCTGTTGTCGCCGCGCAGGTGACTGCCGCCGATCTTCGCAAAGCGCATCCGGGTCGCCATGCGCTGGCCGAACCCGGACGTGGCGGCCAGGACCCGCCGGTGCAGGATCAGGAACGCGACGGCGAGGGCGTCCAGCAGCAGCAGCCGTTCCATCATCTGCCCGGGGCCGGCGTCAGCGAGCAGCGCGTCCACGGCGATCCCGAACATGGGCAGCACCATCGCGGCCACGAACGCGACCAGGGCGGAGACGATGAACACGCCCAGCCACCGCCACAGCAGCATCCGGGACGGTCCGGGCAGCATCGCCCACACCCAGGCGATCGGTCCGCCCGCTGCAGCGGCCGCGTCCGCGCCCTGGGCGCCGAGCATGACCACCGACATCGAAACGATCATGAGCGCGACGACGATGACGGCGACCAGCAAGGCCAGCACACCCCACACCCGGTCCCACGACGGCTTCTGCGCGTACAAGGCGGCCGACTTGCCGACGGGCCCCGCCCCGTTCAGCTCCTTGATCAAGGCCGGGAAACCCTCGTCGCTGGTGACCAGCTCGCGGCACCGCTTGGCGGACTGCGGGTCGAGGAGCTCGCAGTTCTCCAGCTTCTTCTGCCGGGATTCGCAAGTCTTCTTCGAGTCGCTGTCCAGCAGCTCGCACGCGTCCTGCCCATCCTTCGCCGCATCCGCCTGGGGCGCATTGCCCTGCACCCACTTCAGGTGCGCCTTGTACGCGGCGGCCTCGTCGGGGACTTTCGGGTCCAGGACCCGGCCGTACTGCAGGAGCATGTAGGGCCTGACGACCAGGGCGTCGGTCAGCGCGTTCTGGATCGGCGTGGCGACCGCTTGGCCCTGGACCTGCTCGTTCACACATGCCTCGTGGGCCGGGCCCACCGCACTGTCGCAGGGCCGCCCGCCACGGCCCGGGCTGTCGAAGTAGGAGCTGGTGGAGATGGACGCGACCTCGATGGCAGCCCGATGGGTCTGCGCCAGGGGCCCGTCCTGGCCCAGGAGGTAATCGGGACGCACGAACGCGGAGGCAGCCAGGGCCGCGATGACCAGGGTCAGCGCGATCTCACCCAGGCCTTGTCCGACCTTGCCGCGGACGAACGCGATCAGTCCGAACACGAACGCCCAGGCCAGCAAGAGCCCGTGCAGGCCGAGGACGTCGACGACGTTGCGCTGATAGGCGTCGGCGAGGTTCTGCGCGGGATCGGTGAACAGCGTCAGCAACGGGAAGTCGAAAACGAAGCGGAGCAGCCAGCAGCATAGGCCGACCAGCAGCCGCACCAGGGTGAACAGGCCGCCGATGAGGAGCCGCTGGGTCTCCCCGGCGATGTCGAAGGGACGGGTCCCGGTGACCACGCTCCCCACGACCTCGCCTGTCGAGGGGGCCTCCACGTTGCTCTCCAGCTGGTAGCTGGAGAGCGGCACACCTTCACGGGTGGGGATGTCCAGGGGGCTCAGCAGGCCTCCGCCGGGCGCCGATCCGTCGGCGGCGGCTGCCACCGCCGTGTTCGTCACCAGGAACACAACCGTGAGCAGGGTGACGAATCCCGCAGAGCGCAGGGTGCCGCGGTCGACCTGGATCCGCCTCATCGCATCCGCCGCTCGACGCTCAGGGCAAGGCCTACGGCCCCGCCGATCGCGGCGGTGGCGAACAGCATCAGGGCGACGCGGCCGTCCAAGCCAGCGGGTACGCGAATGACGGCGGCCGCCGCGGAGGGGCCGGCGACCGTGGCGGCCGTGTTGGGACTGGCTGCCGAGGGGGTGCGGGTGCAGTAGTCATGGGCCGGGCCGACGACCATGTCACAGGGACCGGCCTTCGCCGCCGCAGGCAGAAAGGTGGCTTGCAGTGGCTGGCTCTGGGGGCTGGCCCATGCGGCGACCGTGCAGGTGAGCAGAAGCAGGGCGAGGGCGCCGGTGAGCAGCAGCCGCAGGTGAGTGTTCATCGCAAGGTCTCCCCGTCGGCCGTTGCGGTACTCGCGCGGCCGGGTGTCGTGAAGATCGATTTCGTGAGGCGGGGGACGGGCGGGACCACGACCTTGATCCGGCCGACCTGCATGCGCGGATCGCGCAGCAGCATTTCGCCCTCGCGGCCGGCCTGGCCGATGGGGGCGAGTCCGGTGGTGACCAGCCGCAGCAGGTCCTCGTCCTCGCCGTCCAGGCCGAGGAAGGCCAGGCCGCGGGCTGCCCGGGCTTGGTCGCTCGTGCGGGCCAGGAATCGGTAGGCGATCAGCCCGGCGTCCTTGCCGAGTTCCGTCTCGTCGTGGGCGCCGAGGAACACCCCGGCGCCGTGCTTGCGGCCGTCGTGCAGGATCTCGTGGACGAGCGCGGAACCCTCTGCGGATGAGGTGAGCCAGTAGCACTCGTCCATGGAGACCAGACAGAACCGCTCCGGCTCGGTGAACGCGGCCTGCCGGGCGATCGCTGCGACCAGATACAGCACGGCCCGCCCGATCAGGGCCTCCAGCGGCTGCTGGCGCAGCACTTCGACGTCGGCGAACGCCTCACGCGGCGGCAGGGTCAGACCGGCGGTGGTGATGACGACCATGTCGGCGCCCAGGTCCCCGCCCAGGGTGACCGGCGGCAGGTCCGGGTCGAACACCATCGCGGCCAGGGGGTTCGTGCGGACGATCCGCAGTAGGTCGGCCATGGTCGCCGCCGCGTCCGCGCGGCTGGTGCCGCTGGTTTCAGCGAGGGCCGCCAGGACGTCCAAGACCTTGCCCATGGACGGCTCAGGCCCCCCGGAGACCTCTTCCACGGCGTGATGGAGGACGGCGCCGGCGGCGCTCATCGCCCCCACCCCCAGCTGCAGGGTCAGGTAGGAGAGCGCGTAGTGGGCGCCGACCGGCCCGCCGAACACACGCAGCGGGTCGATGGAGATCCGGGCCTGGGCGGCGTCGATGACCTGGCACCGCTCACCAGCCGCGGACCGGGCGAAGGTGGCCCATTCCCGGATCGGGGTCCGGTCGATGACGATGGCACGCCCGCCACGGTCCACGACCGCGGAGGTGACCAGCTTCTCCAGGACGCTCTTGCCGCCGCCCAGGTCACCGATCACCGCGCTCGACGCGCTCGCGTTGACCTGCGGAGCGTCCGCCGGATTCAGCAGGACCGGGCGGATAGTGCCGCTGTCCAGGTCGTGACCGATCATCATCCCGGCCGGATCCCCCACCCGCGACAGGGTCAGCGCACCACTGGCGGCCCAGTCCTCCGACAGCTGATGCTGGGTGAACTGCGTGAGCTTCGGGGACCGCAGCGATCCGGGAAGCGACAGCGCGAACAGTTCCTCCTGCATCCCGACCGGCCGCACCGCCCGGTAGTCGGCCCCCGACAGAGCCGCGGACAGCTCCCGGGCCCGGGCGTCGCACGTTGCGGCATCCGGCGCCCACACGGTCAGCACTGTCACGGACTGGACCTCGACCTCCACCGACGTCCGCGCCATCCGGGCATCCTGCTCGGCCAGATCCCCGGCAGCGTCCGGCAGCGAGTGCGGCATCCCGGTCGGCTGCGCCCCGTACTGCCCGGCCTGGTCCAGCAGTTCACGCTTCTTGCGCTGCACCTGCGCCCGAGCCCTGTTCGCGGGCACCACTCGCAAGTCCACGGCGACATCGACGGGGAACGGCATGCCTTCCAGCTGGGCCAGGACATCCGCGCTCGCTACCGACACTGCCGGCGGGAGCTCGGCGAGGACGAGGTGGGCCTGGTAGCCGGTACCGGCATCCGTTTCGACCTGAAGCCACTTGCGGCCGACCGGCGAAGCAGTCGCAGCCGACCGCCACCACCCGCCCGGCCCCGTCCAGCGCGCCTTCGCGCTCTGCGTGTCCTCCTTGGGCTGGCCGCCCTCGGACAAGCGGACCTGGCCCAGGTCGGCGTAAGAGGGGGAGAGGAGCTGTCCGTCGTGGACACGGCTGCCGTACAGAGGGCTTGCCACGGCGTCGGACAGGAGAGGCTCCTCCAGCCCCCGGTGCAGGGCGTGCTGGACGATCCACACGATCGCGGCCGGGGACGCAGGCCGCAGCCCCAGACCGCCGCCAAGCGAGGCCTGCAGACGCTCGGCGTCCTTCTGCGCGGCCAAGACCTCGGCCTCGCCCACCGCCACCGGCGGCACGCCCAGGACGGCGGACAGTTCCGCGTACAGGGCCCCGAAGGATCCAGCGGCCGCACCACCCTTACGCGGCAGGGGCACGGCCAGCCACAGGGTCCGCTCGTGCATCTCCTGACCGGTCAGCAGGTCCACCGTGGCCGCGCACGTCTCCGCCCACGCGGGCATCTGCTGCCAGGCCACGCCTTCGACCATCCGCTCGGCGACCTCGCCCGGATCGGTCCGCGCGGCCAGCGCGAAGATCCGCGGCTCCATCGCCGGCATCGACCGGACGAAGGAGGTGATGCGGCCGAGGAGTTCGTCGCGGACGCGGGCGGGCTGGTAGCCCCCCGAGAGCGGAGCCACCCGCCACACCGCCCACACGGTGCCGGACGTGGACCACAGCAGATGACCGGCGATGTGCCGGAACGGAAGCCTCATCACGCAGCCTCCTTGGCCGCAGCCGCCTGCTCCAGCAGACGCGACAGCCCCGACCCCGCCACCACACCCCGCCCCGCCACCGGCGTGAGCGCAGGCCTGCCCGCCGGCACCTCCTCCACCGAGGACAGGACCGAGGACACGGGGGCCTGCTCGATGACGAACTGGCCGACCAAACGCGACGGGCGCCGGTCCCGGGCCACACGGCCGCCGATCCGCCCGGCAGGATGCCGCAGCAAAACCACCAGCACCCCGGCAAGCGCCGTGAACGGGTTCTGCCCGGCAATCTGCGCACCGCGTACCGCCCACACCGCACCGACCCACAACACGACAGGCACCGGCCCCGCCCACGACCACCAGTCAAAGGTCTTGATCAGCGAGAACGCCCCACCGCCCAGCACCACCAACTGCGCCGGGGTGTACGGGCCGAACGGCACCACCCAGTCCCCGAACTTCCCCAACACCCACGGATGGCGACGCGCACTCGTGTAGACCCGCGCAACGCGCGGCTGAACCGCGGCGCTCACAGCACGCTCCCCGTCACCGGACCGGTCCCAGCCTCGCCGTCGGGGCGAGGACTGATGACGACCGTGGACGGACCGGCCCCCTTGGCCGGGTTGTTGATCTCGCTGGTGACCTTCCCCGACAGGGAATCCCGGGCGCTGTAGATACCGAGCGCGATGATCATCGCGAGCAGGGCGCCGATCGCGGCCTTCAGGGAAAACGTGCGGGCGACGATGACGAGCACAAGCAGGACGAGCACGGCTTTGAGGCCCTTGTCGGCCCAGTCAGCCACGGTTCCGATCAGGGAGTCGCCCAGGGCGTCGAGCTCGCCCGCCAGCAGCACGGAGGGGACGGCACTCATCGGGCACCGCCCGTCAGGGCCGTGGCCGTGGCCGTGGGGGCGGGTGAGGCCGTGCCTGTGGGCGGGCCGGTCACTCCGGCCTCCAGCGCACTGATCTCCCACCGTCCGGCCCGCGCGGTGACCTCCGCCCGGTAGAGCAGCGGCCAGCGCACGCCCTGCGTGTCTTCGCCGGTCACCCGGATCCGCACCCTCGCCTTCGCCCCGTCCGCGGGCACCGCCTGACCGGCGGCGACCTCAGCGTCCGCAGCCACGTCCTCGACCTCGACCCGCGCATACGGAGCAGCCTTCGGCGCCGCCACCCGCAGCCCCGGCGACAAGTACCGGTCCAGACCCGCACCCTGTCCACCGCCGAGATACGTCCGGACGAACTCGCCCAGCGACGTTCCCAGCGCCGAGGTGGCCGGGACGGGGCGGTTGAACTCCGAGGCGGGTACCGGGGGCGCGTCCGGGGCGGCGACCTCCGCCGGCCCTCCGCCGATCACGAGCGGACCGCCGTCCTTGCCACCGGTCCCGGACACGGCGAAGTACCGCACCTGCGCCACCACAGCGCCCGGCCCGCTCGCCGCCGGCGCCGGTTCGCTCTGGTCGCGGGCCGCCGCCACCATTACCGTCCACGTGCTGCCCGGCCCGTCGGCGGTACGGAGTGCCACCACCGGCGCCGGTGCAGGCGCGGTGCCGGTGGTGCGGGGCCGCTTGGGGAGTTCCACCCCAGGGGCGATAGAGCGCAGCGCCGCGGCGGCCGCGCTGTCCGGGGCGGCGGCGTCGGCGCGCAGCCACAGATCCACGAACAGCTCTGCGATGCCGCGCGGGTCGGCCGGGGGCCGGACCGCTTCGGCGGGGCGGTGCGCCGGTGCCGCCTGGGCCGCCGGAGTCCTCGGGAGCCCGACAGCGACGGCGAGAGCGAGGGGTCCGGCCGCGAGCGCGGCCCAGACACCCACCCGGGCGAAGCGCGGCCCGCGGGAGACCGCCTGCCCGGCCGGGACGGTCTCCGGACGGCTCGTACGCAGCGCCTGAGCCGCCGCGGAGGGCCTGGCCGTGCGGCGGCGGGGTGGGGGAGTGGGAGTCATGGTGACGCCTTCCGTGGGAGGGGTGATTGCTCTGCCCACGACACGGCGACGACCTCACCGGCTAGATCACCACGGCCACCCCACCGACATCACAGGTGGACAACGGGCTGCGGTGGTGACTCACCGGTGACTCACCACAACCTCCCCACCGCAGGTCACAGCCACTGCCCACCGGCTACAGGCGACGTCACTGGTGAGGTTGCGCGGCAAACGCACCCGGACTGCCCGCCTGCACAAGGACCGCAGCAAGGACCATGCAGAGGCGGCGGGCTGCGGCTCGCTTGTCGGGGGGTGGACTTCCGTGTGGGGCCGTGTCGGGCCCCGGCCCTTGGTCCAGTCTCGTTGGGGATGCCATGTGGAAGATCGTTCATCTGAACGCGGCGAGTGCCCTGGCGGCCGCGTTCGTCCTCTCGGCGGCCGGGCCACTGCCGCTGACTCCAGTGCCTGCACGCATCACCTCTCAGGCCCGCAGGTCTGAGTGAGGCTGGACCGCGAATTGCCGCAGCAGTTCGGCGCCTGGTCGACCATCCACAACCCTTCCGGCAGCCGACGGTCAGCTGACCGAGTTGCACGACTGCGCTCCACGTTGCAGTCGGCCCACACCGCAGCCGCTGAGGGTGATCCCGCGTCTGCACGCGACTTGGTGACCGAGATGTACTACGACGCCCGAGAAGCTAGCCTTCCCTGCGCTCCCGCGCTACCTGGCCCCTGCGCCGCGGACCGGCAGGCTCGCGACTATGCCAAGGACGAACTACGGCAGGTGCTTCCTGTGGACCTGCGCGAGGAACTCGACAAAATCGCGCTCTTCCTGCGCGTCACGGACCGCCGTCTTCAGACGGCCCCCGGTCTCGATGCCGCCACCCGCCGGGACACGGTCTGACCCCCTGCCACTGCCGGTCGACGCACGGACGCGGCCGCCCAGGCAGCGTTCAGGGTGGCAGCGGGGCGTACGACAGGTCGGAGCGGGGCGCCCTGCGCGGCCGGGCAGAGCGTTCGGCCCTGCGGTCGGGAGCCTGCCGTGCGTACTGAGACTCGCCCGGCGCCTCGCGGGCCGCGAGTGCGGGACGGGCCGGCGCGGAAGCACGACCGGCTTCGGGAAAGGCGCCGGCCGCAGGTGGGGCCGCAGACTCGGCCCCCGGGTCCGGTCGTGCGGGCCGGGGGTCGACGGGGTACTTGGGGTCTTCCGAGACCGCAACATGCGCGACCCCGGCGGGAGGGCGGTGTGGTGCGGGGTGGACGGTGGCGCACTGTGGGGCCGGGTTGGCGCGGGCAGGCCCTGGTGAAACCCTCCACGCCCGGCTCGTCATCGGCGCCGACGGCAGCGCCAGCCGCGTCGCCCGCTACGTCGGAGTCCCTGCACCCAAATTGATCTCGCCCTGGAAGCCGAAGTACCGGTCGACGCAACCACGGCCGACCGCTGGCGCGGCCGGATGCTGATGGAATGGGGCCCCCTGCCCGGCTCCTTCGGCTGGGTTTTCCCCAAAGGCGACGTCTGCACCGCCGGCGTCGTCGCCGCCCGCGGCAAGCCTGACGCCCTGGGCGCCTACAAGCGAGACTTCCTCGACCGCCACGGCCTTCTCGACCCCCGCCCCCTCCACGACAGCGGCCACCTGACGCGCTGCCGCCACCCCGACTCCCCCCTCGCCCGCGGACGCGTGCTGGTCGCCGGCGACGCAGCAGCGCTTCTCGACCACTGGTCACGCGAGGGAATCTCCTATGCCCTGCGCTCCGGAAACCTCGCCGGTCTCACCGCGGTGCGCATCTTCACCGGCGGCGGCGAAGCGGACGTGAGCACGGCCACCACCCACTACGCGCAGCAGATCAATGCCAGCCTCGGCGCCGAGATGCGCGCCAGCGCCCCCCTCATGAACCTCTTCACCCTCAACCCGGCATCATCCACACGGCCATCACCCGCCTGCCACCGGCATGGCGTCGCCTCGACGCCTAGATTGCCGGCCGCACCAGCGTCGCCGGCATCATGACCACGCCCCTGGCACGTACCGCCGCCGCCCTCACCTCCTGGCTGCCGCCAAGACCCGCAAAGGTGCTGGAGCGCACGCCGGACCCCGTCTGAAGCCAAGCGTCGAAACCCCAACCGTGCTGGGGCTCCTACACCGGAAACCCGGCCCGCCGCGACGAGTTGAGCTGCCCCGGGGCACGGTCTGGGTGCGCGTGTTGACGGACATGCGGACGAGTTCCACGCAGACGCGGGCTTGGGGGAGTCGATGGGCATAGCAAGGCGGGAGCCGAGGCGGAACCGCAACTCGCCGCTCTACTCTCACTGGCGAGCATCTCGCGGCGTGCGTGGGCGCCTGACGCCCGGGTCGGGTCCTCGCCCCGCCAGCCCCTGCCGTCCGCGGGGGGTGGGCGGGGTTGCGAGGATGCGCGGATGGATCTCGACACGTTCCAGATGCTGCTGACCGACGAGGGCCAGGCCGTGCTGGCCGCCGTAGGTGACTGCGACCCGGTCACATGGCCGGCCACACTCACCGCGCTGCGCTGGGACCATCCGGCGCAGCTGGTGACGGCTGCGATTGAGCAGGTCCGCCTGCGGCAGGAGGCGGAGGCAAAGTTCGGCGCGCAGGCGCGGCGAATGTACTTCACCCGGGAGGGTCTGGAGCGGGCCTCCCACTGGGAGGTGGCGGAGTACAAGCTGGGCCGGGTCCTCGACGAGATGGGTGTGGTGTTCCTCGACGTGTTCGACCTGGGTGTAGGGGCCGACGCGCTCGCGCTGGGATCGGGGCACGCCGTCACGGCCGTCGACAGTGATCCGTTGAACGTCGCGATCACCACGGCCAACGGTGAGGCCCTGGACGCGCTGTCGATGATGTGGATCAAGCAGCAGGACCTCACGGCCTACCGGCCCCGGGGCGAGGCGGTCTTCATCGACCTCATGCAGTGGGGAGCGCCGGTCGGCGGTACCGGCGCGCAGGCCGGGGCGCCGTCGCCGCTGGCGTGGGCGCTGGACACCGTCCGCGCGATGGGGGCGGGGTCGATCCGGCTGAGCCCGGAGGTTCCTTACGGGAGCATGCCGGAGGGGCGCGGGGCCGACGAGGCCGAGTGGATTTCATGGGAGGGCGAGGTGCAGGAGGCCGTCCTGTGGTGGTGGTACGGGGAGATGAACCCCGCGGTGCGGGCACCACGCCGGGCTACCCTGTTGCCCGGCGGTGCCACGCTGGTCGGCCGGGGGCTGGCGGACCCGGCCGTGCGGCCGCCCGGTCGCTATGTGTACGAGGTGGACGCGGCTGTTGTCCGGGCCGGTCTCGTGGCTGAGGTTGCCGAGGATGTCGGCGGTGGTGTGCTGGATGCGGCCGTCCCCGCCTGTGTCACCTCGGACGAGGCGCACGCCACGCCGTTCGCGACGGCCTACGAGATCATCGAAGCCCTGCCGTTCGAATCCGCCGGGTCCGCGGTGCTGCTGCGCGGGCGTGAAGTGGGCGAGTTGACCGTACTGCAGCACGGCTGCGCTGCCGAGGCCGCGGAGCTCAGGCGGGCCTTCGTCCCTGGGGGCGCGGGCGCGGCGACAGTGTTCCTGACCCGGGTGGCCGGGGAACCGACCCTGCTGCTCGTTCGCCCCGCGACTGATCCACAGGCCGCCCTTCCATCCCGAAACCGCACGTCACCTCCTAGCTGAGCGGAACAGCAAGCCGGGCGGGCTCTCGGATCATGTACGCACCACGGGGGAACTGACCCCGCCGCGGCCGCAAGGGCTGGCCAAGTACAACGCTCAGACTGTCCAACTGTGGGGTTCTGACCGCGCTTCCGTGACGACTCCGTCTGGAGCGGGATGCAGGCCGTGGAGACTTCTAAGGACATCCCAAGGCCGATGTCACCCAGCTTTCGGAGGGCGGTGCGTCTTGGGCCGCGCCGTTCACGGCCACGAATCGTTCCACTCGACGTTCCACACCTGGCCTTGCGCGTTCTCGAACTCCACGAAACTCCCCGGAGCGCCTTCGAGGAGCGAGAGCTCCCTGAGCAGCACGTCGTGCGTGGTGAACCCACGGGACGGGCCCCCACTGCCGCCATTGGTCCAGGTGTTCTCGGATCTCAGCCGCACGTATGGAACCGGGGGCCGAGAGATGATCGCCGGCCGCAGCATGCGGTTGAACCGCAGAACGGCTTCCTCCAGGCTCTCGTCTCCGCGCAACTCGCACTGGTACGCCGGGAAGACCGCTGAGACGACCTTGTTCAGGGCCTCGTTTCGCCCATGGTGATAGCCGTGCACGGGCGGCGCGGCCGCTGCCACCGCGTCGAACCGGTAGGCCCCGTAAGATGGGAAGACGCGACTGTTGCGGCGCGGGCGAGCCCTCGGCTCCCTCCCGCTACCCCGCCTTACCGGCCCGGCTGACCGCCGAGACGCCGGGGCCCGATCGCGAGGTCGCGGGCCTGCCTGACGAAGCTGGAGGCCGGGATGATGCGGCCGCCCACGTGGATTCCGGACGAGAGGCGGCAGTCGCGGCCGACCGCTAGGCCAGGGCCGAGGGTGAGGGTGCTGCCCGTCTGTGTGCGGTCGCCGATCAGGGCGCCGAAGGCGGGGGCCTTGCAGCGGTACGGCTCGTCATCTCCGTCGGCCCGCAGGACGATCTCCGTGATCGGGTGCCGCATGTCCGCGTTCAGCAGGCTGATGGCTGCCACGACGACCTGCGCGGATAGGTGGGCGCCGGCGCCGATGACGGAGTGGCCAACGCCGACGGAGTGTCCCAGCCGCGCTCCATCGCCGACGAACGTCTGCGTCACCTCGCATCCGAACCCGACCGAGGCCCCGGCACACAGCACCGAGCCCCTGCGGACCGTCGAGAACTCGTAGACCCGTACACCGGGGCCGACGATCACGTCCGGTCCGATGTTCGCCGTGGGGTGGATGACCGCCGAGGGATGGATCCGGTCCGGCAGCGAGAGCAGGGCGTCCTCGTGGATTGCCTTCCAGTCGCGCAGGAATGCGGACAGCTCGTAGTCCTCCAGCCTGCCGTAGGCGGTGTGCGCCATGCCGGCCTGCTCGGGGCTGCTGACGTAGTCGCCGATGCGGATCAAGCTGGGCATGTGCTGCTCCTTGATATGTCGTCATGGGCGGGTAGCGGTGGGCGGGTGGCACGGCGGGCGGGCTAACATCGCCTGCATTCGTCATGGAATGGGAGGGCTGCCCGTGCCCGGTCCGCGTCTCGGTGTTGCCGTCATCACGATGGGGACCCGTCCCGCCGAACTGCTCGCCTTGCTTGATTCCGTGCGCGCCCAGGACGGCGAGCCGGTCCGGATCGTCGTCGTCGGGAACGGGTGCCGGCTCGACGGGCTCGGGCCGGACGTCGAGACGGTGGAACTTCCGGAGAACCTCGGGGTCTCCGGCGGGCGGAACGTGGCGCGGAAGACGCTGCGGGCACACGGTGACGTCGATGTGGTCGTCGATCTCGACGACGACGGACTGCTGCCCGATCCGGACACCTTCGCCCTGCTGCGCAAGGCCCTGGCCGACCCGGCCGTCGGCATCGTGAGCTTCCGGATCGCCGACGAAACCGGCTTCACTCAGCGACGACACATCCCGCGGCTCCGGGCCGCCGACCCGATGGCGGCCGGAGAGGTGACCACCTTCCTGGGCGGCGGCCACGCCATCCGTGCCGAAGTCTTCGAGCAGGTTGGGGGATGGCCGACGGAGTTCTTCTTCGCGCACGAGGAGACCGATCTCGCCTGGCGGGCCATCGACGCCGGATGGCAGGTCCGCTACGAGCCCGGGCTGCTGCTCCAGCACCCGCGGACCAGTCCGGCCCGTCATGCGATGTACTTCCGGACGAACGCCCGCAACCGCGTATGGCTGGCGAAGCGGCACCTGCCCGCCCTCCTCGTCCCTGTGTACCTCGGTGTCTGGACGGCACTGACCCTCGTACGCCGACCCCCGGTCGCCGGACTGAAGGCCTGGCTCGGAGGATTCGCGGAGGGCGTCCGTACGCCGTGCGGGCGTCGCAAGCCGATGCGCTGGCGCACGGTGGCCCGTATGACGCGCCTCGGACGCCCACCGATCGTCTGACCGGGGGCCGTCAGGCGATGACGGCGCTGTCAGCCCGGTGCCGCTCGGCCTCCTCGCGGAGGAAGTCGGGCAGCGCGCCCGGGGTCTGGTCCAGCCAGGCGACGTAGCGGGCCACTCCCTGTTCGACGGAGATCCGAGGCTCCCAGCCGAGCGCGGCGGACATGCGGGTGGTGTCGGCGTAGCCGCCCAGGGGGTCGCCTTCGGGCAGCGAGCGGGTTTCCACCGGAGCGTCCGGGTAGTGCTGGACGACCATGTCCGCGATCTCGCGGATCGAGGTCGCCCGGCCGGTGCCCACGTTCAGCACCTGCCGGTGGGCTGCCGGGGCGAGCACGGCGCGGATGGTGGCCTCGGCGACGTCGTCGACGTGCACGAAGTCGCGGACTTGGCCGCCGCCCCCGTTGAGGAGCAGCGGCAGCCCGAGCTTCGCTCGCATCGCCAGCCACGCCACCACCCACGAGTGACTGTGCTCCTTCACGGTCTGCGGTTCGCCGTAGACGCTGAAGTAGCGCACGGCGGCGTGCGACACGTTCGCGGCGTTCAGCACCAGCGCGGTCTGGTGCTCGCCCCACACCTTGGTGTTGGCGTACACGGAGAGCGGAGCGAGGGGCTGCTCCTCGTGCCAGGACCGGATCTCCTGCCGCTTGGGATCGCCGTTGCCGTACACCGCCGCCGAGGAGACGAAGACGAACCGACGAACCTTGGCGGTGTGTGCCCGAACGGCTCCCAGCAGGACCTGCGTTCCGTGGACGTTGGTCTCCAGTGCGGCGAGCGGGTTGCGGGTGCAGGAGGCGACGTCGGCGAGGGCCGCGGCATGGATGACGTAGTCGCTCTGCCTGACCATCGCGTTCATGAGGGCCTCGTCGGCGATGTCGCCCACGACGGTGTCGCGGTCGCCGGCGTGGACGCCGAAGAGGTCGCTGTAGACGCGGGCCGGGTACGCGTCGAGTTTGCCGACGGCGATGACGCGGGCACCGGCGGCCCGCAGGTGGCTGGTGATCCGGCTGCCGACGAGCCCGCCGCCGCCGGTGACCATGACCGTTGCGCCGGATACGGCAGAGCGCAGGTCGTCGTCGATGCGTGAAGCGGGTGAAGAGGGTGAATAGGGCATGGTGTATCTCCCGTCCTTGAGGTGAGGGTGAGGCCCGGGCGAGGTCTGGGGGACCCAGACCGGCGTCGGGTCGGCCGGGCGGCTCGGGCGCGGGCCGTTGCTCTGGATGCGCAGGAGCTGTCGGGCCAACGCTGAGAGGAGCGTGAGCTGGGCCGCGGGGCTGCGCATGGAGCCGGCATCGGCCTGGAGCAGTACCGAGCGGCTGTGCCCGATGGTCGCGCGCAGGATGTCCGCCGTACGGTCGTCGGGCGCTGCGGCCAGTACGGCTTCGGCGGCCGGGAGCAGGGCCCTGACCAGCCGGACGGGTTGGACTGTGACCTCTCGTAACGGTTCCCGTGCCGCCGTGCACGCCCCGGCATGCCGGACTTCCTGGGCCCGCCCGGCCAGCAGGTCGGCGCGCTCCGAGGCGGCCACGACGGCGGCGGCCAGGACCTCGACGTGGGCGACCTGCCTCGCGGACGGCCCGGGCGGCCTCGTGCGTCGGTTCACTTCCATCCTGGTCATGGCGACCCCTTTGTGGGTGGGTAGGGCACCGGCCCAGGGCATGACGAATCGCCTGGCCGGTGCCGCCGCGCCGGGTGTGGCGCGTCTTCAACCGTCAGTGGGAAAAGCCCCTTTGAGGCGTTGACGAGCCGAACCTACGGCCGGTGCAATGGGGGGAACACTCACTGTGAGTACGAGATGCGATGCCGGAGCGCGATCGGGGAGTGCCATGGCAGCCAGCACCCGGGGCATGGGGCTCATCGCGGGCTTCGTGCTCCGCACCGCGCGGGAGAGTATCCCCCGTTCGCAGGAGGAGATGGCCGAACTCCTCGGCGTCGGGGTGGGGACGTACCAGGGCTGGGAGTCCGGCCGTCGGCCTGTCTCGAACATGCGCGGCGCGGACCTGCTGGGCCTGCGCCGCCGGTTACCCGCGCTGGGTGCTGACCCGGACGTCGTCGTCCTCCTGGACGCCGCGATGGACGCCGACCGCGTCATCGAAGCGGCCCTGGCATCCGCCAGGCCCGGCGTGCCCCACCCGCTCTCCGAGTGGGTCCACACCAGGGACACGGCGCACATGATCGCGTGGGCGGTTAACGGTTCCGCTCCGCCCGCCCTGCGTCGGCGGCCCGTTCCCGCCCGGCGAGGCCCCGTCGCCCCCGCTCCGCGGCTCGCCCCGACGGAGCGGACCATGTTTTTCGCGCACCTGCGCGACAGCGCCGAGGCCGCCGTGCGCAGGGGCGGCGAGGGCGCGCTCCTGCACCGCCAAGCCCTGTACCTGACCTCGTACGACCGCGGGCCCGACGCCGCGTCGTGGACGGCCCATGCCCTCCATTCCCGCCGCGGAGTCCTCGTAGGACGCGGCTGGACACCCCACTGGGCCGAGGCGCGCTCCACTGCCACGGCCCTGGCCCGGCTGGGTGATCCGCAGCCGCTGTGGGACTTCATCGAACGCTCGATTGCGGACAGCGACGATGGCGAGGTCGCCAACCTCAACTACTGGGCCCTGTGGCTCGGCGCGATACAGCGGCCGCAGGCCAGCGACGCCTTCATGCGCGACCGCCGCATGACGGACTGGGACCCGGTCACGCTGCTGCGCCGCCTGGTGCAGGGGCTCCACCAGGCGCCCGGTTTCGTCGACCTGTACGCGCACACCGTGTGGGCCCTGCTGGAGGCCCACGCATGGCTCCCGCTGGCGGCCGCCGAACTAACGCGGACCCTGGCCCGCCGCACCACCCAACTGCTGGACGGAAACGCCTTGTCGGAAAGATCCAGGCGCGAGCTGAGCACAGTGCACTACCGTCTAGGCGAGCACGACTGATCACCTCGGAGGGCACCACATGGCAGACCAGACAGCCCATGCAGAGGGCACCGCGGGCTTCCTGTTCGAGCTCGGCGTACTGAAGCGCGAGCGCCGGTCGGGATGGTGGCACACCGGGGTCCGCGATCCGGAGAGCATCGCGGAGCACAGCTTCCGCGTCGCCGCGATCGGAGCCGTCCTGGCCATGATGGAGGGCGCCGACGCCGCCCGCGTCACACTCATGTGCGTCATGCACGACACCCAGGAAACCCGCATCGGCGACATCCCCCACATCGGCCGCCGCTACCTCAAGGCCGCCTCGAACGAGGAGATCACCGCCGACCAGCTCGCCACGGCCCACCCCGCGGTCGCCGCCGGCCTCCAGGCCGTCGTGGAGGACTACGAGCACGGCACCGACCCCGAGGTCGTCATCGCCCACGACGCCGACAAGCTGGAATGCCTGATCCAGGCGGTCGAGTACCGCGAACAGGGCAACGTGAACGTGCAGAACTGGATCGACTCCAGCCTGGGCTCCCTGAAGACGACCTCGGCGAAGGCTCTGGCCGAGGCCGCCCTGAACATGTCGTCGCTAACCTGGCGCCAGACCTTCCTGCCGAGGTGACGGGCCCTGCTTCCTCGTTCCCCGCGCCTGCGGGGATGGCCCCGACGTGGTTGTGTGAAGACACACGTCTCGCGCCTGCTCCGACGACTTGGACTGGAGCATCGGATCCAGGCCGCGGTCCTCGCCTGGGAAGCCGGGATTGTCGGAGGGGACGGATTGCCGCAGGCGGCCGGACTGGCTCCCTGCGACGCTCACAGACACCCGGCCGCGGCTCATCCGTCCGGCGTTCCGCGGTGACGGCCGGCCCTTGCCCGGTCTGCGCGGCGGCGAGGGCGGAGGCGACTCGGGGATGCAACCGTCCGGCGCGGCAGGGCGCGGCGTGCGCGTGAATGGCCGGGGCGCGGTCTAGAAGTAGCCGGCGCGCGTGTGCTGCGTGAGGTTGTCGAGGATCTCACGCAGCCACGGGCTGCGGATGTCCGGCAGCCGGACCAGGGTGTGCCGGAAGGTTTCCGGGTCTGCTCGGAACAGGTGGCGGGGGCGCGGCGCGGGTGGGTCGAAGTCGTCGCGGAGGACGCCTTCGGGGAGGACGCCCGACGTAGGGACGGGCGGGTCCGGCGCAGGGAAGGCCAGCCACAGCCACACCCCGAACGGCAGCGGCACCGGGTAGGCCGCCGGGTCGGCCGGGGACCAGACCTCCCCCGTCTGCGGATGCGTCGGCACGAGGAGGATGTCGGCGTCGCCGTCGGGAGCAGGTCGTCCCGGTCCGGCCAGGACGGCGCGCCGCGTCGGCGGACCTGCGGGCAGCATGGCGTCGAGCGCGCGCCGGAACACCTCCGCGGCCAAGCCGTCCGGGACCATCACGGGCCGCCCCTGCGAGGCGGCCAGCAGGTGGGCGAGTGCTCGGCCAGCCGCTGCCTCCCACTGCGGGCTCCACGACCACCAGTGATTCGACCAGTGGCCCGCTCCCAGCCGCGACCCCCACCTGGAGATCGGCTCGAACGGGGGTGTGCCCTTGCCCTCCGCAATCAGATCCGCCCAGGAAAGCGGTGTGCCGTCGGCGCCGTCGACGGGGCGGCGACGTACGGCGTTCGGGGCGAGCCACATGGCCTGCCAGAGCGAGCAGTCGTCGATCCGGCTCGCCACGGGCAGACCACACGCCACACAGGCCACGTTGGGGCCGGCGGCCCCGTCGAGCCCGCAGCAGTAGCGGCCTCCGCGATTTTCCGGGATCAGTACGGTGCCGTGGGCGTCGCCGGGTGCGATGACGGTCGCGCCAGGCGCTCCGTCGGACAGGGCGTAGACCGGCGCGTGGACACCGCGGACGGCTGCCTCGTCCGGATGGATCTCCTCCCACTTCCGCCACGGTGGTCCCCAGGGCTCCGATTCCACGGCGAACGTGCCCGACTCCATGAGCACCGGGAGCTGGGTCCCATTCCCGTACTTCTGGTGGGCGTGGACCGGCAGGGCGACCTGGGACAGCGGGATGGTGAGCTCAGCGCCGCACCCCGCACACACGAAAACGAACAAATGCCCTCCGCCTGGGAAACAGAGGCATCATCGCAGTCCGGCAGCAGCAAGCCAACCAGTTTCGGGCGGGGCCGGAGGACAGTCATCTGTCACGCAGCGTGCGTGTCCACAGAAGTTGAGCCAGAACCACAACCAGTGAAGGGTGTGTCTCCTGCCGGACGCTGCTCGCAGCATGGGGGAAGGTATGGGGGGACACGCATGGGCGACGCGTGGGGGAGACCCAGGGAGGGATGCATGGCGGGAAGGTGCAGCGCCATCGGTCCAGTATTTCCCCAGGTAACCGCCGCTTCTGAGGCTGGTGACTGGCCAGACTTTAGGTCTGGTGGTGGGGGAGAGGCTGTGGGGTGTTGGTCGGAGGTTCTGTTCTGGGGCTGGCGTGGTCGGGCTTGGGTTTGAGCTTGTCAGGTGTTGATGAGGGTTGCTGTGGGGGCTGAGAGTCGGGTTGGTCGGGAGGGGGGGAGCAAGGGAGCGGAGGCAAAAGGAGAGTGGCAAGGGAGAGGCAGAGGGGCGGAGGCAGGAGAGGAGAGGGCGTGGGGCGAGGGAAGGCCCGGTGTGGGTGAAATAGATGTGGCCGACGCCCACTTCCGCTGAGAGCGGGTGGCAAGGGCGCCGGCCGACCGAAGAACACACCACGAGAGAACCCGCATGCGTCATCAGGGCGAGCATAGCGCCCGGGCGGGCGCGGACGCGCCCCGCGCTGCGCTTTTAGTGCGGTATATTTTTTGCATCGGTGCGGGTGAATCCGCCGGCACGCTCTGCCCATCGAGAGGTCGGACCCATGATCCGCGCTGGACGAACGGCCGTGGGGCGGCAAGAGCTCGCCGACGTCCTGGGCATGAAGTGGGCGGCCTTCCGCCGGGCCAAGCCCTACAGCGCGGAGGGCTTCCCCGCGCCGATCAGCTCCCCGGAGGCCAAGGTCCTGCTGTGGGACCTGGAGCAAGTGGAGGCCTATCGCGAGGGCCGGCCGCAGCCGGCGATCCCGGCGGGCGAGGACGAGGAGGACCTGCTCGACCGCCGCGAGGCGGCCGCCCTGCTGCAGGTGCAGGCGCGCAGCGTGGACAGCTACAAGACCGACCCCCGCCTCGCCGACCATGTCGTGGTGGTTGGCGGGGCTGAGCACTGGCCGCGTGCCGCGGTGCGCTCGTACGCAGCCGGCCGCGGCGTCATGAGCGCGCCCAGCGGCCGGCCGAAGGGATCCGGGGACATGGTCCCCAGGGACCTGCTCCCCGGCCGGATCGCCGAACTCCTCGACGCCGACCCCGCGGTGACCGCTGCCCATGCCGTCGACGTCCTTGGCATCTCGGTCTCGGCCGCGCAGAAGCACCTGCAGCAGGAGCGCGCGGCGCGCATCGCCGCGCTGATGCGCACGGAGGCGGGCCTCGGCGTTGAAGAGGCTGCGGACCGCCTCGGCTATCCGCCGGCGGTCCGCCGTACGGCCCTGAAGGTCGCTCAACAGCTCTACGACGCCCCCTAACACCCAACTTTCCCTTGAGGGGGCCATAGCCGTCCGGCTGGGGCTCCCTCAAGGGTTTTCAGCCCGGTGGGGGGCGGGCGTTGCGGGTCCGGTGCCGACGGGGTGGGCGGCTCCGCTGCGCTGCGCCGCCCACCCCGCCTGGGGTTGTGGCGGGGGCCGCGGCCGGAAGGCGTGCCGGACTCCGCTGCGCTGCGTCCGGACCGAGCGCTCCGCGCTCTCACGCCTCCCGCCCGCGGCCCCCGCCACAGCCCCAGGGCCGCGGGCCGCACTCCGCTGCGCTCCGTCACTCCGCTGCGCTCCGTAGAGCGCCCACCCGGCTCCGCTTCGCTGCGCCGGCCGTGCCCCCTTGGCGGCCCGCGCTGCGTGGTGGGGTGGCGGGCAGGCCCGCCACCCCACCCCTTGCCCTCCGCGCTGCGCGCTCCGGGGCCAGTCGGCACCGGACCCGCAATGCCCGCCCCCCACCGGGCTGAAAACCCTTCTGACCTGCGAATACATCACTCTTTTGGGTCGGTCGGAGAAGCCGTTTCGACCCCTAGGCGCGCCAAAACTGCGATAGAGTTCTCTTGTCGCTGGGGGATGTGGCAAGAACCCACCGGCACCGAAGGACAGCAACCCACCCCGACCGTAGGGAGACCCATGTCGACCACCGGCACGGCCCGGCCTTTCGCGCTGATCATGCAGACCGACGGCGGGTTCGTCCTCGCCGACTGGACCCCCACTACCAAGCCCGCCGACTCGATCGATCACGAATCGGCTTACAGCGCCTTCCGGATGCGCCCGCTCCCGGTCCACCCCACGGTGACGCTCTGGGGCGACGACCATGCCGCATGGCGCGGCCTGCCGGTCAACGATTCCGCCAGGCGCCTGCTGCGCCTGCTGGGCGCCCCGCAGTTCTTGTTCTGCGGCCCGGTCCTGCTGACCGGCGCCATGACCTACAGCATGGACGGCTACGCGGAAGGGCTGACGGAGGATCAGGCGCTGCAGCTCATCGAGCTGTACCTGAACTGCAGCCTGCACATTCCCACGCAGCGCACGCGCTGACACCCGCCACGGTCGGCCGGGCCTCCCCTCTCCCCTTGGCCGACCCGCCCCGTCTGCGGGGCCGGGAGTGGCACCCGGCCCCGCAGGCCCGCCGAAGAACCCACCATGAAGGGAACCCCCATGACGCGGAACATCTCCCCCAGGCAGCGCGCCGAGAACCTGCTGTACAGCATCTTCGACGCGGCCGAGGACGGCTGTCACGTCATCACGGCCAGCGCAGGCGGTCCCACCGCCATCATCCGCTTCCACAACGAGGGCCGCCGGACCTACCTCGCCCGGGGCGTCGACATGAACGACGTCGTCAGCACCACGGCCGCCGCCCTGATGGGCGAGGTGTGTGGCGTCGTGCTTCGCAGCAGCGAGAGGGAGGGGGAGGACCGCGCGTGGGGCTGGCGCCTGCGTGGCCTGGTCGCCACCCCGCTGACAGCCGATGAGCTGCGCTCCGCCTACTCCGTCGACGAGCAGACCGGCGGGGCTCTTTCGCCGGTGGCGGACGAGTACTACGACGACGCGCCTCACATCAGCCTGAGCTAGCAATCCGCCAGGGCTCAGTGACTGTGCTGCGGGGCCGGGAGTGGCACCCGGCCCCGCAGGACGACCGCAGAACATCCACAGAAGGAGCTTGCCCATGACCGACCTTCCGGCATCCGACCCCCGCGCACTTGACCGGCGTAAGCTCGCCCGTCGATCCATGATCCTCGTCCGGTCCATCGCGCGTGCCGCCGGTGAGGGCGTCCATCACTTGACCGTAGCTCTCGCGACCCCCGCCCAGTACGGGCAGGCCGAGTGCATCATCGACGGCCCCGTGCCGAACGAGGACGACCCGAACGATCCCCTTGTGAAGGTCGCATTTCTGCTGGCCGTGACCACGACGGGCCTCAACGCCATGCTTGTCACGCGCACGATGCACTGGGACGGCACCGTGACGTTCATGTCCTGGATGATCAGCGACCTCACCGCCTACCCGGCCACGGCGGACCAGAGCCGTATCGCGTACGCCATTGGCGAGGACCGCGACCTCACGGACCCGGCGCCGCCCGGAGTGATGTTCGTGGACGCGCCCGAACTCGTCTGAACCGCCCTCCCGGCCCGGCCGCCCCCCACCCCGGCGGTCGGCCGTCCGGGCCAGCATCCCGGCACCCCCACATCACCCACCCACGGCGGGGGAGTGGCACCCCCGCCGCATCCGCAGAACACGAAAAGGACAGATTCCCATGGCACACGAGATCGAGCAGTTCAGCGACGGCACGGCCGCGTTCGTGAGCCCGCGTGAGAGCGCCTGGCACAGGTTGGGAACCGTGACCACCGACGCCCTGACCGCCGAGGACGCGATGCGTCTGGCCGCCCTCGACGGATGGGACGTCCGCCTGGTCGGCCTGCACGCGACCGAGATGACGTCCGAGGGCACAACGCTGCTGGACGTGCCGAACCACCGGGCGAGCGTGCGTACGCACCCCAAGACCGGGCTCCCCGAGACGCTGGGCGTGGTCGGCTCCGACTACATGCCCGTGCAGAACGAGGAACACGCCGAGTTCCTGAACTACCTGGTGGACGAGTCCGGGGCGCACTTCGAGACCGCCGGATCCCTTCGAGGCGGCCGACAGGTTTTCCTGACCATGAAGCTGCCGCAGTCCCTGACCATCGGCCAGAGCGACGAGGTAGACCTCTACATCGCAGCGTTCAACTCGCACGACGGCAGCAGCGCATTCCGGATCGTCGTCACGCCCGTCCGCGTGGTGTGCGCCAACACCCTGCGCGCGGGACTCAGGAACGCCAAGAGCAGCTACACGGTCCGCCACACGTCCGGGGCACGCGGCCGCATCGCACAGGCCCGCCAGGCCCTGGGCCTCACGTTCAAGTACGCCGAGGAGTTCGAGAAGGCGGCCCAGTGCATGCTGGACGCGGAGATGACCACCCCCATGCTGCGGTCGGTCGTAGAGCAGCTGTGGCCCGTCGCCAACAACGACAGCGCCCGCAAGAAGACGAACCAGGCCACCAGGTGGACCACCATCCGCAACCTGTTCGAGCAGGCGGACACGCAGGCCGGCATTCGGGGAACGGCCTGGGCGGGCTACAACGCGATCACCGAGTACGCCAACCACGTAGCCCCGGCACGCGGAACCAGCCCGGATCTGAAGAACGCCGCCCGCGCCGAGCGGGTGATCACGGGCACCGCCGACGACGTCATGGAGCACGCGTTCCGCCTCATCACCGTCTGACCCGCAGCCAGCCCGAAAGCACACCCATGGGGCGGGAGAACCCTCCCGCCCCACCCACCCCCGGACTTCAGGAGTCATCATGAGCATCCACAGCGCGGCCCAGCTGATCGGCGGACGCTCCCACCAGTGCGACGCTACCGCGACCTACACCCACCAGGGACACCGCGCCTACGCCCTGCTCGACGGGATCGGCAGCGACGAGGACATCCAGCAGTGGACGCGCACGGCCGCGCGCCGACTGGCCCGCGCCGCCGCCCGCGCCGGGGCCCTGGAGGGCCTGCGGGAGATCCACGCCGCACGGGCCGCTGAGCTGGCCGAGGAGGGGTGGCGCGCCCGGGACATGCCCACGGCGGTCGCCGTCGTGGCCGTCGCGGAGCCCAGCAAGCCGCTCGAAGTGGCGTGGTGCGGCGACGCCCGCGCCTACGTCCTCCCGCCCTCCGGCGACCAGCTGAAGCGCTTGACCACTGACCACAACATGCGGCAGGTCCTCTTGGACCTGGGGCACGAGCCCGGACCGAACGCCCGCAACCGGGTCACCTCTTACCTGGGCGACACCAGCACCCACGCCCCGATCGGATCGGTCACGGTGCCCAACAGCGGCAGGCTGGTGCTGGCCAGCGACGGAGCATACGAGCCGCTGGAGGACGCCGAACTGGCCATCACCGACTACGTGACGGGCAGCCCGCGCCGCGCCGCCCGAGCCCTGGTCGAAGCCGCCATCGCCCACGCCGACGGCCGGGCCGACAACGCCACGGCACTGATCGCAGACCTCGCCGGATGGCACACGCACGCATCACGGCCGCTTCCCTGTAGCGCCCGGAAGTCCTGAGCGCAGCCACACGCTGCGCCCGCCCGCGGCGGGGGAGTGGCACCTCTGCCGCGCCGTCTGAACACCCGGAGAAGGGAATCTCATGACCTACGTGGACGAGAGTGAAAGTCAGACCGTCAGCACCCTGACCCTGTCGGCCCGTATCTCGGAGTCGGGCCGCATCACGTCCCTCCCGGAGACGATCCGTCCCGTCCGCTGGACGGACCTGTGGGCCCGCGCCGGGCAGTCCCTGGAACGGGTCGTGCAGCTCCGTGTGAAGGCGTGGGTGGACCCGTTGTTGAAGGCGGCCGAGACCGAGACCATGCCAGCCGATTCGGCGCACCTGTGGAAGTCGGAGGAGCACTGGCGGGCCGCGACGATCTGGGAGACCCGCCGCAAGGCCAGAGACCAGGCCCAGGCGCGGGTGACCGGCGAGCTGCGCCGCGAAGCGCTCGCGGCGATCGATGCCGAGGGCTCCGGCTTCTGGCCGATCCGGTGGGAGGAGTCCACGAAGGTGTTTCTCGTGCAGGGAGAATGGACCGTCACGGTGTCCGTCAGCGGGAGCGACCACGCGGCCGTCAGAGCAGCTTACGCAGCCGACCTGCCCGCCAGGATCGCCGACATCGTCGCGGACGCTCAGAACCGCATCCCGCGCCCCAAGAAGACCCGCCCCGCCCCCGCCTCGACCGACACCCCGGCCAAGGTCCGCAAAGCCTGGCGGCGAGACCGTCTGAAAGGGACGGCACCCAAGGCCGCCAACGGCGCCTACGTCCCCGGAAGCTGGGTCACCTGGCAGAACCCGGAATCGGGCCGCACTCTCAATGGAATCGTCACGAAATGGATCCCGGGACAGAACCACGACAGCCGCAAGCGGGGTGTCATCCCGTCAGACGGAAGCGATCCGATCGTGATGCAGCTGGATTCAGCGGGGAACCCCTGGAAAGGCCCTTGGAGGGTGTCCTACGGGGAAGGAATGACCTCGCTCGTGGAGCCAGGGGCTGTGCAGCTCGAACTGACGTTGTGAAGTGTCGCCGCTCAGTGAAACTGCGCAGTCGTCATGCTTCTGACCTTGTGTTGTGCAGGTTGGCTGAACGGGTTGGAGGCTGCGCTGGCTCACTTA
>NZ_JBEZLW010000050.1:0-47406 GCF_040652395.1 Streptomyces sp. NPDC048269
CGGAACAACACCCACAACTCATCCGGCACCAGCCGCTCAACCAAATCCGTCATGCACGGTTCAACGAACGATCACGCCATAAGAAACGATGTCTAGGGTGCCACCAGCTCGAACCTGGCGGATCTGGGCTGGTAGCGGCGTGCACCCGCACCGTGGTTGGTGCCGGGGAACTTCCGGGTGGTTTGTGCTAGACGGCCCGGGAGGCCACAGCGAAGTGCTGCGGGTTAGCTGTGGCGATGCCGCGGGGGTATAGCCGGGTGGCTACTCCGTTGATCGATCGATTGGTGAACACGGGAACCTTCCCGGTCTCGCCCCTCGTCCGCGCTGCCAGCGCGGCCGGGACGGGCTGGGCACATCGTCTGCCGAACAGGCTGGGCAAGGGGCGGAGCCGCCGTAGTAGTCCGAGGCCGGGAGAGCCGGCCACATGGCGAAGGGCGGCAGCGAGATTGCAAGGGAGGTACTGCAATGTCCGAAGACACCGGGGTGAATGCCCCGGTCACGTGGCCGGTGGCTGAGTACGCCGAGCTACGGGTACGGAAGATGCAGATCAAGCTGCACCGTTGGGCGGTAGCCGATCAAGGCTTCCGGTTCGATGATGTGTTCAACTTCGCGTGTGACCCGGCCACCCTGGTGGTGGCGTTCGAGCGGGTCGCAGGCAACACCGGAGCCCGAACTGCGGGCGTGGACGGCCTTCGTGCCGACCACGTGCAGGCATTCGCGGCGGAAGCGTACTTGGAGCAGATCCGTTCGCAGCTGATGGCAGGGGTCTTTCGGCCAATGCCGGTGCGTGAACGGATGATCCCCAAGGCGGGCGGGAAACTGCGCCGTCTGGGGATCCCGACCATTGCGGATCGGGTGGTCCAGGCCGCGCTGAAGCTGGTCATAGAGCCCATTTTCGAGGCGGACTTTCGTCCGTGCTCGTACGGGTTCCGGCCCAACCGGCGGGCGCATGACGCTATTGCCGAGATTCATCTGTTCGGCACTCAGGGTTACCGATGGGTGCTGGACGCCGACATCGAGGCGTGCTTCGACCGTATCGACCACGCGGCTCTTATGGGCCGTGTCCGGATGCGGCTGAAGGACAAGCGGGTGCTTGCGCTGGTGAAGGCGTTCCTCAAGGCCGGGATCATGACCGAGCTCGGCGAACGGAACGAAACCACCTCCGGGACGCCCCAGGGAGGCATCCTCTCACCCCTTCTGGCCAACATCGCCCTGTCCTCACTCGACGACTTTGCCGCCGAGCAGTGGACGAACACGATGGCAACCCGGCGGGATCGCGAACGTCGACGGAAACATGGCCTGAGCACCTGGCGACTCGTCCGCTACGCGGACGATTTCGTCGTCATGGTTCACGGGACCAGAGCACACGTCGAAGAGCTTCGCGGGCAGGTGAGTGAGGTCTTGGCAACCATGGGTTTGGTCCTGTCGCCGTCGAAGACCCGGATCGTCCACCTGGCCGACGGGTTCGACTTCCTCGGATTCCGCATCGTGTGGAATCGCAAGCGGGGAACGGATAAGTGGTACGTCTACACCTTCATCGCCGACAAGCCGGTCGAGGCGTTGAAACGGAAGATCAAGTCACTGGCCCTCAGGTTGTCGCATCTCGACTACAGGATCGCGCTGATCCGGATCAACCAGATCCAGCGCGGCTGGGCCAACTACTTCAAGCACGCGGTCGCCAAGCACACCCTGTCACGCCTTGCCACCTTCGTATGGTGGAGGGTCGTGCACTGGGTGATGCATCGCAACCGCATGACGTGGAGGGCCATCCGGCGATGGCTCCACACTCCGCAAGGATGGGGAGCGATTCGCATGGAAGGGATCGAACTGTTCAACCTCGCCACGGTGCCGGTCACCCGCTACCGCTACCGAGGCAACAGCATCCCGACACCCTGGCCGGACGCAGTGACCGAGCCGATCCCAACGGCATGATCTCGTGGAGAGCCCGGTGCGGTGACAGTCGCACGCCGGGTTCGGCGGGCGGGTCCGGGAAACGGTCCTGGAGCAATCCAGGAACCGCGCCTGGACCCGACCCGACAACCTGAGCGAGGCCGCAGAGCGGTGCGTCGCAGACCACCGCGGATGCCTGCGGGTCCTGGCGCCAGATCCAGCCCAGCCCGCTCCCGAGCCGGAGAAGTTCGAAGACCCCTCCGGCTCGCCCTGCCTACCGGACACCGCTTCGCTGACCGCACCCGTGCCAAGCATGCGACCGTCCACGAACTTCTGGCCGCCGGGCTCAGTCGTAGGGCAATTGGTCGCCGACTCCGCATGACCTCCCGCACCGTCAAGCTCTTCGCCGACGCAGCCGCCCCGGAAGACCTCTTCCACGGGCAGTGGCAGGGCCGGCCGTCCAAGCTCGGTGCGTTCAAGCCCTACCTGAATGACCGCTGGAACCAGGGCTGCACGAACGCCTGGACGGTGTGGGAGGAGACCGTGCCAATTGGCTATCAGGGCAGCTACCAGCGGGTTCGCGCCTACTTCCGGGAGAAGCGGCTCTCTCCAGGCCTCGTCACAGCTCGGCCACCGTCACCCCGCGTCGTCGCCCGGATGGATCCTCCGCCGACCCGAGACTCTCACCGAAACGGAGCACCTTCGACTCAAGGCCGTGCTGGTCCACTGCCCCGAACTGGAAGCCCTCACCGGCCACGTCCGTTCCTTCGGCCAGATGCTCACTGATCACAAGGGGGAACGACTGCCGCAGTGGCTTGACGCCGTCCGGCGAGACGACCTCCCCAGCCTCCACGCCCTCGCCGCAGGCATCGACCGTGACCGCGACGCCGTCATCGCCGACCTCACCCTGCCCTGGAGCTGGCGTCGTCGAAGGCCACGTCAACCGAATCAAGATATTCAAGCGCCAAATGTTCGGCCGAGCCGGATTCGCCCTCCTGCGCAAACGTGTGCTTCTGGCGTGACCGGCGACGCGCAGACGATCATGGCTGTGGGAGAAATGAATGCCCTGGTGAGTTGGGGGATCGTCATGAATGGTGTGGTGTTGGTGCACGGCCTGTACCACGACCCACAACACTACGACCTGGTTGTTGGGGAGTTGGCTGCTGCCGGAGTCGAGGTCGCTGTTCCGGAACTGCATCGTGGCTCGCTTCTGGCCGACACCGAAGCGGTGCAAGCAGCAGTTGATGCCATGGAAGAGCCGCCCCTGGTTATGGGCCACTCTTACGGCGGGTCAGTCATCACCGGCCTGACAGGTGCTGCTCATTTGGTGTATCTGGCAGCCTTTGTGCCTGCTGCGGGCGAGAGTGCGGCCCGTCTCGGTGGTTCGACCAAGCTCCTCGCTTCCTCCATCGTGCATGACGGAGACGGCCTGACCCACGTGGACGCCGCGGCGGCCGTTGAAGTGTAGAACGGGAGGCAGCAAGCCACAGGGGGTCGTGAGACGCCTAGCGCGCAGGCGGCACGGATGACTTCCTCGGTGGCGACCCTCGGGCGGCCGCCGGTCCGGCCGCGCTCGCGGGCGGCGGCCAGGCCGGCCGCCGGGGGTGATGGCATCCAGGTTCTCGTGCAACGAGGTGAAGCCGATTCTGCTCGCGCGGTTCGCCATCCTCGCGGACCAGCTGCTCGACGCCACACACCCGGGCCGGCCGCTGGTGGAGCGGACAGCCCGGGTGGACCGGCCCGGCGTCAGCCGGGCGCGTCGTGCGACCTGGTGGTGCGGGGGCCGTGAGCCCGTCTCAATTGCCGATGCCGGAGCTGCCGATGCCTGAATTGCCGATGCCGTGGCTGCCAATGCCCGTGTTGCCGATGCCTGCGTTGCCGACGCCGTCGGCACTGGCCGCGCCGGCGCCGCAGATAGCCAACACTGCCGCGGCACCCAGCGCGGCCGTCACGCGGAGAAGAGTTGTGTGCATCGCCGCATACCTCCTACTACCTCGGCCCACGCGGCATGGAGTTCGGGAAGGTCTACAGCCTGCTGGAGCAGGCCCTGACCAAGGCCGGCAAAGCGGGCATCGCCACCTTCGTCATGCGCCAGCACGAATACCTGGTCACCCTGAAAGCCGAAAACGGCCTCCTCACGCTGCACACGCTGCACTGGGTGGATGAGATCCGGGACCCGAAGAAGGAGATCGACACCCTGCCCGGGAACACGAAGGCCTCGGACCAGGAGCTGAAGATGGCCGAGCAGCTTATCGAAGCCATGAGCATGGACTGGGACCACGAAAAGTTGACGACACGTTCCAGGAGAAGGTCGCCGCCCTCATCGAGGCCAAGAAGGCCGGCGAGACCGTGGAGAAGGCCGAACCCGCCGCGGAGCCGACCGGGGTGGTCGACCTCATGGAGGCCCTGCGGGCCAGTGTCGAGCGCGCCGGAAGCCCGAAGACCGCGGGCGGGGAGGCCACGGTCTCCGGGAAGACCGCGGCCGGGAAGAAGCCGGCGGCGAAGAAGCGGATCCGCTCCGCCCCAAAAGAGGACCTGAGCGGCTTGTCGAAAGCAGACCTTTACAAGGAGGCGGCGGCCGCCCACGCCCCGGCCGCTCGAACATGACCCGCGACGACCTGGTGAAGGCGCTGTCCCGAAGATGACCCGGGCAGGTAATGACGAGCGCGGTCCGTCCACCTTCGCGACCGCCCGCGCACGCCTCGCGGCCGACCGTGCCGACACCCTCGCGCGGGCGGCCGCGCTGAGCCGCGACTTCGACGGGATCGTCGTGGCGAACGCCCTGGTCGCGGTTGCATGTCCATGGGGTATGGGTACGTACCCGTACCCATACCCCCGGTGGAGGCTGCCACATCCGGCTGGCCCTACCGGCTGGGCATGGAGGACTCCCCGAAGGCCGACCTGGTGGGCGCTCAGAATGATCCCCCCGTGTTACCCACTCACGCAGCGTGCGCGACTGTGATCCAATTTGGCACCTTCGCGTGCCGCTTTCAGCGCGTGCATCCGAGCGCATATGGGGCGAAGCGGCCCCTGCGACGTGCTGCGGCGACGTGAATGTCCCCGTCGGCTCCGCGCGCCTGCCAGCGGGCGCGCGAGAACGACGTCCTCGGGTGTAGCGCCTTCGGTCAGGATGTCGGGGTGAGGGCTTTGTGGCCCGAGCGGAGTTCGGCCAGAAGGCGGCCGATGTCCGTGAGGAGAGTTCCCTGGAGGGTGTGTACTGCCGGCGTGGCTTCGGCGGCTGCGCGCTCGTGCTGTTCGACGTGGTCGAGTTCTTCCGTCGCGTCGTCGATCAGGCTGTCAAGGTGTCCGGAGTCGGTGAGGGAGGTCTGGCCGATCTCCTGCATCGCGGTGGCCGCCTTTCGCAGCAGCGAGCTGGAGGCAGTCCGGAAGGACGCGGAAAGGTTCTGGATTTCTCCGCTGTCCAGGGCGTAGTCGAGGGCGCGGGTCAGGGACCGGAGGTGGTCCATGGTGCGTTCGGCGACGGTGACGGCGCCGCGGGCGCGGGGCAGGGCCGTGTCGCTGGCGATGCCGGGGCGGGGGTGGAGGCGGCTGTTTTCGATCTCCGCATCGATGGCGTTTTGGATACGCTCGCATTCGGCGGCGAGCTTGCGCCAGTCACGGCGCCAGTGCCGGATGCGCTCAGTGTCAGGATCGTTTCCTTCGAAGATCTCAGCCAAGTCGTCGAGGCGTCGGCTCACCGCCGCGTACAGGTCCGCGACGGCTTGCTGCCGGTGGTGGACGTGGCGGGCCGGAGCGAGGACAAGGTGGGCGCTGAGGCCGCACAGCGCACCGACGGTCACTGAGGCGGCCAGGTAGCCGATGTAGTCGATGCGTCCCTGCCCGGAGGAGAACGCGAAGAAGCCGATGATGGCGACCTGGGTGCCCTGCTGGCCGAACCGCTCGATCCTTCCCAGGCAGAGCGCGATCAGGGTGAGGAGCCCGAATGTCCACCCGTGAATCCCCGCCACGGCGGCCAGGGAGGCTGCGAGTGCGGCCCCCGCGGCCATCGCCACCAGGTACTGGACGCAGTCGCGCACCGACCGGTACACCGTGGCCTGCAGGGCGACCAACGCGGTGAACGGCGCAAACGTGGACACGGTCGGCGGCAGCAGGTAGCGGGCGATCACCCACGCGGCCATCGCCGCGACGACGGATTTGGCCCCCAGGACCAGATCGTCCCGCTCACTTCCAGGGCCCCGTGCGGCACGCCGTACGTACTCGATTCTTCCCGCCACGGCCGCCCGCACCCGGTCGCCTACCTCGCTCAGTCTGGGCACAGTCGATCACCTCGCCAGCCCGTGTTCCCCGCCGGTCGGCATCAAACACCGGTGGCACGAGAGGCGGATGATCAGGTGGCCGCGGTCCGCTGCAGGGGCTCCTTCTGGTCGCGTTCGATCTCGGCGCGTTCCTGCGCGATCTCCCGGGTGAGGAAGAAGTTCAGGAGGGTGCGGATGGCGGCGATGGCCGCCAGCTGGCCGATCTCGGTGAAGCTGGGGGCGACCGCCGTGCGCAGGACGTCACCCGCCAGCTGGAATTCCAGTCCCAGGACGAGGAAGCGGCCCAGACTGAGACGGATCTTGTTGAACTCGCTGATGAGGGATCGCCGGCGGAGGCCGGTCGTGGCGAACCGGGCGAAGGCCCAGACGGCGCCCGCGAAGATGATCAGCGCGCCGGCCGCCTCGATGACGTGGACGAGCCATCCGATCAGCTCCTGCACTCCGGACTCGGACACCAGTTCACCTGACACGTTCATGACGCTGCTCATACCCGCGTCTGCGCGCTTACACGGGCCGGCTCCGGTGTCTCCCACCACACGGCGGGCACCAGACGAGAGCCGGCCGCGGGCGCATGAAAGTGGGCTGGTGAAGCATGCGCGGGAGATGGAATGTGTCATATACGACCAGAACTCGGGCCGGTCGGAGCATGTGGAGTGCGAGCTGCCGGACGACGCCTGCCAGTCGGCCCTCAAGCGACTGCGGGGCTTGGGCGACGGCGAGTTCGCCCGGGTTCGGCTCGCAGACCCTTCGGAGGGCGACTTGGTCCAGCTGACCCAGGAGTTGGGCCTGCACCCGCTGGCCGTTGAGGACGCGCTCCATGGACAGCAGCGCCCGAAAGCCGAGCGGTTCAACGACATGCTCGCTGTCGCGCTGAAGCCCCTCCGGTACGTCACGGAAGAGACGGCGGTGGAAACCGGCGACATCATGATCTTCGTAGGAGCCCGCAGCGTTCTCACCGTGCGCCACGGCCCGCTCGACCCCTGCCTCGAGGCCGCCCGCAGGCTCGACGCAGAACCGGACATGCTGCGCCTCGGCCCCTGGGCCGTCCTGCACGCGGTGCTGGACGTCGCCGTCGACGCCTACAGTGACGCCGCCCGCAGGGTGCGCGCCACGCTCAACCGGCTCGAAGACGAGGTGTTCTCGACGTCCCGCGTCGACCACACCCAGAGCATCTACTCTCTCAAGCGGGAGGTCCGCGAGTTCCGTGATGCCGTACAGCCGCTCGTCCCGGTGGTCCAGAACCTTCTGAGCGGCCCGGGCGGGGTGGACCAGCGGCCGAAGATCGCCCCGTACATCCGGGATGTCGCCGATCACCTGCACCGCACGGACATCGAGGTGCGGACCCTGGACGAACTACTGGACTCGGTCCTCGGCGCGCAGCAGGCCCGGGTGGGCACCTGGCAGAACGACGACATGCGGCGGATCTCCGCGTGGGCGGCGATCTTCGCGGTCCCCACGATGGTCGCCGGCGTCTACGGCATGAACTTCGAGCGCATGCCCGAACTTGGCTGGACCTATGGCTACCCCCTCGCGGTGGGTCTCATGGCGATCGCGGCAGGAACTCTCTACCGTGCGTTCCGCCGCAACGGCTGGCTGTAGCACCCGGCACCCGGCACCCGCCCGCCTGAGCCCCTGTCCTGGCGGCTCGCCGCAGACAGGGGCGGGGGCCACCGCCGGATCTCGGGAGCCGTCCAGGCACCCTTTCTCCGAAGAACCCGGGTACTCGCGCGGCCTGGCTGACATGAGTGACGCCGCGCGGGAAAGCCGCAGGGTATGACACGCACACCGAAGCCAGGCCAGGGGTGGAAAGACGAACGCGAGGAGAGCGGTCGCGAGAGCACGGCGGGGCCGGATCCGCAGGTGGAGGAGCGCGCTCCCGACCAGCTCACCGAGCTGCCGAAGCGGTCGTGGACGGCGGTGCTGCGCGGCACCGTGAAGGAGTTCAAGGACGACGAGCTCGCCGACCGGGCCGCGGCGCTCACGTACTACGGGGTCCTTGCCCTCTTCCCCGCCCTGCTCGTGCTGGTGTCCCTGCTGGGCATCGCCGGGGAGTCCGCGACGAAGCAGGTCCTGGACAACCTGCAGAAACTCACCCCCGGCTCGGCCCGCGACGTGATCAGCAACGCGGTCCAACAACTCCAGGGCAACGCAGGCGTCGGATCGCTCCTGGCGATCGTCGGCCTGGCCGTCGCAATCTGGTCGGCCTCCGGCTACATCGCCGCGTTCATCCGCACCTCGAACGCCGTCTACGACATGCCCGAAGGCCGCCCGGTGTGGAAGGTTCTCCCGCTGCGCCTGGCCCTCACCGTCACGCTGATGGTCCTGGCCTGCGCCAGCGCGCTCATCGTCGTCTTCTCCGGCTCCCTGGCCCGGCAGGCGGGCACAGCACTGGGAATCGGGGACACCGCCCTGACCGTGTGGTCGATCGCGAAGTGGCCGGTCCTGGTCCTGCTGGTCACGATCATGATCGCGATCCTGTACTGGGCCGCCCCGAACGCGAAGGGCCGCGGTTTCAAGTGGATCACGCCCGGGAGTTTCCTGGCGCTGGTGATCTGGATGATCGCCTCGGCCGGCTTCGCCTTCTACGTCGCGAACTTCGCCTCGTACAACAAGACGTACGGCACTCTCGCGGGCGTGATCATTTTCCTGGTGTGGTTGTGGATCACCAACCTGGCCGTCCTTCTCGGCTTGGAGTTCGATGCCGAGATGGTGCGCCAGCGCGCCATAGCCGGCGGAATGCCCGAGGACGAAGAGCCCTACGTGGAGCCCCGCGACACACGTAAGTGGAGCGATGAAGACCGCCGCCGCCTGGAATGAGCGGCGCGTGGAACAAGCGCGGGCGAGGAAGCGGCGCGGCATGGAAATCCTGGAAGTCCTGCGCAGCGGTGATCATCGGCTGACGAGACGGATGGCCGCTTGGGACTCGGCCTGGGCCCGGCAGGTGCTGCCGGGCGTCGAGGAAGCTGCCGAGCACACGAAGCTCTGGTGGTCCGCCGCCGTGATCATGGCGGCCGGCGGGGGCTGGCGGGGACGCAAGGCCGCAGCCGTCGGCATCACGGCCATGGCGGTCGCGGAGCTGCTGTCGAACGGGGTCGCGAAACAGCTCGTGGAGCGGCGCCGGCCGCCCGAAGAGTGGATCTCGCACGACGACGTCGAGGACCGACCCGACAGCTCCTCCTTCCCCTCCGGGCACACCGCCGCCGCCGTGGCCTTCACCGCAGCCGTCGCGTCCTCCTGGCCATGGGCAGGCGCCGCCTGCGCCGTACCGACCGTGCTGGTGGCCCTCGAACGGGTGCACAGCGGCGCGCACTACCCCTCCGACGTCGCAGCTGGCGCCGCCATCGGCCTGGCTGCAGCCGCCCTCGTCCGGGCGACACCCCACCTCCTGGTGCGCCGCTTGGGATGACCACCACCCACAGGCGGGTGACCGGTTCCTTGGGGGGTAAGCGCGCCGTGACAACAGCGTGCACATCAACCAGGGAGGGGTCTGCCATGGCGGCGCGTTTCGAGGTCCGGCACCAGGCGGCCAAGGGCTATCACTTCGTTCTCGCAACGAACGGGCAGGTCATCGCGACCAGCGAGCACTACGAGACCACCGGTCCTGCCTGAACGGCATCGACTCCGTCAAGCGCAACGCCGACGCCCCCTCAGGATGACACCGGCACCAAATAGGGCCGTTGACCGGCGCGGCACCCCACCGGCGATACGAACGGCGGCCATCGTGCAGCCATCGCGCCATAACGGACGAAGCATGTGGAGAAGGTGAAGAGCAGATGAGCGCCGTTGAACGGCACCCGGACCAAGGCAGTACCGAGGAATCAGTGGGCGACCTCGTCTCACGGGCGTCGCAGCAGATTTCGGAGCTGGTCCGCGAGGAGATGCAGCTGGCCCGGGCGGAGATGACCCAGAAGGGCAAACGCTTCGGCGTGGGCGGCGGCCTGTTCGGCGGGGCCGGCCTGGTCGGCTTCCTGGCCGCGCAGGCCTTGGTCGGCGCCGTCATCGCAGCCCTGGCCCTGCTCCTCCCGGTGTGGGCTTCGGCCCTGATCATCGCCGTCCTGCTGGCGGCCATCGCAGCCGGGATGGCCGCGGCCGGGAAGAAGCAGATCGCCAAGGCCGGCACCCCCGCACCGGAGCAGGCCATCGACAGCGTCAAGGCCGACGTGGCCGAGATCAAGGAGGCAGCACACCGATGAGCACCCCTTCGCAGGGCGACAAGGAATCCGCGCCCACTCCCGAGGAGCTGCGCGAGCAGGTCGAGCACACCCGCGAGGAGCTCGGCCAGACCGTGGAGGCGCTGGCTGCCAAGGCCGACGTCAAGGCGCAGGCCAAGGACAAGACGGCGGAGATCAAGGAGCATGCCGCCGAGAAGGCCACCCTGGTGAGCGGCCAGATCCGAGACAAGGCGGCGCAGGCCGCCCAGTTGGTCAAGGACAAGACACCCGATCCGGTCCTGGACAAGGCAACCCATGCCGCGACGCAGGTCCGCGACGCCGCGGCCCGGGCAGGGCAGCTCACCGCCGAGAAGACCCCGGGCCCGGTCCGCGAAAGGGCCGAGTCGGCCGCGACCATGGCGAAGGCCAACCGCACCCCCCTCCTTGCCGTGGCTGCCGCCTTCGTCGTCTTCCTGCTCCTGCGTCGCAGCCGCAGGCGCTGGTGAAAGCATCCAAGATCGCTTACAAGCCGGTCGGTCTGCTGCTCGGCGCCACGAGCGGCATGATCGCCGGCGCCGCTTTCAAGCAGGCGTAGAAGATGACCGGCCACGACGACGACGCCCCTGACGCCACCGACGAGTACAGCACCTGGCAGGAAGTCCTGATCGCCGCAGCCCTGCAAGGCGCGATCTTCGCCGTCGTCAAGGCCGCTGTCGACCGGGCCCGCGCCGTCACCACCCGGCGCCTGACCGGCACCTGGCCCCGCTGAACCGTTCAAGGGCGGCGCCGGCCTCGCCTCACAGACCGGCGCCGCTACGCCCCCCTGCATTCCGAAACGATGGAGGAAGCCGTGGCCGCGCACCCCGGGCTGCACGCCCTCACCGCCGCCGCTCTCGCCACCGCCGTGCTGGTCGCCCGTTGGCGGGCCACCCGCGCGGCCCGCGACACCCACGGTGCCAGCGCCGCCAGGTCCCCCTGGCGACGCACGGGGTCCCAACCCACCAGCGCGGACACCGCCCTCGCTCGCGTGGCCGAGCTGCATTCCTCGTTCCTGGACCCGACCCTGCGGGAAACCGACGCCCACCTTGAGCAGTACTGGAACAAGCTCACCTCGCTGTACCCGCACCGCGACGGCGAGCGCCGCCACAGGTAGGACCCGGGCGCCACCGCGTCAGCGGGCGGGCCCACCAGCAGCGTGCTGACCTCCGGTGCGGGTATCGCTCCCTGCTCTGGGCACACGAGACCTCATGCACGGACAACATGCGCGTCCCACGAGCACTCTGTTCGGCCCGGCACCCACAGCCCAGACACCGCCGCCCAGGCAAGGGGGCGCCAAGCACTCCCGCCGAGGCAGTATCACCGGCCGCCTGCGCCGCCGGCTCCTCGCTTACCGGGCGATCGACTTCCTCTCCACACACATCCCGGACCACTCCGGGCCGGGCGAGGAATGCCTCCTCCTCGTCCACGTCCGCCAGGTCGTCGGCCAGGTCCACTACCGGATTTGCACCGACTGCGCCCAGGGTGTCGTCACCGCCCTCGTCATCGACGAGCGATTCCACAGCACCGGGCTGGGCAACCGGGCGCTTTCACACCTGCGCTCCCGCCACCCGGGCCTCGCCTGGTCCAGCACGCTGAGCATGCGCACCACACGTGATCTCCTGCGGCGGATGAGCATTCCCACCATCACGGCTGACACGCGCTGTCCCCACGCACACCGGCCGCTGTCCGATCCGACGCTCGTCAGCGGCTGACGTTGCACAGGTCGACGTCGAAAACCTCCAAGGAGTATGAAGGTGAAGGGCTTCCGCAGCTTCATCCTGCGCGGCAACGTGGTCGACCTAGCCGTCGGTATCGTCATCGGCGCCGCATTCACCGCCGTGGTGAACGGCTTCGTCGGCGCCTTCCTGACACCGCTGGTCGGGCTGGCCACCGGCGCCACCGGCGACATGAACCGCAAAACCTTCACCGTGGGCGCCACCCAGTTCCCCTACGGCGCCTTCATCAACGCGACGATCAGTTTCATCCTCCTGGCCGGCGCCCTGTACTTCCTGGTCGTGTTGCCCATCAACAAGCTGCACGAGCGCCTCGCCCCGCACCACGATGTCCAGGCCCCCAAACGGGACTGCCCCGAATGCCTCAGCCCGGTCCCGGCGCAGGCCAGGCGCTGCGCGTCCTGCACCGTCCCCCTGCCCGCCGTACCCGCCCAGGCAGGAGAGATCACCCAGCGTGCCGGATAACCGCCTCCACTGATGGAGCAGCACCAGCTGACTGGGTCTGACCGCGGCCCCGGATCGCTGGGCGCGCTCGGCTCGAGCCCGATGGAGGGCGGCGGTCTCGGTGGCCGCGAACTCGCGGCGACGCTGCAGGACGGCGGTGTCGATCGACGCGGGCTGCTCGTCGGCGAGTTCCTCCCGGTCGGGGAAGGCCCACTGGCTGAGCTCCCTCATCGCGGCGTTCTGTCGCTCCGATGCTTTCGCGCTCTCCGTGTCCACCCGGCGTGGCGCCGCGACCTCCTGGTGTGCGGAGAGCGTGCGGTGGTAGCCCGCGCACGCCGTCTCTCGTGTTTTCACTGCGCCCGTGGAGGCGCCGGCCGGGGCCGGGGCGAGGTCGGCTGGATCGGGCGCGGGCACGGTGCCGGACGGCAGGATCCGCGGGGCGTGCACGACCGTACGACCCGCCGCCGCGTTGGCGGCCGCGACGGCCCGGGCATGCTCCAGGCGCGCCTTCGTCCTGATGTTCGAGCCCTTCGGCTCCCTTTGGGGCGGAGGCTGGCGGTGGGTCGGTGCGGACACGCGCCGCGTGCTGGTGCGCGCGCACGATGGTGGAGTCGACCGAGATGTCCCAGTCGATCTCACCCGCCAGGTCGGCCGCGGCCTGGACCTGCTGGAGCAGACGCTCCCAGGTCCCGTCGGCCGGCCACAGCCGGTGGCGTTCGTATACCGTCTTCCACGGACCGAACCGCTCGGGCAGATCACGCCACTGCACACCGGTCCGAACCCGGTGCAGAATCCCGTCGATCACCTGCCGGTGATCCCGCCACCGGCCACATCGCCCGTTACTGACTGGCAGGAACGGCCCGCAACCGTTCCCACTCGGTATCACTCACATCACCCCGCCCCATGCCCATACCAACGACTCAGACACGGAGTAGTCACATAATCAGCTGGGCGAGTCCTAGATGGGGCGCTTGAGCAGGAAGATCCAGACGCCTGCGTTGTACTCCTGGATCGGGCCCACGGCGTCCCAGCCTTCCTTCCCGAGCTTCTCCAGCTCGCCGACCTGGGGCTTCTTCGGATTGGCCTTGGCCCAGCGGTACTCCCAGCCCTGGACGGCGCTAGTGGTCTTGGTGGCCTTGTCAGGGTCGTCCGCCGGGGCAGTGGTCTTGGTGGCCGGCGCAGGGTCGTCGTCGGCGGCTGTCGCCGCAGTGCCGGCGGTGGCCAGCAGGCCGGCGATGGCGAGCGCGGGCAGGATGCGGCGCGTGTGTGACATGGGTTGCGGTTCCTCTCTCAGGTAATGGTGATCTCGAAGGCCGTGTGCGCGCCCGAGGGGACGCTCGCGGTGACGAGGTCCGGATACTCCCTCGTCGCTGAACTCCAGATCGTCCAGGGAGAGATCGTGCACTTTCTCCGACGTCGCGTCACCCATGGCCAACAGCAGCAAGACCCGGAAGGCCTGCAGGTCCAGCTCGTGGGGGAACAGCAGTGCGCTGACCGTGGTCATCAATCCGAACTTGCCGCGAAAGCGCGCCATGTAGACCGGGTCTACCAGCAGTTCCTTCAGCGGAGCGGGCCACCACCGGAAGTGGGCCGGGAGATGCGCCCGCAGGGCGGACATCTCCAGGATCCCGTGCCGCGCCGCCCAGACCAGGTTGGGCGGGGGCCGCCAGCCGCCGGTGCCCGGGTCCTCCCCCTCCGCCAGCAGGGCTTGGCCGACCGACAGGCTGAAGTCGAGCACGATCCTCACGACCAATGTCGGTATTGCCGACTGGGCCGGCGCTTTCGGCGACCACCAACCAGCCGCACCCGAGCAACTGGTTCGGAACACAAGGCAGACCGACCCTGCCCGCCCAGGTCGCTGACAGCATCCGCACCGCTCTCACCACCGGCTGGACGCCGAACAGCCCCGGCTCACCGTTCCACCTCGACCAGTCAGCTGGCTTCGTCTCGTCCCACTGACCAATCCTCGTCGCGCCCCTCACGCAAGGACTCACCGACCCGGCGATCGGTGAGCCCTTCTGCTTTCCGCTCCCCACTTTCCTCAGTTGGTTCACTCCGTGAACCAACTGAGGCGAAGAGCCGCAGTGAGGAAAATTTGCGATCGGCATCACGCATCAGAAACCGCGTCACGTGGCCGCAATCGGCGCGCAAATGCCGCCCGTCCACCTGCGCCACATCCAGACAACGCGGCCAGGAACGCACGCGGATTCCCACTCACATGTCGATTCGAAAAAGGCACAAGCTGCCGCCCGCACCTGACGGGCCGAGACACCAAGCCCGAGCCCGGGGGCACAATGAACGACCCACCTCCGCGTAACCTGTCGAGGGCATCTGGGCCCGGACCGCCCGCTACCGGCCCGAGGGGACCTCCGTGTGCTGGGGCTCTCCGCCCAAGAGGCCGCCTCAGTGGAGTTCGTCGGCTGGGTCTTCAAGGAGGGAGGGGCTCCCGCGGCTCCTCGTGGCCTGCCGGGCGCTGCCGCGCTACCGGCGGGTGACCCCGAGATGCTCAACTTCCAGAGTCGACGGCCGCCGTCGAGTGCGATCTGTTGCCGCTCAGTAGAGCCCTGAGGCGTTTCCCGGATGGGTGAATTCGGGAACCTGGCCGCTCCCGGATTCCGGTACGGCCGTTGGGCTGGGCGGATAGCCGGATGATCCCTCTTCCGGTCGTCCCCTGCTCATTCCCGTGCACGTGCTTGAGGAGACGTCCCCTTGGCTACCGCTGATCTTCCTGGTCCTGATTCGCTGCTGCGCCGCACGCTGGGGGAGTGGCGGATCGGGTTGGTGGCGTGGCGGCTGCTGGTTCTGCAGACTGCGGATCCGGCGGTCGCCGCCGGCATGGCCAACTTCTCCACCTACCGCGCGCACCCGTGGCGGCGTGTTGAGCACACCATGGACAGCGGGAAGCGGCTGTTCTTCTCCGACCGTGAAGGGCTGCGCCGTGAGGTCGCCCGTCTGGAGCGGACGCACCGCCGTCTGGCGGGGACGGACGAGCAGGGCAGGCCGTTCACAGCGTTGGACCCGGCGGTGCGGGTGTGGGTGCTGGTCACCTTGTACGAGTGCATGACGGCGATGCGGGAACTGTCCGGTCGCCCGCTGGCCGCGTCTGAACTGGATCAGATGTACGGAGAATTCCGTGCGGTGTGTACCGAGTTCGGCCTGTCCGACGTCCTGTTCCCGGCCACGGCCGCCGACGTGCCCGCGTACATGGACCGCACGATCCGCGAGCGCCTCGAATACAGCGAACCCGTGCGCTACCTGCTCTTCGACATGCTCCGTGAAGCCCCCGCACCCCGCCGCCTCGGCCGCCTGGATCCGGCCTGGCCGCTTGTGCGCACGGTGGCCGCCCACGTGATCGGTGCGCTGACCATCGCGGACCTGCCGGAAGCCTTCCGTGAGCGCTTCAGCCTGCCCCGCACCCGCCGCGCGGCCCTGCTGTCCTTCATCCTGCACCGCGGTATGCGCGTGCTGATGAACGCGCTGCCCGAGCACCGCCGCTACCGCACCCCACTGGCCGGCATCCCTTCAACTCCACAGTCTCCCACCGCCTCCACGGACCATCTTTCCCTGCCGAAGGCAGGCTCTGCCCGGCTTCCCGCACCACGCCGCCGCAAGGCTGGCGATTCCCGCGCGGCGCGTCTGCGGACGTTCTTCCGCCAGGTCCTGGACCAGACCGGAGACGGCCGCATCAGCTCGGCCGATCTTCAGGCCATGGCGCACAACGTGTGCTGGCCGCTCGAACTCGCCCCTGAGCACGAAGCCCCCGTCTACGCCGCCTTCGAGACCTGGTGGCAGCACCTGCGGACCGGCATGGATGCGGACAACGACGGACAGGTGACCTGCGAGGAGTTCGTCACCACCATGCTCACCGGGATCGACGCTGGGCCGGCCTATCTCGAGCAGGGGCTGCACGTCGCGGTGCGGGCGATCTTCCACGCGGCGGACACCGACGACAGCGGACACCTGTGTGCCGATGAGTACCGCACGATCTTCGGCGGCTCCCGGGTCCACCCCGCCGAACTCAACCACGGCTTCCGCCAGCTCGACCACGACGGAGACGGCCGGATCACCGAAGATGAATTCGTCCAGGCCTTCACCGACTACTTCACCGCCCGCACCGACAACACGGCCGGCAGCCAACTCCTCGGACGCCCATAGCGGCCGGCGGGCGAAGGGACAGGTGCAGCCAGTGGTGAGCCTTGGCTGCATCTGGCCGTACTCGCATCGTCGCACAGTCCGCGACGGGGTGCGTTGTGCAGGATCGCGGTCCAGCAGCCGTCGTGCTGGCCCGTCTCTGCTGGGACACCCGCACTCGCGCCCGATGGGTCCAAACCATCGGTCAGCGATTTACTGGCCCTCCAGTCCGAAGAATGGATTGTGCGTGAGAGGTGGTTCAAAGCCATGTTCGCGGACATCCTGGACACCCCCGGCGGGCCGGATCGGGGCACTCGCCGCATTGTGCGAGACGCTCCAGTCCGTAGCACGGGGGAGTACGGCGTTATCGCCGACGCTCTGATGCACCGTGCCGAGGTGCTGACCGGACGACGCCCGCCGGTTCCGCCACAGCGATAGGCCGTCGTGTCGGCCCGGCGGGCACACAATGTGAGGCTCACCCGGGGTGCGGGCGTTCGCGGCGCACGTTCCACCTCCCAGGACCAGGGAGACGCTGGGCTCGCTGTCGGGGCCTGCCGGCCCTGCTGGACCGCACGTGCCGGTTGGGCCGAAGCACGCCGCAGTGCGACTTGGCGATCGCCTTCTGGCGGCCGCTGTTGCTGTAGCGGCCGGACGGGGTATCCCACCTGGGGGACTGGACGGCTTGCATCTTGCTCTCAGCCGGAGCTTTTCGGCTTGCGCGCTGCTTGGCAGTCAGCCCTGCGGGTTCAACCGCCTCGTGTTGCCGCCGAGTATGGCTGCCCGGTTTGGACGCTCACCTGACGCAACTTGTCGCCGCAGCCCATCCAGCGTTCCAGCCCCGCCTGAATTCTGCTCCTCCCTCCCTAGGCACAATCAACTTTCCGGTGGGCTTGGGGCAGTTGTCGGTACGCTCGCTACCCGCTTTTTGGCCCGCAGCAAAGCCCTTGTCGTAGTAGGACTGCCCGGTCGGGGTGGTCGGGGCAGTCTTTTCGCTGCATTTCGCTTGCTTGAACGACTCCTTGTACGAATACGTGTAGGACTTTCGATAGGCTTCTGTGAAGCCGTCTGCGTATCCACCGGCTCCCGGAGGCCTCAATCCTGGGTTGGGATTGGCTGGCCGACACGCCATGCCGTCACGCTCGCCTGAGGTTTTGCCAGGCCTGGATCCTTTGATGCACCCCTGGTTGTAGGGGGAGTCGTATCCGGGGCTGCCTATTTGGATCAGCCTGCAAACGCTTGGCATCGACGCGACTTCTCCCGCCTGTGTGGATGCCGAGGCATGGCCCGTGAAGCTTCCAGAAAGCGCCAGGGACGCGAGGAGGGGCGTGCCCAATACTGCCAGATATCGCCTACGCACCGCATTCCCCTTCCGGCCGTTATGCTGTTGCAAAGAACCCCGCGACGTGAGGGGCCCCGGTTGCCCCTCTTCGGGTTCGGATCGCAGATGATGCGCAGGCCTGCGCTGGTTCGCACAATTGGGATGCGCTTGACCTGCCCGTCAGGTGGCTGAAACCGGGATGCCCAGCCTCAGTTTCTGCCTCTCATTACCATCATGCAACCTGACTCGCCCCTGCGAATGGGTACTCCAGCAGAGGCTTCGGACCCCTCGCACTCCATTCGGCATGAGTAAATTTGACGTCTTAACCTTTGTGTCGTCAGAACGTCAAAGCCTCATTGAATTTGCTCCAATATCAACACACAGCCACTCGGACGCTAATCTGAATCTTGGTGCGACATGGGAGATTACTTGGCCGACCGGCCGACGTCGCTGCTGTCCGTTGCGTGGACCAGGTTGAAGACGGGGTTCAGCGCCCCGAAGTCCCCGTGCAGGGTGCCCGGTCGAGCCTGGTGGGGCAGGAGGTCCCCTTTGATCTGCCTCGCCGGCTCGGCCGCCGCCGACGGCCCGCCTGCGGTCCGACCGGTCTTCCGCTCCAGGAGCAGGGCGTGCAGGGGGCCCAGGTGTCGGCGTACACCCGAACATGGCTCTGGCAGGTATGAGTGAACGGGCTCGGTCGCAGATCTTGTGACGCCGTGCCTCTGATGTCGGGGCCGCGGCTCGAGCCGCACCACGTTGATGCTTCAGGGGCAGGGCCGCACCCGCTGGTTCGGGCCGGGGGGAGCGAAGGTCAGGCCGTTCTCGTCGAGGGCGTTGAAGACCGTCAGTCGGGCGTCGGGGAAGACGAAGCTCACGTCCGTGGTGCGGCCGGCGACGTTGTCCACGGTCCATTCGAGCAGTTCGGCACCCTGCAGAGTCATTCCGCGGATCGTCTGCAACTCGGGCAGCGCATCAGGGCGCCACTCCAGGTCGAACCCGGTCCAGCTGACCGGACGGCAGGGGTCGATCGTGTTCCAGGTCAGGGAGAGGTCATCGAATTTCTGGTGATTGATCTCCACGTGCACGCCATCGAAGTCCAGCAGCACTGGGCAGTCACAGAACCATTCATCGTCCACGAGGTCCCACACCAACCAGACCCTCGTCAGAGGACGGCCGCTCAACGCGTGGAGGCGACGCCCGTGCGTCCGCGCCACGAGGCCTGGGCCGTTCAACCAGCGCGGATGATATCCCTCAATGCCGAAATCGAACATACGCACATCGTGTCAGGGCTGGTGCCAGGACTGGCGTCAGGCGTCACAAGATCTGCGACAGAGCCGATTGGCGGATACGGCGACAGTGATGGGGTCATCAACTTCGCACGCCCCACCGTCCGTACGGCCGCAGGGTTCGACACCTTTCGACCTGACCGTGCACCTGGTCATCGCCGCCGACCTCAGCCGGCACCAGTGGAAGGACCTGGACGAGTACGCGCATGTATGGCGGCTCGGCATCGTCACCGACGGCGAACACCAGACCGCCGACGCCGCCCGCGCCCAGGGCTCGCGATGCCCGCTGACCGGTCCGTGCCGTTCGCGGACGCCGCCCGCCGCGGGCAGCACTACGGGACCGTGCCCGTCGACTGCGAGATCCGCAACCTCTCGCCCTGTTCCGGACGGGGACGCGGGGCGCCGGCCGTTCGGCCGCGGCAAACTTGCGCTCCTCCGCAAACGGGACCTTCTCACCGCCGCCCGATGACTTCCTTGCTCAGCGAGTGACGGAGTGGGAAATCAACGAGCCCACTATCTCGGCGCCGGAAGAGGCGGCTGTCGGGACTACGTGGCCGCCTGGCCCGATCGCCCGGCTTCTGTTCGCAACATGCGGGCCCGATAGGCCGGGTCGTAGTTCGGCCCGACGCCCTCGATCAGCAGCAAGTCGCCCTCGATATGGTCGGTACGCAGACGCAGGATGGCCCGGTAGGCAGGAGAGTCGTACCAGGCACGGGCTTCGGTCAGGCTGGGAAACTCGATCAGCACCATGCTGCCGGGCCACGTCCCCTCCACGACGTCGGCCGGCGGGCCGTGTATGACGAAGCGGCCCGCGAAGGGGTCGAGGGTTGCTTGGATGCGCTCTAGGTACTCCATGATGTCTGAGTGATTCCGACGGCTGCGGAGATGAGCGAAGCCATAAGCGGACATCACGGGGCTCCTTCGTTCCGGGGGTATGAGCGATGACGAGAACGTAGCCGAGGGTGCTTGGGCGGTGCGATTACCGCAGAGGTAATTGCCGCCGCATGGAGCAGGGAGCCGATCACGGACCAGTTGGACGGGCCGTTGGCCGACTGCTCGGCCTCGAGCCGGGCCCGTACGGGACGCGGGGGCGCCCACCAAGGACGCCGTGCGCATGTTGCCCTCGCGGCGGAGCCGGAGCAGCAAGCCGACCGCCCTTACGGAGTCCTCCACAGCGAGTTCACCCACGAGGCGGGCGTACTGGTCGTCGCACTCTCGGCCGCTCTCGTAGAAGGCCTGCTGGGAGACGAAGTTGCCGACGGCCAGCAGGAAGAGCTCCTCCCGGGGCTCCCGAACGAAGGCAGGTCCGCCTTCGAAGGTGCGGAAAGCCTGCCCAGTGGGCCGAAGGTGGACTCCAGGCTCGGGCGGGGTATTGGCGGCCGCCGAAACGTGCGGGGCCACGAGCAGCTCAGACCAGATCTTGGAGACACGCGGGGTGTAGCGAGGCAGTGAATCCCCCCGGATCCAAAGGAACGGACGGCCCTGCGCCCGCCAAAACGTCCGACGGGGCGAAGGCGGCCGCTCCTCCCGAGATCAAAGGGGTGGCGGCGTCACTTGGTTGTCAGAAGGAAGTAGCCGCAGCCGGGCGCTTCGGGGGCGCGGTCGCGACACCAACTCATGCGGCGGCCACCGGACCGCCCACCAGCGAATATGGTCTGCCCCGTTCGCGGACATCTTGCGTGCCACTGCACCGCCCCAAATGCCATGTGCCCCGGAAGTCAACGCCCTCCGTGCCCTCGGCGACCTCCGGTACAGGGCCCACGAGAGGACCTCGGCGGCGGTTGGAACCTGACCGGTGTCGATCCGGAGGCCCCCGGCCGCAAGAGCAGGCCCTCGCCCTCTACCAGGACCTCGGAGGCTTGCTCGGAGAGGCCAACGATCAGATGGTCGAGTGTGCGAGGCCCGGGCGGCGACCACTCTCGCCTTCCTCCCCCCCACCAGTGGACGAGGTTGTGCCGGGCGATGAAGATGTCGGTCTGGCGGCCCATGACGTCGACCGGTACACGCTCGCCGCGACCATGGCGAGCGAGGAGATCGCCCAGTTCATCACGGCGGCCGAGGCGGTGGCGGCAACCCTACGCCAACTGCCGTCCAGCCTCGCCCGGTCGCACTCGGCCGTTGACCTGCCCCGATTCCGGCGTGACCTATAGGGCGTCTCTTCCGGATCTTCCCTGACTCCCGCCGCCCGGGAAAATCGCTGTTCATCTGGGGTGTGGGTCCCTAGCATGATCCGTTATGTCTTCCAACCAGCACATAGTCGAACAGGCCCTGGAGCGGATCGGCGCGGGCTATGTCTTCCCCGAGAAGACCGCTGCCGTCGAGGCCGCGATCCGGGGCCGTCTCGCGGCCGGCGCGTACCAAGACCTGGAGGGCCCGGCCCTCTGCGAGACGGTGACGGCACACCTGCAGGAGGTGTGCCCGGACAAGCACCTGCGGCTGCTCTGGACGCACGAGCCGCAATCGTTGGAGCCGGTGGACGACGACGGGGGGCAGGCCGCGTTCCTCGCGCTGCTCCGGGCGGAGGGTCAGGGGATCCGCCGCGTCGAGCGGCTGGAAGGAAACGTCGGGCTCATCGAGCTCCGGCGCGTCGCGACCGCCGTCGAGGGCGCGAGCGCGATCGGCGCGGCCATGCAGCTGGTCGCCCATAGCTCCGCGCTCGTGCTGGACCTGCGGGCATGCCTCGGCGGGTCCCCGGAGGGAGCGGCGATGTGGTGCAGCTACTTCTTCCGTGACGACCAGGTACACCTGAACGACATCTACGACCGGTGCACCGACACGACCCGCCAGTTCTGGACGGTCTCGCACCTTCCCGCGCCGCGCTACGTGGACCGCCCGGTCTACGTGCTCACGAGCGAGGCCACGTTTTCCGCGGGCGAGGACGTGGCGTACACCCTGCAGGCGCACGGCCGGGCCGTTGTCGTCGGCGCGACAACGCGGGGCGGTGCCCATCCGACCAACCGCCACGCGGTCACCGAGCACATCCTGGTGACGGTACCGACAGCACGGGCCATCAACACCGTCACGGGTACCAACTGGGAGGGGGTGGGAATCGTTCCCGACGTTCCGGTTCCGGCGGACCAAGCGCTCGAAGAGGCGCTCAAGACCGCGTTGCGGCGAGTGGAGGCACAAGCCCGCTAGAGCCTGTTGTGGAGTGCTGGTCACCGCTGGGACCGTGCTGACCTGGCCCCGCGAAGTCATCGAGACGCCATGGCGGGTCCGGCACTCCCAGTTGCCTCCGCCATGAGGGGCGAAGAACGCCATCGAGCCGCCCACGGTCGGCCCGCGGTGCACGCTGACCGGGGCAGCTGGGGTGGTCGTACGTACGCCAACGATCAGCGGCAGGCCAGCAGCCTGGTCGCGGTCACGGCGCGGTCGAACCGGTCGAAGGCCGATCAGCTGGCAGCTCGCCGTCGACCAGGACCGGCTGTTCGACCTCGCGGCCGGCTGCGGCGAGAACACTGTCAGTTACACCCCCGCCGCATAGAAGCGGCACGTCCGCGGTCAATGGCCGGCTGGATCCGCATCGGGTAGCTGGTGGGCTCGGCTGTCAGGGGCAGGGTTGTGTGCTTCGGCCTGTTCTCTGGCCCTCCGCTGCAGTTCGCCCTCTATGCGATCACGCCACAGCCTCAGCGGCTCCGGTACGGAGACACCCACGAGGGGTGTGCCGAGCGGGGCCCCTTCATGGCCTCGTCCAGCCTTCTGGTTCTTCTCGTACAAGGTCACGAGGTGCGCGAGCTGAGGGATGTCCCGGCGAAGTCGTTCGGCCCATTCAGGTGTCAGGAACCCGCGGTTGGCGACGAACCGGCCGTCGTCACGGGCCGTCGTCACGTACATGAGGTGGCCATCCTGGGACCAGAAGTACCTGATGTCGGGGTCCGGGCTCCAGTCCGCCGGCGACGGGTATCGGGACAAAGCCTTGTGGCTGGCTATTGCCTGCTCGTGGGTCATCCACGACCGCACTCGCACCGCATCCGAGTACTCGTCCAGGGTGAGCTGGACCCCGAACTCCCAGAGCCTGGGCAGCATCTCCAGTTGGGCGACCTCCTGGAGGTACTGAGCCTGGGTCCTCGCGTCCCCTCGGAGACCGGCGGCACCCGCGTCGTGGCGGCGGCCCTCAAGTCCCCTCTCCTGATCGAACCGCAGAATGCCCGCCCAGTTGAGCTGTTCCTCGCCGGTCATGCCCACCTCCCCCGGCCCGGTCGAACCGAGCCCATCAGCCAACCTCGGTGCCGTCAACGTGCGGCTTCTCCTTATGGATGATCCTCGTCCCGAAGGGCCGGCACCAGAGGGCTCTGGTGCCGCCACCACCGGCCACCGCCAGTCCGGCTGACCGCGTCCGGCGGCTGGTCCAGGGCCTCGCGCGTCACAGACCGGTCACAGCACCCACACAGCGGTTCCACCTCGGCGAATATGGCGCGATGCGCACACACCACACCGCCGCCCTGCTCGCGGCAGTCGCCGCCCTCGCCCTCACCGCCTGCAACCCGCAGAGCGCCCCCGCTCCGGACAAGCCGGCCGGTGGCCCGAGCGCGGCACCTTCCACTCCGCCCGCGCCCGCGAGCAGCAAGCCGGCCAAGAAGGCCGCCACCCTTCCCAACTTCGTCGGCAAGGGCCTCCAAACGGCCCAAGACGAGGCGCAGGCCGCAGGCTTCTACACCCTGAAGTCCCACGACGCGCTCGGCCGCGACCGGCTCCAGGCCCTCGATCGGAACTGGAAGGTGTGTTCGCAGACTCCTGCCGCCGGCGCGAGCATCGACACCAGCACCGCCATCGACTTCGGCGCGGTCAAGCTCGAAGAGATCTGCCCGGCGGCTGAAGCGCCCGCCCCGAAGCCCGCCGGGGACACCATGCCGAACTTCGTCGGGCAGGGCATGAAGGCCGTCCGTGGCGCCCTGCCCGCCAACGCGAGCATCACCGTGAAGGACGCGGTGCAGAGCCGCATGGTCCTTCAGGAGTCGAACTGGAAGGTGTGCACCCAGGACCCGAAGGCCGGCGTGACGCTAAACGGTCAGCCCGTTGCTTTCACTGTCGCCAAGACCGAAGAGACCTGCCCCTAGTTTTTGGACTCAGTCCGGAAGACCGCTGCGCCCCCGCCCACGACACGGGCTCCTGGAACGGCTGCGCGATGCCGGACTCCGCATACAGGGGCGCCGCGACGAGGCGGGTTCTCGCCGGGGCTCAGCCACCATCGAGCGCCGCGGCCCGCTGTGCTGCCCGGCCGGGGCTCTCCCAACCCGGGTGCATACGGGCGGCGGGTGACACTCGACGCCCAACCCCGGACGTGGTGGCTTTCGCAGGTGTCTTGCGGGCTCGTACGGCGGCGGCGACGCCGAGAGGCCGCAAGGGGCATGCGCATCGACGAGCACCACATCGCTGAACCCGGTGGCCTCGTGGTCATGGACGTCACCGCCGCCTACGCCAGGGCTGTCGTGTGCCCGCCCGGGAGAACGACCCCGAGGCCCGAGCGTCCCCGGGCCTCCTAGAAGGCGACGGGATGGTCCAACCTCGCCCTCCCGCTCGTGGCGGAAGTGAGCTCAGCCCCCGGAGCATCGGGGCCAGGTGCGGGCGCGGCGACGGCGACAGAGGGTGTGGCGACCACTGCATCGGGTGCGGACACAGCGACAGGGGAGGCGATTGCGGCGGCGATGGCGAGGACAGCGGTGGCGCGCAGGGTCCACTTCGGCACGGTGAGGCTCCGATCTCGGCGTGTGACGGCATGCGCCTTGATCGTCGCCACCTGTCCGGTGTCCCGGCATCGTCCGAAGGTCGCGACCGTATCCCCCGCACGGGGGAGCGGTCGCGAGGACGGGGAGCGGCCGGTCCTCGAAGGCTTTTCGGAGCCGAAGATGCCGGCTGTCGTGGTGGCGACCCCGTCTGGGCCGGTGCACACGGGTGACGGCCGTGGGCCGCTCACTGCGCCGGCCGCCCTTTCCCCTCCAAGACCGCTGGCATGGCCGCGCCGGCGGCTTGGTGCAGGCCGGGGAGGGACGTCAGCCGTTTCTGCTCGTGTCCGTCTTCGTGCCCATGGACAGAGGTCTGCACCCGCACGATCCCCGCAGGGCACCAGGCAATGAGCGCACCATCTGCCTCGGAGCGCAGGAGCAAGCCACCGCTCTCGCCGCCGAGTTCTGCGAAACCACTGGTCGCCAGCACCTTTCGGACCTCGTCCAGTTCCCTGCATTCGCTGGTGGTCCGCACTCTGGGGACGGCCATAGTACGAGGTGGTCTCAGCCGATTTCCTGTGGCTGAACCTCTACCGCGCTTTGTCTCAGCGTGCTGTTGCCAACAGGCCTGGCGAGCCCGTGAGCACATGCGACGTCGACTGCGGCGGCAGGGATGCGCATGCGCCGGAGCAGGTCGTGTGGTGCGCACGGTCAGGGTGCTGCGCCAGGTAGTGCCGCCGGATTGCAGGTGGGACACGGCGCGGGTTTCCGAGGCCGCTGGAGAGGAAGTGTTCGCCGTCCTCGCGGGGCCCCTATGGGTTTCGTCAACAGAAGGCGGTTCAAGCGCAGGAGGTCGGGCCGGGCTGCATGCTGACCGGCGGGGCCTTGGTGGTCGTACTACGACGAGCAGCTGGCGACTCCTGCCGACGCGCTGGATATCGACCACGTGCTGCCCTTGGCAGGGTCATGGGGCAGCGGTGCGAGTTCGTGGACCGCGGCGTGTCGGGAGGCGTACGCGAACGACCTCGGTCAGCTGACCTCGCTGGTGGCGGTGACGGCGCGTTCGAGTCGGCAGAAAGCTGATCAGGATCCCTTGAGTGGCTGCCGCCGGCTCCGGAGGCGTTGTGCCGGTACGGGGCGGAGGGGACGGCAACGAAGCTCAGTGGGGGCTGGCGGTCGATGAGGCCGAGCGGGCCGGCTGCTCGACGTCGCGGCCGGCTGCGGCGACACCCACGTGGAGTTCACCCTCATAGCTCGCACCGGTCAGGGTCAGTGTCTGCGCGCGGTCGGCCGCAGTACGCCGCTGAAACCGGACGCCGCCGGTCAGCTCGCCGTCGCCCCGCGGACGCGTGATCCCCATGGGCCCCGCGCGGATGGCTGAAACACCCTCATACCGGCCCCACTTGGCGAGCGCGGTTGTTTGACGAACACCCAACTGAGTAGGCGTACGTCTGTGCGTCCGCCGTTTTCCATCGTGGTCCAGTTACCCCCGGTCCGTACGCGGTTACACCGCGTACGGACCGTCCGCCGGCGACGCCGTCGCGCCACGCGGCGTCCCCCTCGACCCCGAGGAGCACCATGACCCCGATCCTCTTCGTCTATGCCAAGGGCGGCCCTCCTCTGGAGTACGCGGTCCCGCGCATCGCCGCCCACGCCGAGGTGCACGTCCTGGCGCTCGCGCCGTTGCCCCGAACCACCGAGTCGGTGTGGCTGCCCGGGTGCGCGTCGGTCACCACGGCCCCGCCGGGCGAGGGAGTGGAACTGGTCGATCTGATCTGTTCCCACGCCCGCCGCGTCGGCGCCGAGGCGGTGCTGACCCTGTCGGAGTACGCGGTGGTGGCCGTCGCCCACGCGAGCCTGCGGCTGGGTCTGCGCGGTGCCGGCGAGCGGGTCGCGGGGGCGAGGGACAAGCGTCTGATGCGCCGGATCTGGCGTGACGCCGGGGTGCCCGTACCGGGGTTCGCGGAGGTCCACGCTCCGGAGGACATCACGGCCGCCTTCGAAACCCTGAGGCCGCCGCTCCTCCTGAAGGCCGCCTGGAGCGCGGGTTCCACGGCCCACCTCAGCGTGTGGAACGAGCAGCAGGCCGAGGCGGCCTGGAAGACCGGACGTTCCGTCATGGAAGCCTCTTCCGCGCAGGGTTACGCGGAACTGCACGCCGCGGACGAGGGCGTCAGCGATTTCCTGCTGGAGGAGATCGTGACCGGAGAGGCCTCCGACTGGTTCGACGGGGACGGGTGGGGCGACTACGTCAGCGTGGAGGGGATCGTCGCCGACGGCCACTACCACCCGCTGTGCATCACCGGGCGGATGCCGACCATCGCGCCCTTCACCGAGCGGGCGAGCCTGGCTCCGGCCGCCCTCCCGAACGCGTTGCAGCACCGGATCGAGGAGGTGTCGCGCGCCGCCGTCGACGCGCTCGGACTCGACACCTGCGCCACCCACACCGAGATCAAACTCGGCGCGGACGGGGCCATGTGGCTGATCGAGACCGCAGCCCGCTTCGGTGGGGTGATGACCACCCGGCAGGTGGAGACCGTCTTCGGGCTCGACATGATCGGCATGCTGGTGCGCCAGTTGCTCGGCCGGGAGGTCGTCTACCCGGAGCGGATGCTGACCGAGGGCGAGGGCGCCGCCGGGTCCCTCGTCATCCTCGCCGTCGACCCCGAGGGCCGGCCCTGGACCGAACTCCCGGCCTGGGACTTCGATGCGGTCGACTGGCCCGCCCTGGTCGCGCCGGCATCCCGCGTGGAGCTGGTGCGCGAAGGCAGTCTCGCGCCGGGCAGCCCCGTCCCGCCGTACGAGGAGGCGGGAGGGGCCAACTCCATGGCCGCGCTGTGCTTTCTCACCGCCGAGTCCGCGACGGAGCTGCTGGCCGACTGCGGCCGCATCCTCACGGCCCTGCCGAACGCCCTCACCGCCGCGTCCGCCCCTCTCACGGCCGCCCCCTTCACGGCCGCCCCCTTCACGGCCGCCCCCTTCACGGCCGCCCCCCTCACGGCCACCCCCCATCGCCGCCCCCACCGAGCCCTCCGCCCTGTCCGCCGACCGCTCGACGCCCGGGAGCACCGCATGACGAACGCCGGAACCGTCACAGCCGCGCCGTCCCCCCGGGGCGCCGCCGTGGACACCCTGCTCACGCTGCCCCTGTTCGAGCAGCTGGCCGGGGTGCTGGGCGGGCACCCGTACGTGAAGGTCGTCGTGGACCGCGACCAGGGCCTCTGGCACGTCCTCGACAGCGCCGTGCACTCCTTCCACGTCAACTACATAGCCACCGAGATCCAGAGGCTGACCCTCGAGCAGCTCGACGCCGAACTCGACCGCTTCAACCATGACGTCTACCAGGACCCCGCGCGGCGCTTCCTGCTCGGCGTCCTGTCGCTGCACTCCCGGGGCGGCCCGGAGCGGGACGAGCCGTTCATGGTCCTGGAGACCACCGAGGCCGACACCATGGGCGCGGACCTGCTGATCGAGTTCCACGCCTTCGTACGGGCTCACCTCGATCCCGCGCTGGAGCTGCTGGTGAAGCCGGCCAACCACGGGCAGGAAAACGCCCTCGCGGCGGTGCCGGAGACCGTGGTGCCCCGTGCACGGGGTCACGCGCTCCTGGCGACCGCGCCTTTCGTGCCGTTGACGCTCGCCTCGGCCACCGGCCGGCTCCGCGCCTTCGCCTCGGGCGAGGAATACCTGGCCGCCCGCGCGGACCTGACCTGGTACGACATCGTCGCCATGCCGGTGGTCCCCGACGACATCCCGCGGCTCGCCGGTTTGATCAACGCCCAGCCCACCACTCCGCTGTCGCACACCAACATGCTGGCGGCCGGGTGGGGCATCCCCAACGCCATCATCCGCGGAGTCCTCGACACGATCGCCGACGAGAAGCTGGACGGCGCCTGGGTCCGTTACGAGGTCACCGCCGACAGGTTCGTCATCGAGCGAGCCGAGGAGCCGTCGGACCTCGCCGAACCGACGTGGCACACCCAGCGGATCCGCCTCGACACGCCGCACGTGACGGACGTACCGCTCGTGCCGCTGTCCGCGTTACGCGCCGGCGACCGGAACCGCTACGGCACCAAAGCGGCCAACCTCGGGGAACTGCACCACGTACTGCGCCACGGATCGGGCCGGCTGACCGGCTACTACTCCGTGCCCCGCCCGCCCCGGGCCGACCTGCTCGGTCACCTGGCCGCCCGGCTGGGGATGCCCGAGGACGGCGATCTCGCCCAGCACGCGGGCGAGTTCCTGACCCGGCACGTCCAGGCGCCGGCGGGCATCGCCGTCCCCTTCTCCGTCCAACAGCGCTTCCTGGACTCCTCGCCGGCCGTGCAACAGAGCATCGGCAAGCTGAAGATGGCCCTGGAGCTGAACTCCATGGACGCCGTGGACACGGTCTGCCTCCAATTGCAGCACTTGGTGCGCACCCTCCCGGTGCCCGAGGACCTGGTGCGCGCCCTGGACACGCAGCTGGTCGAGCACCTGGCGGGCACGGGCCGCTTCGCCGTGCGGTCCTCCTCGAACGCCGAGGACCTGCCGGGCTTCTCCGCGGCCGGGATCTACGATTCCCACACCAAGGTCACCGACCTGCCAGGGCTGCTGGACGCCATCCGCCAGGTATGGGCCTCGTTGCTCTCCCCGCGCAGTGTGCGGCTGCGCCATCAGGCCGGCATCTCCCTGGACGACACCTACATGGGGGTGATCGTCCAGCGCTACGAGCCGTCCCCGCTCGGAGGCGTCATGGTCACCTGCAATCCGACCAACCGGGCCGACTTCCGCAACGTGTACCTCAACTGCGCGCACGGGTCCACGGCCGATGTCGTCGACGGCCGGACGATGCCCCTGCAGTACCTGTACAACACGGTCGAGGGCGGCGGCCGCACGATCTCGCTGGGCGCGGCCGCCGAGGACCTGGCGCAGGACACGCGGGCCCACCTGGGTCGGCTGGCGCTGGCGGGCCGCCTGCTCCAGTCCCATTTCGCCACGGACTACACCTTCGCGGGGCCGCTCGACATCGAATGGCTGCTCGGGCCGGGAGGCGCGCTCCACATCCTCCAGCTGCGCCCGTACAGCGCCTGACCCGTCCGTACTTCCCCGCGTACCGTCCCACCCGAAGGTCGCCCATGCCCATCTCCCTGCGCACGCGCGTGAAACGCCGCGTCCGTCCGCCCGCCGCGGTGCTCCGCGTGATCCGGCTGAACAACGGGTTCCAGCTGTTGTTCAACCTGCTGTGGTGGATGCCGGTCTTCTACCAGTACCAGAAGCAGGCGGGCCTGTCGGACAGCCAGATCTTCGGCATCCAGAGCGTCTACTACGTGGCCTTCTGCCTGCTGGAGATACCCACCGGCTTCATCGCCGACCGCATCGGACAGCGCCGCTGCATGCAGCTCGGGGCGGCCGCGATGACCGCGGCGAACCTCCTCCCGGTCGCCTCGCCGTCCTTCGTGGGCTTCATGGCGCACTTCCTGGCCATCGCCGCCGCCCGTTCGCTGGTGTCCGGGGCCTCCAGTGCCTACCTGTACGAGTACCTGCACGAGCACGGCGCGGACGAGCACTACGTACAGGCCGAGGGCACCGCCCGGGCGCTCGGCCTCTGGGCGAAGATCGCCTGCTGGCCGCTGGTCGGCGTCCTGATGCACGTCCGGCACGAGGCCCCTTACGTGCTGACCGCGCTATCCACGCTCGGTTCGCTGGCATGCGCCGCGGCCCTCCCGGCGATCGCGGCGCCCCGCCGGGGCGGTCACCCGCCCGCGGAGCGCGTCGGGCTCCTCGATTCGGCCCGCCAGGCCGCGAAGGTGCTCGGAACGTCACGGTCCCTCGGGCCTTTGATGGTGCAGGGCGTAGCCGTGTTCACGCTCGCCCGCATCTGCCAGGTCAACCTCTTCCAACCGCTGCTCCTCGAAAAGGACCTCCCCGTCGCCGACCACGGTGCGGTGCTGTCGGCGATGACGGTCGCCGAGGCCGTTGGTTCGGCCAGAACCGGCTGGCTGCGCAGCAGACTGTCCGATACCACCGTGGTGACCGTCCTCAGCGTTCTCATGGCACTCACGCTCGCGGCCACCACGCTGTCGGGGGGCCTGGGCACGATCCTGTGGCTGTGCGCGTTCGCCGCCGCGGCGGGCCTTGCGTACCCGGTGCAACGCAACCTGATCAACGCGGCCATCCCGCCGACCCCCTACCGGGCGACCCTGCTGTCGGTGGAGTCCATCATCGACCGCGGCGTGTGCGCGCTGGTGGCCCTGGCCGTCGGTGCCTACCTGGCGGCGGACCGCCTCGACGCGCTCCTCGTGCACGCGGCGGCGGGCACCTGTCTGCTGCTGCTCGTCGTGGGCGTCGCCTTGCGGCGGCTGCGTCGGGACGGGGGACGTCCGGCCGCCGGTCAGCCCTGATACGGCGGGGACGGCCGCGCGCGGCGGCCAGACCCTCGCGTCGGGGATGATCCTCTCCCTCATGGCGGGTGGCCGCTCCAACGGAGCCATCGCCATACCTGGGACTGTCGCGCCGGCCCGCCGACCGTTCCGCCGCCGAGAGGTGGCTGCCGGAGTGCCTCGCCGGGTGGGCGAGGCCCCGTCGCAGCCGGGATGGCCAGGCCGCACCCCGGTACGGGGCGCCTCCCCGGCAGGACACGCCCGAGCACAAAGCCCGGCGCCGGCTGGTCGCCCTCAGGAGCACCCCCAGGGCTGGTAACAACTGTTACCATGCGGGTATGGCCAAAACGCAGCTGGGTGCACGGGTCGATCAGGATGTCGCAGAGCTCGCGAAGAAGCGTGCCGCAGACCTCGGGCTGAGCATCGGGGACTACCTCGCCCGCCTCGTCCAGGACGACGCGAGCGGTCTGCGGGCCCGCGCCGTGGACGCAGCCGCCCGTTTCCTCGCCGAGCACCAGGAGGTCTTCGACGAGACCGAGGACGCACAGGAGACCCGCCGGGGAGAGCGCGCCGCCTGATGGAACTGCACATCGACGTTCCCTGGATCCTGCAGGTCGCCCAGGCCGCCGGCGCCAACGATCCCGCCCCCGACGACTACGGCGTCCCCGTCTCGGCAGTCGCCCGCCACCGGGCCGAACTCTTCGAGCAGCCGGTCTACAACGGCTCGTACGCCAAGGCGGCCGCCCTGGTGCACACGCTGGGACGGTGCCGCTGGCTGGAGCGCTCCAACCTCGCCGTCGCCGCCGCAACCGGCGTGATGTACCTCGAAGCCACCGGAATCGCGGTCAAACCCACACGCGACGACGCCATCGCCCTGAGGGATCTCCTCCTCGATCCCACCTGCACCGCCGCGAAGATCGCCACACTGCTGCGCTCCTGGCCCACTGCCAGCTGACGGGCGCGGGCTACGCGCGCTGAGGTTTCTACGAGCGCTACCTGGCCGCTCCCTGGCCGGCATCGACGTGCTACAGGTCGGGCTGTCCGGTGAGGGGGAAGAACAGGCTGACGGCGGGCGATGCGGGTTCGGTCAGAAGGCTCCGTGAGGTCCAACTCCGGAGGGCGCCGGCTTCTGCTGTGACCACCGCAGCTGGCGGCACGAGCGGGCTGCGACGCCGGATATGACCGACCGGGGCCCCGGCGGCTGCGGGACAGTCTCTCGATTCACCGGAGCATGGAAGCACAGCCCCGCACGAACATGCCCGCGACCAGCACTTTCACAACAGGCCCCAGCTGGCCCCCGTTCAACTCGGAAGGCATTCGTGTCAGACGAGACCACTGTGCCCGTCGTCGGCAGCCTGGTCCGCGACCCCGAACTCAGGTTCACCCCGGGAGGCGCCGCAGTCGCCGCGTTCCGCATCGCATCCACCCCGCGCACGCGACCGGGCCGCGGCCGGACCTTGGATCATGCCAGGGGTGCGGCCCCTTCGGGAGCCGCACCCCTGGCGTGTGCCGGCCCTTACCGGCCGGCCACGCGGGTCACACCGCGAGCTCGACGGTGGAGCTGCCCGTGCCGCTCTCCACGACGGTTCCCTGCGGAACCATGACGGTGCCGTCCCCCTTCGGCAGCGGCTTGCCGTCGACGCACAGCCCCGGAAGCCCCTTCGGGTCGTTGCAGTAGTCCTCCGGAACCACACCGGAACCGGGGTCCGTCGGCTCGGAACGGTCCTGGTCCTCGCCCTGGCTCTCGTCGGTGTCCTTCCCGTGGGAGCCGCCCCGGTTCTTGTTCCAGTCCCCGCTCTTCTCCCAGTCGCCGCCCTGGCGCTCCTCGTGGTCATTGCCGCCGCGGTCGGCCGGGAGGGTGATCGCGTGCGGGGTCGTCGCCGGGGTGGCGGCGAACGCCCCGGTGGGCAGCAGTACGCCCCCTGCCGCCAGCGAGGTCGAGGCGGTGAGCAGTGCCAGACGCAGGGTGCGGGAGGAGCGAGACATGGAAGATCTCCTAGCGTGAGGGAGGGGGAAGAAGGTCCTCGGTTGCGCTTCAACCGATGCCTCAAGTAAGCCCCGGCAGCAGGAAGGGGGTCATGTCGCTGAATTTCGGGACTTGACGGATATTGTCTGCCCTGGTATATGCGCGAGGGCAGACCGCCGCCCTCGCTCGGCGCCGTCGCGCTGGTGCTGGTCGACCCGGCCGACGTGCCGAGCGTCCTGCGGGCCGTCATCCCGAAGCCTTGAGGCGGCTACGCGTGGCCGCGGCCCCGCTGGACGCCTGCTCCGAGGGCGATTCGGCGTCGCAGTGGTGGCATGCCCGCACGCCGGGCCGCATGAGCGCATCCAGGCCTGCGGGTTGTCCATCTCGACCCCACCGCCGGTCGCGTGTGCGCAGTCGTGCCCGTGGATGAGCACACCCGGCCCCCGGCCCCCGGGGCCTGGCGCCTGGAGCCAGCCCGGGCGGGGGGAGGTCGGGGAAGGGAGAGTCATACGACGAGCCCGGGTTCCCCGCCGAGCGCGGCCACGGCCAAGCGAGTCTTGCGCCATGGCTCGATTGATCATTTGTTCGATATTCGGAGCGAGCCTGGCGCATGCGTGGTCCCGTTTGATTCGAACAGACGTACGATGTCGTCATGTCCTTCGAGTTCCCTCCCCGGCCTGCGGGCCCTCCAGGCACAGCTCCACCGCATCCGCGCCGAGCACTCCGCCCTGTGCGCCGCGCTGCCCTTGTCGACGGAACCCCTCCCCGGCTGGACGTCCCAAGATGGCCGCTACTTCCTGCGCGGCGACGTACCGCCGAGCCCTGGCTACACCCAGGAGGTACCGCCGGGCCGGCTGGAGCGTCGGCTACGGAGGCTGACCGGCGTCGTGGGGACGGGCGCGTTCTGGCAGAGCGTGGAGCGGGAGAAGGTCGTCGCCGCACGGATGGCCCTCAAGCGGGCCCACGAGCCGGCTGCGGGGTAGCAGCCGTGGCCGGGCGTGATCCGCGTGCGCTCTTCCCGCCGGATCTGGCCCGGCTGGAGGTGGTGGAGCGGCAGCTCCACGCGCTCCTCGTCGAGGTCCGAGCACTGATCGTCGAGGCCCGCCGTGACCAGCGCCTGGCCGAGACCCCGCACCGGCCGGTGCCCCAGACCGGCTGGCGGATCCAGTACGGGATCGGCGCGGTGCAACGGCCGGTGATGGTGCACGCCGGGGACTGCTCCCTCGGCCAGTCGCGCTCCCGTCCCGCCACCCGCGAGCAGGCCACCGACGCCCTCGCGCAGGGAGTCGAGGCATGCCCGATCTGCCGGGCCGACTCCGGGCTGGGGATGCTGGAAGCCTGATAAGCCGCAGAACACATCAAGTCGCTCCTGGCCCTGTAACTCCCGCAGGTCAACGTCGAAGTCGATGACCTCGTCGTCCTTGAAACGGAAGATCGCCAGAACATCGGGACTCGGCCAGACCCGCAGTTCCGGGCACTCAGCGTCCACCAGACGGGACAGCACGGTCTTCGCCCGAGGCACCGGAAGCACCGTCTCGCCTTCGGAGTACTGGCACTTCCAGCCCCGCGCCCCGCCTACGACCGCCGGCGCGCGGAGTGCGCGGCTCCTACAGGGCGAGTTCGAGGTAGGCGGCCCGCTTCTCCTCACGTGCTGCGAGAGCCTGTCGCCAGATGGCGAGCGCGAAGGGCGGAATCATGCTGGGGGACATGTCCTCGGGCAGGCAGAACCGGACCTCGTCGATCTCCGACTTCTGGAGGCTGATGGCCTGCTGCTGCTCCGGGCTCAGCTGGGGGCCGTCGAAGACGTAGAAGACGTGGGATCCCTCGGCCCTGGTAACCCAGGCGGTGACCAGGAGGTCACCTATCTCAAGGTCCAGGCCGAGCTCCTCACGGAGTTCACGACGGACGGCGGCGGTGGGGATTTCGCCTTCCTCAAGATGGCCACCGGGCAGGTTCCACCGCTCCTTGTAGACCGGGTTGACGATGAGCACGCGTCCTTGTTCGTCCCGGACGATGGCGGCGGCGGATGCGGTGGCCTTCACGTGGCCGGCGGATGTGGTCATGGCTTGCTCCTGTGCTGCTGAGTGACAAGTTCGGGCCCGTCAGGCGGAGGCGCGGGAATTCTTCAGCAGTTCCCCCGCGATCGTTGGATCTGCTTGTGTGGCCGCCTCGCACATGCGCAGCAGCCACGGCACCTCCTCGGAGAAGCAATCCTCTCCCACAGAGGGAAACTCGGCCGGTACGCCCGGCTCGCGCACCGGAGCCCGCATGTTCAGCCGCCGACCGCCATCCAGTTGAGCTCTGCGACTGCTTGGGCGTCCTGGCCCAATGCTCTCCGGGATGAAGACGTAAATGACTGGCACGCATCGTGCGGCAGCGGGATGATTCCCGGAACGTCCAGGCCGCCCAGGGAAGAGCCGTGATGACCGTTACCGCGTCCGAGCCGTCCGGATCCAAGCCCGAGGTCCGCGTGGCGGGCGGGGCGCTGCGCGGCAGCCGCGAGGGGGGTGTGGCGGTCTTCCGCGGGATCCCGTTCGCCGAGCCGCCGGTCGGCCCGCTGCGTTTCGCCGCGCCCCGGCCCGTACGGGGATGGGACGGGGTCCTGCCGACGGCGGCGTACGGGCCGCCGCCCCCTCAGGGCGGCCATTTCGGTATGGACGCGCTGGCGCGGGACGCGGCGGGCGACGACTGGCTGACGGTCAACGTCTGGTCGCCCGAACCGAGCCCGGGCGCAGTGCTGCCGGTGATGGTGTGGATCCAGGGCGGTGCCTACTCGATAGGCATGTCCGGTCTTCCCGAGTACGACGGCGGCCGCCTGTCACGTGACGGCGGTGTCGTCGTGGTGACGTTCAACTACCGTGTGGGCCTGGAGGGTTTCGGGCAGATCGAGGGGGCGCCCGCCAACCGGGGCCTGCTGGACCAGGTTGCCGCCCTGGAATGGGTGCGCGACAACATCCGGGCCTTCGGCGGTGACCCGGACCGTGTCACGGTCTTCGGCCAGTCGGCGGGCGCCGGATCGGTCGCCGCGCTGCTGGCAATGCCGCGCGCGGCCGGGCTCTTCGGCCGGGCCGTGGCACAGAGTGTGCAGGGCACGTTCTTCTCGCCGGAGCTCGCCGCCGACATCGCCGCCGCTTGTGCCGCCGAGCTGGGGATGGGGCCCACGGTGGGCGACCTGTCCGGGGTGGACCCCGTCCGGCTGTCCGCTGCCGGTGATGCGGTCGGCTCCAAGATGGACCGGTGGGCGGATCGCTGGGGTCCGGTCGGGCACCGGGCGATCCCGTTCTCGCCCGTCGTCGACGGAGACGTCCTGCCGGTCACGCCGTGGCAGGCCCTGGCCGACGGCGCCGGCCGGGACGTCGAACTCCTCGTCGGCCACACCCGCGACGAAACGCGGCTGCTCGCCGCGCTCGACGGGCTGCTCGGCCAGGTCACGGCGGAGCAGGCGGAGACCGCCCTGCATGTCTTCGGCCCTGGCCGAGACGCCGCACGCCGCTACCGCGACGCGTTTCCCACCGCGGGCCCCAACGAGCTGTACGAGCTGGTCAACTCCGACTGGCTGTTCCGCATGCCGTCCCTCCACCTCGCCCGGGCCCAGACCGCCGCCGGCGGCCGTGCCCACGTCTACGAGCTGACCTGGCCCGCCCCCGGCATGGGCGGTGCCCTCGGTGCCTGCCACGGCCTCGACGTACCGCTGGTCTTCGGCAACCTGGACCGCGGCCAGCCCGCCGTGCTGATCGGCGAAAGCCCGTTCCCCGAGGCGGAAGAGCTGTCGGCACGGATGCGGGCCGCCTGGACGGCCTTCGCCGCCCACGGCGACCCCGGCTGGCCCGCGTACGACGCGGGGCAGCGCCTCGTACGGCTCTTCGACACCCGGCCGGCCCTCGCCTCCTACCCGGAGGAGGCCTCCCGCCTGATCTGGCAGGACCACACGTTCCCGGCCCTGCCGCTGCTCGGCAGCTAGTGCCCCTCCGTCGGCACCGGAACGGTGACCAGCGATCCTGACCATGACCGGCATGTCACCGGTCACTACGGGCGGACCCCGACCACCGCCCCCGAAGGGCCGTGTGCCCGGGTGCCGCCGTCCAGGACCCGGAAGACGGTGTCGTCGATCAGGACGACCACGGTCATCCCGACGTGGCTGCGGCCGACCCTCAACCGTTGGCCGGCCAGCCGCCGCTTCCTGCGTGTCCCCGTGTGGGCCGCGCTCGCGGCGCCCCGCGGCCGGCGCCCTGAGGGGTTGCTCGCGGCGAGCGAATGGCTTCTCAGTGATCGAGCGGCTCCTGGCGGCCGAGGCGGTCGAGAATCTGCTCCACGGTGAAATCGATGTGCGGCTCAGGGGGCGGCGTGGGCTCGATGTACGGATCCAAGCGGGCGCGATGCAGGGTGACCTGCACGCGGAGGTTCCTCAACGCCACTTGGGCGGGGTCGAGCGTGGACAGACCCGCAGCCTGCTCCTCGGTGAGCCATTCCACGGCGGGTACGCCGATTTCGGTAGTGACAGGACCGACTCTGGTCTCCGATGACCGGGCCGGCACCAGTGCGTGATCCGTCGGGAGCAGCCCCTGATGGACGACGTCGCCCCAGACGTAGATGACGTACGTCCGGGACGGCATGTGGTCGTGCGCGGAATACGCCACCCCGGGCATGAACCAGCCGTCTTCCTCACGGATCCGCTCCCTCATCCGTTCCGTCTCCGCGATGGCGACGCCACCCTGCCGGGAGTCGAAGAAGGGGGTCAGGTCCGTCGCGACCGTCACCCGCAGAGGAACCAGACGCAGGTATGCGGACCTTGCGGCCACCTGCCACTGGAACGCCTCCTCGAACCGCTTGAGGGAGTCGGCGACGGTCGCCAAATCTCCCAGGATCTGGTGTTCCAGTTCCACATTCGGCACCATGCGGGCGAGGGAACGGGCATCGTGCAGATCCTCGTACGCGATGTCGGGGGCCAAGGCCGCTAGGTGTACGGAAGCCAGTTCGTGCAGCGTCCGGGCGGCAGTGTCGTAGTGGCTCAGGCCGACCCGGATGCGGGCGACAGCGGTGAGCTGTTCGACGGCGGCCGGAAGGTCCCCGCTGCCGCGCGCGGCCTCGGCGAGAAGGCCGCGGAGCTCGGCCTCGCCCGCTTCGTCGCCGGTGTGCGCGGCGAGTGCTTCGGTCAGTGGGGTGCGGGCCTCCAGGAACCGCTCGGCGACCAGCAGCAGCCTGCCGAGGCGAATGAGGCTGTCGGTGTGCTCCCCGTCCTCGGTGTCCTTCTGCAGGTCGAGGATCCGTCGCAGTGCCGCCTCCCGTTCCGTGGATGCAACGCCGAGTTCGTCGGCGGCGTCGCACCACCAGTACCAGGCCTGGAGCTCTCGCCCGGTCATGCCGTTGGTACGGGCGATCGAAGCCGCCTCGCGAGCACGTTCCAGTACCTCGCGCCGCTGGTCGTCGGACTCCATGTCGGCCTGGTCGACGGTCGCGAGAAGGAGGTCGACGCGGTACGTGGGGGAACGCAGCTCCGCGTCGCGCCGCAGCACATCGCGCAGGAGGCGGGTGGCACCTTCGGGATCACTGAGGCTCTTGCGGCACGTCACGCGACCCCGCAGCCCGGCCAGCTCGAACTGCTCGTAGCCCATCCGGGAAGCGTTCTCGAAGCTGATTGCGTAGTGTTCCTCGGCATCCGCGAAGGCGCCCTGGCGGAAGTCGACATCACCCTTGAGCAGCTCCGAGTGAACTTCGATGCGCGGGGAGTTCAGGTACCGATTGAGGGCGTCGACCTTCACGATGGATGACCTCGCCTTCTCCGTCTCGTCGAGCTCCAGCCAGTTTTCCGCTGATTCCAGAAGCACCACCGCAGCATTACGGGGTTGCTGAAGACCTTCGTGGATCTTCACGATGGCCTCCAGCTCGCGCTCGGCCGCGAGGAAGTCCCGGCGGACCAGCAGGACGGCGCACACCCGGTCGAACCTGACGCAGTTGGCCTCCCCGCCTCCATCGCAGATGTTCCGAGCGACGTCCATGGCTTCGTCGAGCAGAGCCGTTACCCGCTCCCGGTCGGCGGCGTCGTCACTCATGGCGAGGACGCGGGCCAGGGTACGCAGCCCGAAGGAGAGCGTGCTGGGGATCCCGCCATCGCGCCGGGCGATGTCGATGGCTTCCGTCAGCTGTACGACGCGCTCGGGTTGCGGCGTCGGCCTCAGTTGGAAGGTGAAGTGGTAGGCGGCCGAAACGAGGGTTTGAGCGCGTTCCCGATCCGTCCTGGGAGGGCATTGGGTCAGGGCGTGCTCGAAATGGCGCACCGCGTCGTAGCTGTGGCCGAGCTCGCTCTCGGCCTCGGCCAGCGTGCAGTACAGCCGGTGTTCCGAGGTACGGGAGAGCATCTGGTGGCAGAGCTTCGCGACCTCGCTGTAGCGGCCGAAGGTGTGATGAATGTCTGCCAAGGCCAGGGTGGCTTCGACCGCCAGCTCTGTGTTCCCGCCGGCCAGCGCGAGCCGCCGCAGTTCCTGGAGCAGCGGCTGGTCCAGCCGCCGGATATCGGGTTCGTCCGGGAAATTCCCCAACTCGGCGGCCAGCGCAGCCGCACAGCGCGCGGTGGGTTCGGTCGGGGAGCCTTGGCTCGTGAACCGCGCCCGCATGATGAGCGGCACGATGAACCGCGGAACGCCGTTCTGCCACGACCGTTCGAGCAGATTCAGTCCGGCGAGCTTGTCGGCCCGCTCCAGGGTGCGCGCCGGCGGCTCGTCCATGAGTCGGGCGAGGGCCCCGGCCGGGACGGGCGTACTGAAGGGTGTGGCAGCCTCCAGCAGCCTTCTGCTCCCGTCCGTCACCCGATCGACGAGGGCAGGCAGCAGGATGTCGGCGTCGAGCATCCTGTCGCGCTTGTCTCGAAGTCTGACGCGCATCAGGTCGCCGCTGAGATGGATGCCGCTGCGCGCCGCCTCGAACTGTGTGATCAGCAGGCGCGGGTTGTCGCCCGCGGCCTCCCGGATGGCAACGATCTGCTCGGCCGTGAGATCGGTCGGATCATCCGTCTGCAGCCGGTGGATCAGCCGTTGGATCTCCTCCTCACGCGGCGGCGTGAGGGTAATGGTCTCGAAGCGAGCGGTACACGGGAGGTTCAGCGGATAGCGGCTGGTGATGACGATCCGGTCGCTGCGCTGGGGCGTGCCGAGGACGCCGGTCAGCGCCTCCAGGACCTGGACCGTCTCGCTCTGGGCGATGGGCAGCTCGTCCACCATGGCGATTTCGTCGACCGTCGTGCGATCGGGCCGGAAGCTCGTCTCGAACTCGTCCAGCCAGAAGAGGAGGTTGCCCGGGTAGTGGCGAAACGCCGCGCCGAGCCACTGCGTCAGTGGCAAGCCGGCTTCGATGCCCTCCAGCATGCCCGAGAACCGGTGGTCTGCCATGAGCACTCGCCGAAGGTACTCCTCCGTCAGATAGTTCTCGCGCAGCCGCAGGACAACCAAGTCGAACTGGTCCTCCAGGCGCTGGCAGACCCTGCCCACCAGGGGTCGTCTTGCCGATGCCGCCCATCCCCTGGACGACCAGTCCGGGGCGGACGGCCCGGGCGTCGGTGAACGGGTGCAGCACCCTGATGGCCCGCTGGATCTGACGGCGGCGGCCGACGAACCGGAGCGGGTCCGGGTAGGCGGGTTCGGCTTTGCCGGGGCGGGGTTCCGCCATGACGATCGCGTCCCGCGGCACGGGGCCCACCGGACGGTCGGCGGCCGGTACGACGAGCGGCCCGGGCGGGTTGCCACGGACGAACATGCGCAGCAGGTGCCAGTACGGCACTCTGGTGTACATGTCCTGGTAGGTGCAGGCGAGTGCCGTGGTGGGAGACTCGCCGCGGGCCAGCCACTGGTAGAACACAGCAGCCGCCTCCGTCGCCATGACGTCGGCCACGGGCCGCCCCCAGCCGAGCACGACCGGTGCGGTGGCCTGCGCGAGCTTCTCGGCCAGCGAGGCGACAGCCCCGGCGTCGGCGGACTCACCCGTGCGGCAGCCGGAGAGGAACACCACGGTGGACCGCCCCGCAAGGCTCCGCTGCAGATCCCGAATGCCGGTCTGCCTCGGCCTGCCCATGGGATCTTCGGTGAGGAACTTGGGGCCGTCCTCGGTGTGGAGGGCATGCCCGGTGAGGTGAACGGCGTCGAACTCGCCCGCAGCCCGCCGATAGATGCGTTCCTCCAGCTCGTCGAGGTCGCCCAGCTCCTCCACTTCCAGGTCGATCCGCTGGCGCCGGGTCTTCTCCCAGATCCGACCCTGCTCGCCGTCGTAGTCCAGCGGTGCGGCGGTGTCCAGATCGGGAGCACAGGCCATGAAGACCATGCGCAGTGGGCGGTGCTGGGGTGGCCGACTCGGCCATGCGCCGGTCAGGCGACGCACCGGCACGATCGGAGTCGGGGCCGTGGCTACGAAGGTGTCGCCGTCGTGGAGCAGTTCCCACGGCAGATGGCTGAAGCGGGCGCTGGAGGGGCCCGCGGAAATACCGAGGACGAGGATGTCCCAATCGCGGGCACTGTCCTCGCTGCAACGGGACAGGAGTCGCTGCGGGGTGTCCAGAAAGGCGTACAGATCCCGGCCGAAGGCGACGAGAGACCGCAGGTGCCGGTCCCGGTCCTCGGGGTCGGAGGGCAGTTCCGCGTAGTACTCCGTCTCCGCGCGGTCGATCCGCCTCTGAACGGCGGTCGCATCGACTGCTACCGGTGTCGCCTGGTCGCCGGAGCCGTAGTCGTAGTGGAGGCGGATCGTGTCGGAGTCCGTCTGGTCGATGTGCACACTGATGTGACGTTCCATGCCGTTCTCCCGACTCAGCCCACCGCTCACCGGTCCGTGTCGTCGGTCTCCGCTCGGAGCAGGAGTTCCAGTTCTTCCCGGGTCAGGTTCTCCAGCAGCTCGTTGGGACGGTCTCGGCCGGCGACGATGACAACGATCCGTTCCACGGACCGCCCGGACTCGGCGGCTCGGCTCCCGCGCCACCGCCGGCACCAGCGAATGAGCTGGTCGGCCAGGGTCACGGACCCACCCACGATGGCGACGACGGCGGCGACGGTGCTCACCGGGTCCTTGTGGGCCTCCGACTCCTCCTGCTTGCGGACGTTTGCGGCCCCGTCGGCAAGCGACACGACCTCGGCAACCGCCTGGTCGGCATCCCGCCCCTGGACGAGAATCTCCACCATGTCCCCCTGACCTCATGGCCGAATACCAACATTCTGCCGGGCCCGCACGGACGCGCAAAGGGCGCGCACCGCGTATAAAATTTACGACGAGCACGGGCTCGCGCAGACGGGACGACGCACGGAGGGGGACCGGGATGCGCCGCCGCTGTGGCGGGACCCCGCCAGCCCCGGATACGGCCGTGCGCGCCGGGACTCATCGATACCGCAATGCGTGCGAGCAGGGCGCGTACACGACGGCTGGTAGACCATTACCGGGCCGTGAAAGCCATGACGCGCCCGCAACATCCGCCTCGGTCTGGCTCTCCGAGTTCGGCCGAACGGAAAATTCAGCGGACGACGTCGGTCGAGTCCGCCCCGATCATTCGTGGCGAATGGTCTAGGTTCGGCCCGTGAGTTCCTTGGACCGTCCCGCTGATCAGAGCGCCGCCCGGTTCCTGTTGCCGTATCCGGCATCAGATGTGCGCGGCCTTCCAAATGATCTGTCCGTCACGGTGTGGGACGGCGTCGGCGGGCCGCCGGACGCGCAGAGCCTCGCATCGGTGGAATTCTTTGTCATCCCCTACGGCTGCACGGATGCTGCCGTGCCCCTCCTTGTGAGCGCGCCTCGGCTGAAAGTCGTCCAGTCCCTGTCAGCCGGCGTCGACGACCTCGCGAAGTTCGTTCCGGCCCGGGTCACCTGTGCAACGCCAGGGGCGTTCATGACACCAGCACCGCCGAACTCGCCGTATCGCTCACTCTCGCGTCACTCCGGGGCATCCCCGACTTCGTGCGTGGCCAGGACATCGAGGAGTGGCGGACCGGCTACCGCCCCGCGCTGGGACTGCACGCCGCCCTGGACGTCACCGACACAGAGCCCCTCCCGCCCGGTCATTCGCTGTGGCACGCCCCACACACACATCAGTCCTCACGTCGGAGGCAACAGCTCGGCCTTCCTGCCGCGGGCACGCCGTCTGGTCCGCGCCCAGATCCTGCACCACCTCGCCGGAGAGCCACTGGAGAACGTCGTTCTGACCCGCACGCCCTGACCTCGGATCAGTCGTGGTGCGGGGACCAGAGTTCCGGCCACAGGCAAAGGGACCACCGATCACAAGTACCCCCTGTTCCCCCTGGCGCCCCATTCCGCGAGCGTCACCCTGTCGCGGATGCCCCGCGACGGCGAAAACGGACGATGACTTTAAGGGCCCGCCCACGTGACCAGACACCACTCTCCCGAGCCGGCCGTGCGCCCGGATCCGCACGAGTCATTCGGCGAATCCCGCTGGCCGATGGCCGCGGCAGTCCTCGCTGCGATGGTGCTGACCGTGCTGCTCCCCGACGGCTTGCGCATGGCGCCTCGCTGGGTGTTCCCCGTCGTCGAGGGGCTGCTCCTGCTTGCGCTGATCGCGGGCGACCCGGGCCGGATCGACCGGCGTTCCGCCTTCCTGCGCGCGGTCTCCATCACCCTGGTCGGAGCCCTTGCGCTCAGTGCCGTCTGGTCGACCGTCCACTTGGTCGACGACCTCATTCACGGCGGGCGGGAGACCAGCTCCGCCACGAGCCTGCTGCAGGCCGGTGGCACGGTGTGGGTGTGCACCGTCCTGGCCTTCTCACTGCTGTACTACGAGCTCGACTGCGGCGGGGCCGCCGCCCGCGCCCACCACATGCCTCCCACCCCTGCACTCGCGTTCCCCCAGCAGCTCAACCCCACCCTGGGCTCGGCCGACTGGCGCCCCCGCTTCATCGACTACCTCTACCTCGGGCTCACCAACGCGACCGCCTTCAGCCCGACCGATGTCATGCCACTGGCCCCCTGGGCCAAGATCGTCATGAGTATCCAGGCCCTGCTCTCCCTTCTCATCCTCGGGCTGGTGGTCGCCCGCGCCGTCAACGTCCTTGCCTGACGAGCTGCGGGGACGGCATGACTGGCTCTGTTAGAGGTTGTTGTCTTTCCGGGCTTGAGGACTGCGTTCTCGCTGGTCAGGCATAGGGTCGGCGGTCTTGTGGCAGTGGTGACGTGTCGTGTCGTTGCTTTGGTGGAGGTCGAGGATGCCGTCGGTCGTGGGACTGCTGGAACAGCGTGAGCTCACCGCTCCCCGTCGTGTCGACGATCTGCGGGAGGAGGCCGACCGCCTCCAGGCGGAGCTGGCCGTGGCTGAGCGGGAGTGGAACGAGTGGGTCATCGCCCGCTCACGCGTTGGCGAGGTACTGGCCCCGGGCAACGACGCCGTCGTCGGCCCCGCCGCCTCCGAGGGTCTGCCGGCTCCCGGTGTGCAGCCGGCGCGGCCCGAACCGGCGGAGGCGGCGAAGCCGAAAACAGTGGTGCCGGTGTGGCGCGCGGGGCTGGCCTGGTCGGCGCTGTCGGTGGACTACCAGCGCATCCTGCAGGCCCTCAGTGACCGTAACCGACTCGGTCAAGGAGCTTTGACGTGCCAGGAGATGGCCGCCTGCTTCGGCCTGGACCCCGTACCGGGAAAGGTGGAGGCACTGCGATCGAAGGCCAAGCGGCTGACGGCGCGCGGCTGGCTGATCGAGCCGGCACCTGGCCGATTCAAGCTCGCGAAGGACGTGGCCGGGCAACGCGGCGGGCTATGAGCATCGTCATCGACCAGTAGACCATCGCCTCCGCGCTGGCGATGGAACGCTCGAAGTCGCGCACGAGACGGCGACTTCGCATCAGGTGGGCGAAGCCGCTCGACGATCCAACGCTTGGGCAGCACGACGAAGCCGCGCATGTCGTCGCTGCGTTTGACGATGGCGAGGACCAGGGCGAGAGCCGCGAGGCAGTACTCGACGAGGCTGCCGGTGTATCCGCCGTCGGCCCAGACCAGGGCCAGCAGGTGGTGCGCGGCAGTGACCTGGGTGAGCAGGACCTGGGCCGCGGCGCGGTCGCCCACATCCGCTGCGGTGACCATCACCGCGAGCAGCAGGCCAAGGGTGTCGACCACGACGTGCCGCTTGCGCCCGTTGATTAGCTTGCCGCCGTCGAAGCCGCGGCTGTCAGAGCCGACGACCGCGTCCGCTTTGACCGACTGCGAGTCGATCACGCCCGCGCCCGGCTCCGAGTCCCGCCCGGCCCGCTCGCGGACCAGGCGGCGGAGCCGGTCGTGGAACTCGCGGACCAGATCGTGGTTGCGCCAGCGCCGGAAGAACGCGTAGACCCCGTCCCACGGTGGGAAGTCGCTGGCATGGCACGCCACTTCGTGCCGTTGTCGACCAGGTATCGGATCGCGTCCAGCATCGCGCGGTGGCAATAAGCCTCCGGTTGCCCGCCCCGGCCCCGCAGCCAGCCCGGCACCGGCAGCAGTGGCCGGACCACCGCCCACTCGGCGTCCGACATGTCGGTGGGATACCGACGCTCGCGCGCCCCGTGGTCTCTGGCGTTCCCGAACCTGTGAGCCAGACAGTCACACGCGAGAGTGGCTGAAGTGGACCCCACTCCCGCGTTGCCGTTGAAATGCGACAACAAAGCCTCCTGGACCGCAGGTTGGCTTCGACAGACTTCGAGCTACCAAGAGGCGCTGCTCTCATGCACGGCAGCCGCGGCAGTCACCCGATCGACTGACTTCTCGACGAGATCGGGACGGCAGTCGCGTCGCTTCTCGTGATTGCTGGGACGGACAAATTCGCACTGCCATCCAGGTAGACGGTCGGCTTGGTGACGCCCGGAGGCCGCCTCGCGGGTTTGAGCCCGGTGCCGCGACTGACGAACCTGGCGAAGAGTCGTGTCTTACCGGCTCGAGGCGCGGCCAACGGCCCCCGCTACGTCCTACTTCTCCTCCGGCTCCCAGGCGCGGAGCAGGTCGAGCAGCCCTGCGTCTCCGTCAACGTGCAAGGAGTCGGCCTGGATCCGGTCGTACAGGTAGAGGACCAGCTCACTGGCCGTGCCGTGGACGGAGGCGCCGGCTGCGTCCGAGTCTTCGCCGGTCGCGGCGGTGGGCGCGGGGATGCGGGTGATGCGTGCGCCGTCGCCGTCGACGGTGAGGCGCCAGGAGCGGCCCTCGGCGGCGTGGAAGTCGAAGGCCGTGGGCTTGTGCGGCCAGGCACTCGGCGTTGCGCAGACGGTGAACAGGAACTCCTCCACACCGTCAAGTGCCAGCTCGACCGGCAGCCGCTGCGGGGCGCCCCAGGCGAGCTGGGCGTCGTAGGTGTGCACCGCGGTCTCCTGGACCCGGTGCCGGGCGACACCGCCGGCGGTCTGCGGTGACTGCGACGCGGGCCACCACGTCCAGCAACCGCTCTCCGGTCCCGCCGCGCGCAGGGCGCCCAGCAGAAGCTGCGTCGACGCGTCCAGCCAGGCCAGCAGGGCCTCACGCTCCTGCGGCACTTCCAGCGCGGCGCGCGCGGCGACGGCCTCGGCCGGGGGAGCGTCGGCAGACCCCGCGCCGACGATGGCGGCCCAGAAACGGTCTCCCCCACCCAGGTGCTTCACCAGATCGAACAGCGTCCACCCCGGGCAGGTCGGCACCTGCGCGTCGAGACCGGGCGCGGCGGCGACCACGGCGCGGAAGGCGGTCGACCGTTCATCGATCAGTCGCAACAGGTCAGGGAACTCAAGATTCTTTTCCACGCCGGATGTCTATCACCGTGCTCCGGTGATCGGACAGCGATTTTCACAGTCGCCGCCGGTTGGCCATTGCGGACGTCCCGCCTCCCACCGCTCGGGTGACAAGCTGCGCACTGCTGCGAGGACGCTGGTGGTGGCGGTACGCCAGGCGTCGTGCCTGTGGGTGCTCTGGCCTCGCCGTGCGGCCGGGCATCTCGGCGACGTGACGTCCACCCGGTGCGCGCGGTCGTGCTGCCGCTCGATGTGATGGACGCGGAGGTCACGATGGCGGGGGAGGACCGGTCGGGTCGGGAGTTCAGGTGACTCCCGTTCGACCAGCACTCCTCAAGTTCGGAACAACAACAGCCACTTAGCTTGGCATTTATCCTCTGCGGGCTTGGTGTTCCTTGATTGACTCGGCGCGTTTGGCCGTCTTGCCGACGCTGTGATGGTTGGCCCGGTGGTTGTT
>NZ_JBEZLW010000051.1:0-47319 GCF_040652395.1 Streptomyces sp. NPDC048269
GGGGCCTGGCACGCACGCTCGCCGCGTTGTCGTCGGTCACCGACGTCCCCCAGCTACCGCTGGGAGGTGCCCCCACCGCGTCGATTCCCTCCTCCGCCTGCGATCGCACGCACCAGGCCCCGCCAGCCCCGCCCTCCGGGCGGCCGACGCTACTTCGACGACACTCCCTAGTACGCCGGCCGGTGAGGCCCTACTTCCGGAGTGCCGCCTCGTACACCGGGAGCAGGGTGTCCAGGACGGCGTCCATCGAGAAGGACTCCGCGGCCAGTGTGCGCGCCGCCCGGGAGGCCGCCGCGTTCGCCGCCGGGTCCAGCAGGGCCAGGACCGCCGCCGAGACGCCCGCCGGGCCCGGGTCGACCGCGTGCCCCGCGCCCGCCGCGGTGATGTCACGGGCCAGGCCGTTGGAGTGGGTCACCACCGGCGGGACGCCCACCGCGAGGGCTTCCAGGACCGACATCGGGAACGGCTCGTCCACGGAGGGAAGTACGTAGACGTGGGCCCGGCGCAGCTCCGCCAGGACGTCCTCGCTGGACAGGGCTCCCGGCACGGTGAAGCGGGACGAGAGGCCCAGGGCCGTGACGCGCGCACGGACGGCTGCCGCCTCACCCTCGTCCGGGCCCGCGACCACGAAGTGCGCGTCCGGGTGCGCCGCGAGGACCGCCGGGGCCGCGTCCACGAAGTCCACCGGCCGCTTACGGGCCTGCAGGCGCGCCGAGTACAGGACGCGCGGCGGCCCCGACAGGGCGGGGCGTGCCTCCTGCGCCGGGGTGCCGTTGACCAGGCGGACCGCGTTCGCCAGGGGCGGCGCCCCCACCACCGCGTCCAGGCCCTGCCGTTCGTGCGGGGTCAGGTGGAGCACCGTGTCCGCGCCGCGCAGCAGCCGGCGTACCGCCACCGCGTCCAGCACCTTGGCAAGCAGCTTCTCGCTCGGGTCCACCATCCCGTGGGTCTGCAGGACGAGGGGTCTGCCGGCCCGCAGCGCCGCCAGGGCCACCGGCAGGGTCACCAGGTCCCGGGCCAGGTGGACGTGGACGACATCTGCTTCCCGGACCAGGCGGCCGGCCGTCGCCAGCAGCGCCGGCGAGGTCATCCCGCTGAAACCGAGGGGGAGCAGTCTGCGGGCCGGGAACAGCTTCGCCGGCACGCCCTCCACGGACGTGGGCCATTCCTCGAAGTCCTCGCCCAGCGCCAGCAGCCGCGCGTCGTGGCCCCGGGCCCGCAGCCCTTTCGCCAGGTTCAGCGCGACCCGTACCGGCCCGCCGAAGGCGTGCGAGGGGGAGTGCAGCGTGACGGCGTGCAGGACTTTCACTTCGGCTCCTCCACCGGGCGGCGCCGCCCGTCCTGGGTCTGCAGGGTCAGCTCCGGCAGGTCCTTGTGTACGACGGCTCCCGCGCCCGCGACCGCGCAGCGGCTCACGGTCACCCCGGCCAGCACGGTCGCCCGTACCGCCACCCACGCGCCGTCCTCGACCGTGATCGGGGCGTTGCGGTAGCGGAAGCCGGCGGCCCGGTGGTCGTGCGAGCCGGTGCACAGCATCGCCTCCTGCGAGAGGCACACGTGCGAACCGATCGTCACCGGCTCCAGGTTCAGCAGCCAGGCGCCCTCGCCGATCCACGTGTGGTCCCCGACGGTCAGCTTCCACGGCCACAGCACCCGCACCCTGTGCCGGATCAGCACGCCCTCGCCGATCTTCGCGCCGAAGGCGCGCAGCAGCGCGACCCGCAGCCGCGCCGGACAGAACCAGCTCATGAACAGCGTGTTCATCACGGCGAACCAGAGCGCCTGCGTCAGCAGCCCGCGCCCCTTGTCGTATCCGGCCAGAGTGAAGGCAGGAAGGTCACGCAACGGAAGCCCCGATCATCCACCCTCCCCCTGACGTCGTCGGGGGGACCCCCGGCGCCTCCCCGGGCGCCGCCCGCTCAGACTAGACTGCGCCCGGACCAGGCACATGGGGTGGGGGCGGCAGTGGCAACGGACATACGCAAGCCCTCCGCAGCGGCGGCGCCGCACCCCCTGGAGGACGAGACCCTGTGGGGCAGGGTCACCACCCCGCGGACCCTGCTCTCCCGCGCGCTGTCCGTCCCGCTCGCCCTCGGCTTCACCGTCTTCCTGCCGCTCCTCGTCGCCGTCCAGTCCGGCGCGGGCCAGCGCGACGCGGCGTTCTGGCTCCAGCTGCTGCTCACCATGTACGCGGGCGCCCGCCTCTCCGCGATGGTGCTGACCAGCCGCCGCAAGCTGCTCCAGGGCTCCTTCTGGCTCTTCGTCTACATGGCCATGGGGGTGGCCCCCCTCGCGCAGGCCGTCCTCGGCCAGGTCCCGACCCCCGTCGTCGGGCCCCGCTCGGACCTCACCGTCGCCATCGGCCTGGTGCTCCTCGGCTGCACCGCCTTCGACGTGGGCGTCCTGCTGGCCCGTCACCGGCCGGCCGGCCGGGCGGGCGGCTCCCAGAAGGAGTCGCGCCCCGTCATGACCCACAGGCGGCGGCTCCAGCTGCTCACGGTCCTGTCCTTCGTGTGCAGCGCCGCCTTCGTGATGAAACTCGGCGGTCCGGCGGTCTTCTTCTCCAGCCGCCAGGAGATCATCGCGGGCATCCAGGAGGCGGGCGTCTCCAACGGCGACGGCCAGGCCGGGCAGGCACTGCTGCGCGGCTTCGGCACCGTACCGGCGCTGCTGTCGCTGCTGCTCTACACGCGCTGGCTGATCACCTCGAAGTTCGCCCGCCGCAAGGTCTCGATCATCGTCACCTGGTCGGCGCTCGCCGTGCTGAACCTGGTGGTCAACAACCCGATCTCGAACCCGCGCTACTGGTTCCTGACGGTCATGTTCGCGATGCTCTTCACGGTCTTCCCGGTCAGCGCGGCGATGTACCGGGTGGCGCTGTCGATGGCCGTGGTCATCGCCCTCCTCGTGTTCCCGTTCGCGGACCGCTTCCGGTACGACGAGAAGAACTACAGGCCGGTCGAGACGACGTCCTTCCTGGAGCCGATGGCGCTCAAGGACTACGACCAGATCGGCATGTTCGCGAACACCATCACCTTCTCGAACTCCGGTCCCGGGCACTTCTACGGCCGCCAGCTGGCCGGATCCGTCTTCTTCGCGGTGCCGCGGTCGGTGTGGCCGGGCAAGCCGCGGGACACGGGCGTGATGGTCGGCCAGTGGATGGGCACGGTCAACACCAACCTCTCCTCCCCGATCTGGGCGGAGCTGTGGATCGACTTCGGTCCGCTGGGCATGGGCGCCGGGCTGCTGGCCATGGGGTACGCCTCGGCCCGTGTGGACCGGCGCTACGCGAAGCGCGCGACGCGGAGGGCGCCGCCGGGGAGCCTGATCTCGGTGGTCGTCCCGCTGGTCGCTGGCTACTCCTTCATCCTGCTGCGCGGCCCGCTCCTCCAGGCGTCGGGGCGCGTGGCGATCGCGGCCCTGTGCCTGGCGCTGGTCGCGACCTACCGCACGGACAAGGCCACCACGCTGCGCTGAGGGCTGCGGCGGCGCCCCTGGGCTCCGCGGGACCGGCCGGCCCGGGTGCGGCGCCGCTGCCGGGGCTCCGCCCCTGACCCCGCGCCGCCGTCGGGCGGGATGGGTTGCCCGCAGAGAAATTTCAGCCTCGCCGGCGTTTGAGGCGCGGGCGCGGAGCGCCGTGTCTGGACCCCCACCCGAACTCGGCGGGGCAGCCGAACCCAGCCTCGCCGGCGATTGAGGCGCGGGTCCGGGCGGAGCCAGGGGAGGCCCCGCGCAGCGGATCAGGCCGGGGTCGGGTGCGGGGCCGGGGTCGGGGCCGGGAGGCGGGAGACGCGGAGCCAGCTCGCGGCGGCCTTGGCGGCAGAGCCGGCCGCCAGGCCCCAGGCCGCGCCCGCCACCCCGTACGCCGCGTAACCGGCCAGCAGGAACACCACCGACAGCAGGGAGAAGACCACCTGCAACGACAGCGTGGCCTTGGGGGCCAGCACCCGCAGGGTGAGCAGCGCGCAGGTGCCCAGCCCCATCACCGCGTACTGGGCCCCCGTCGCCGGCAGCAGCCCGGACGCCGAGGCCCAGGTGTCGCCCAGCAGCTGACGGCCCACCCGGTCGGGAAGCGCGTACAGCACCGCCCCCCACCCGGCGCCGAGCAGCGCCAGCACCACCGCCAGCAGGCCCGTCGCCCGGACCGTGGCCCGCTTGCCACCGAGCCGCGACAGCACCGGCGGCCCGAAGGAGTTCGCCGAGTTGAACAGCACGTTCAGCGGCCCGAACAGGGTCGTCGCACCCCGCAGCGCACCGACGGCCAGCGGCGTCGCGAAGACGCCGAGGCCCAGTACGGCGAGCTGGCTGGAGCCGTTGCCCACCGCGAACTCGACCACGAACCGCTGCCCCAGGTGCCCGCGCCGCACGTACGGCCGCAGATCGGCCCGCGCCCCGCGCACGTACGGCCGCAGCAGCCACAGCCCCAGGCCCAGCGCCGGCAGCGCGGAGATCCCCCACACCAGCACGAGCCGCCCTGCGGAAGCCCCGGACGGCTGGAGGGCCAGCGCCGCGACCACGCACACCAGCCGCAGCGCGTCGGCGGCCAGCGCCCGCTCGGGGGCCCGCAGCGCCGAGAAGCAGTACCGCAGCCCGTCCTGCAGGAGCACCAGCGGCAGTACGAGGCCCAGCGCGAGGAACGCCCGCCCCGTGGCACCGGACAGGGCCAGGCCCACGGTCGCCAGTACCGCCCCGACCACCGCTGAGGCGGCCCCCGTGAAGCCCACGGCCGACCGGCACACCGCGCCCAGCCGTTCGCCCTTCTCCAGGACGACGCTCTGGCCCACGTAGGCCATGTTCAGTCCGAGGAGCACGGTGAAGGTCACGTACACCATCGAGAAGTCGGCGAAGCCGGCCTCCGTGGACAGCCGGGCGGCCAGCACCAGCACCAGGATGTTCGTGGCACTGGAGGCGGCCTGGTCCAGGACCGACGCGACCGCCGCGAGGCCGCGTCGGCTCATCTGCGGCCCATGCGCACGGTGCGCAGCGCGACGGTGTCCGTGCCGTCACCGGGGATGTGCTGCTCGGGCTCGGCCACTTCGTACGGGATCGGCTGGGGCTGCGGAGCGGCCTTCCCGGACGTTCCGGAGCCGGCGGCCGGCCCCGTGGAGGCCGGGACGATCTTGTCCTTGCCCCGGCCGCGCTTCTCGCCGGGCAGCGGCGCGTGCAGCACCGCACCGAGCACCGTGCCGCCGGCGCCGCTGATCAGCTCCCGGATCCGGGACAGGTCGGTGCGGTGGACGGCGCGCGGGTTGCAGACGACCAGGACGCCGTCGACACGGTCGACGAGGGCGAGGGCGTCGGCGTACGAGAGCACGGGCGGCGCGAGCACGACCACGGTGGAGTTGGGGGAGTCGGCCTCGGAGATCAGCTGGGTGGCGCGGGCGGAGGTCAGCGCGCGCGGGACGTTGCGCGCCCGTTCGCCGGGAATCAGGTCGAACGAGCCGGACTCCCCGGCGTCGACGACGAGCTGGCGGCCGTCGGGCCACTCGGAGTCGGCGTGGCGTCCGCCGGCGGTCGGGCTGCCCGGGGTCCGGCTCCACCGGGGCCGGCCGCCGGCGTCCGTCGGCAGCTGGCTGGCCAGTACCGGCGTGCGCAGGTCGGCCTCGATGAGCAGGACGTCCTTGCCGGTCTCCGCGAAGGAGGCGGCGAGGTTCACGGCGACCGCGGCGGCGGTCTCGCTGCTGCCGCGCGGGGCGACGACGAGCAGTCGGCGCCGGTCGGCGAAGCGGGAGTCGTAGGCGAGCCGGAAGGCCACCGAGCGGTACTCCTCGGCGAGCCGGGGATCGGCCTCGCCGGCGGCGAGCAGCGGCCCGCCGCCCGTCTTGTCCCGGGGCAGGTAGCCCAGCACGGGAGCGCGCAGGGCCCGTGCCACATCGCCCTCGGACCGCGGCGCCGGGTCGAAGACCAGCCGGACCCAGGCGGCCAGCAGGCCGAGTGCGAGGCCCACGGCCGCGCCGAGCGCGAGCGACATGACGATGCCGGGCCCGTCGGTCGCGGTGGGCGCGGTCGCGGCGCTGGTGACCCGGCCCGGGGTCATGTCGAGGGCTTCGAGCTTGGTGATTTTGGTGTTGTAGCCGCCGACCTCGCTCTGCAGGTCGGTCTTGGCGGAGCTGGCCGCGTCGCGCCCGGCGCCGGCGGGCATCCGGGCGATCTCCTTGGTGAGCTCGTCGAGCTGCTTGGCGATCGGATCGCGCTGCTCCTTGTACCCCTTGACCATCTTGTCGCGGGTGGCGTCGAGGGCTTCCTGCCGCTTGAGCAGGTACGCCTCGGTCATCGCGTTGGCCCGCTTGGCGGCCTCCTTGGGGGAGGACGCGGTGTACGTGAAGCGGAGCACCATCGTCTGCGGCGGGTTGGTCACCTGGAGGCCGCTGCGCAGCTCGGCGAAGCCGGACGCGGACACGCCGAGCTTCTTCGCGGCCTCGTTGGCTATGGAGGAGCTGAGCGCGACCTGGCGCTCCGAGCCGATGTTGATCGCCTTGTCGGGGGCGAGGCTCGGGTTGAACGGGTCGTCGGTGGGCGCGCGCAGGACGACGTCGGCCGTCGCGACATAGGTGTCGGCCGTGGAGATGCCGAGGTAGACGCCGCCCAGCAGGCCGACCCCGATGCCCGCGCCGAGGAGCCGGCGGTAGCGCAGGAGCTGGCGGAACTGATCCCGGAGGAGGTCCGGTTCGTCCTCGGCCGGTGCCGCTGCAGGGCGGTTCGTCTCGATCACGGCCGGGGACCCCCAAGTGCTTCGTCTATCAGTGCGTCGATGCGGGCCAGGCCCGCTTCACGGCTCAGGTGGGCCGCCACGTGGCGGGGTCCGGCCGCTCCCAGTGCGTCCGCGCCTTCCGGGTCCTCGGCCAGGGCCCGTACGGCCTTCAACAGCGCCTCGGGGTCCTCCGGCTGTACGAGCACCCCCGCCCCCGAACGCTCCACCTCCTGAGCGGTTCCGCCTTCCGCCGCCACGGAGGCGACGACGGGCCGGCCCGCCTGGAAATAGGAGGTGAGCTTCGACGGAACGCTCATGTCCAGCACGGCGGCGTGCTGTGTGACGGCGAGTACGTCCGCCGCCGCGAGGATATCGGGGAACTCGCCGTCAGCGGCAGGGGGGATGATGTCCAGATTCGGGACGTCGGCGGCGAGCTCGGCGAGGGCCGAGCGCTGGCTGCCGTCGCCCATGAGGACGAAGCGGACGCTCGGGTCCAGCCGGGCGGCGCCCACGAGGACCTCCAGCCCCTGCTTGAGGCCCATGTTCCCGGAGTGCAGGACGACGGTCTGGTCGGGGGCCCAGCCCAGGTGGCGGCGCGTCTCGCCGCGCGGCTTGGTGGGCACCGCCACGTGGGACCAGTTGGGGACGAGGCGGATCCTGCCGGGGTCCACGCCCATGCCGACGACCCGGTCCACGAAGGTCTCGTGGATGACGCCGACGAGGGTGGCCCGCTTCAGGGCGTACGCCTCGGCGCGGCCGGCGACCGCGGCCGCCTTGTCGCCGCCGCTGATCCCGCTCTGCGCGGCGGCGGCGCCCATCAGGTCCTGGACCACCGGGACGTACGGGACCTTCCACCGCGCCGCGAGCCGGGCGGCCAGCACCCCGCCGGCCAGGCTGGGCATCTGGGCGAGGACCGCGTCCGGCTTGGGCATCTTGGGCGGAGCCACGGCGCCGTGCAGCAGAATCGATCCTTCGAAAAGGGCTCGCTTCACGGCGGTCTGCTCCTGCGGCACGGTGTGCGCACGCCGGTGTACGGTGACCCCCGCGCGCTGCTCCGTGCGCCGGAGCGCCCCCTGGTACTCCGGCTCCAGCGACCACGCCGGGTAGTGCGGCATGCCGGCGAGGACGTGGGTCTCGTGGCCGAGATTTGCCCAGTGCTCCGCGATCTGGGTGGCGTACGGCCCAATCCCCGCGTGCTCGGGAGCGTAATTGGTGGAAACCAGCAGCATGCGCCGGTGACCGGATCTCGACACTGAACGTCCCCTTCTCCCCTGGATGATGCGCACGTCACCCTATTCGTTCACCCGCACGGTGCGGAACGTGCACGCTATTGTCTGCTAATCCGCTACACCGGGGGGTGTGGCCGCTGGGGGGTAAGAGATGACGGAGCGGGACATGTCCGAACGTGGCGCGCCCACACGCAGGCCGTACCGAGTCGGATATGCGCCGGGTGCCTACGATCTCTTCCATATCGGGCATCTCAACATCCTTCGGCACGCCCGGAGCCAGTGTGACTACCTGGTGGCCGGGGTCGTCTCCGACGAGATGGCCGAACTCGCCAAGGGGCGCCGCCCGATGATCCCGCTCGTCGAGCGGCTGGAGATCGTCCGCAGTGTGAAGTACGTGGACGCCGCCTTCGTCGAGACGGTCCCGGACAAGGTGGAGACCTGGAAGCAGGTCCGCTTCGACGTCATCTTCAAGGGCGACGACTGGCGGGGCACCCCCAAGGGCGACAAGCTGGAGAAGGACTTCGCCGCCCACGGCGTCGACGTCGTGTACTTCCCCTACACCGTCCACACCTCCAGCACCCAGCTGCGCCGGGCGCTGGACGCCCTCGCCGAACCCCTCGCGGACCCGCTCACCGCGGAACGGCGCTGAGCTCCCGGTACCACTTGGCGAGGAACGCCAGCAGGAACAGCCCGGCGACCGCGCCGAGGCCCGCGTACGCCCATCGGAACAGCCCTCCGCCGCCGAGCAGCAGGAACACCAGGCAGAACACCCCGTAGTCCACGGGCAGCAGCGCCACCGCGCGTACGGTCGAGGGTGCGGCGGCGGGGCTCCCCGGAGCCGGCCTGGGCTTGAGCTTCTCGGTCAGCAGCCCGCCGAAGAAGGTCACGACCGCGGCGAACTGGAAGCCGAGCGGCACGAGCAGCCAGCCGTCGCCGCCCGTTCCGCCCCCTCCGATCCCGTACGCGTCGGGGAAGCGGTAGAAGGCGATCAGCACGCAGGAGTGCAGCGCGGTGAGTTTGGCGCAGTCCACGACGTGGTCGAGCCACTCGCCCGCGGCGCTGCCGCCCCCGCGCAGCCGGGCCAGCTGCCCGTCGGCGGAGTCGAAGGCGAACCCGACGGCCAGCGCGGCCCAGACGGCGATCCCGAGCCCCCAGGAGGGCGCGGTCAGCGCGACCGCGGCCGCGGCGGCGAAGCTGAAGGCGGCGCTGACCAGCGTCACCTGGTTCGGGGTGAGCCCGAGCGCGTACGATCCGGCGGCCAGGTAGCGCCCGGCGGGACGGTTGACGAACCGCGAGTAGAGCGACACCCCCTTCGCCGACTTCTGCGCTCCGCGCAGCTCCCGCAGCGCGGTTCCGACTCTGCCCATGCACGGCCCCCTCAGTGACGATGTCGAACACATCATCGCAGGGCGAACGAGTAGGTCGGCTCCGGGCGTTTGCGGACATCCGGAAGCAGCAGTGCGGACACCTGCGCGGCGGCGGTCAGTGCGGTCGGCGCATCATTCGTCAACGAAATAACTCCCGGGGTCGGACCGGCAAGGACTCGGTGAAGGGCCGGCGGCGGGCCATAATTCGGGCATGGGTACTTCGGACAGGGGCACAGAGACGGGCACGGCCCCGGAAACGCCGTCCGAGGACTCCGTCGACCGGCACATCGCCCGATGGACCGGCAAACTGCCCTTCGACGTTCCCACCGAGGCAGTCATCACCCGGATCCAGCTCCTGGCCAAGCACCTGTCCCACAGCAAGGAGCGGGCGCTCGCCGAGACCGGGCTCCAGGCCTTCGAGTTCGAGACCTTGCACCGGCTCGCCTCCCGCGGAGCACCCTGGCGCGCCGCCTCCGCCGAACTCGCCGCCGAACTGCTGCTCTCCCCGGCCGGGATGACCGGCCGCCTCGACACCCTGGAGAAGTCCGGCCTGATCCGCCGGCTGCGCTCCGCCGCCGACCGCCGCCGGGTCGACGTGGAACTCACCGAGGAGGGCCACCGGCGCTGGACCGACGCCACGCGCTGGCGCGGCATCGCCGAGGCCGAGATGGTCGAACCCCTCGACGAGGCCGAGCGTGCCGCGCTCTCCGCCCTCCTCAAGCGGATGCTCATCCAGGTCGAATCCCGCTGACGCCGGCCCGGTTCACCCGGTCACCCTGAGCAGCAGGACCGACCGGGCCGGGACCGTCACGGTCTCGCCGCCGCGGTGGCGGGTGAGCGGGGCCGCGGACTGGTCCTCGCGCGAGGTGTCCAGGACGAGCTCGTAGCCCTCGGCCCACGGCGCCCCCGGCACCACCCACGGCACCGGCCGGTCCCCGGTGTGCAGCAGGGCCAGGAAGCTGTCGTCCGTCACCTGGCGGCCCCGCGCGTCCCGGCCCGGGATGTCACGCCCCGACAGGTACATCCCGAGCGCGGCGCCCGGCGCGTACCAGTCCCGCTCCGTCATCTCCGCACCCGCCGGCGTGAACCAGGCCAGGTCCCGCAGCCCGTCCGCCCCCTGCGGCCGGCCCGAGAAGAACGCCCGCCGCCGCAGCACCGGATGGGAGTGCCGCAGCGAGATCAGCCGCGCCGTCAGCGCGAACAGCTCCCGCCACGCCGGGTCCTCCAGCAGCGACCAGTCCACCCACCCCGTCTCGTTGTCCTGGCAGTACGCGTTGTTGTTGCCGCCCTGGGTGCGCCCGAACTCGTCCCCCGCGACGAGCATCGGCACCCCCGTCGACAGCAGCAGGGTGGTGAGGAGGTTGCGCAGCTGCCTGCGGCGCAGCGCGGCGATCTGGGCATCGTCCGTCTCGCCCTCCGCGCCGCAGTTCCACGACCGGTTGTCATTGGTCCCGTCCCGGCCGGCCTCCCCGTTCGACTCGTTGTGCTTGCGCTCGTAACTCACGAGGTCCCGCAGGGTGAAGCCGTCGTGCGCGGTCACGAAGTTCACCGAGGCGTACGGCCGCCGCCCGCCCCACGCGTAGAGGTCGCTCGACCCCGACAGCCGGTAGCCGAGGTCCCGTACGTCGGGCAGCGCGCCCCGCCAGAAATCCCGTACGGCATCGCGGTACCGGTCGTTCCACTCCGTCCACAGCGGCGGGAACGCCCCCACCTGATAGCCGCCCGAACCCACGTCCCAGGGCTCCGCGATCAGCTTGACCCGCCGCAGCACCGGATCCTGGGCGATCACCGCCAGGAACGGCGACAGCATGTCCACGTCGTGCATCGAGCGGGCCAGCGCCGCCGCCAGGTCGAAGCGGAAGCCGTCCACCCCCATCTCCGTGACCCAGTAGCGCAGCGAGTCCGTGATCAGCCGCAGCACGTGCGGGCGTCCCGCGTGCAGGGTGTTCCCGCAGCCCGTGTAGTCGGCGTACCGACGCTGGTCGGACTGGAGCCGGTAGTAGCCGCGGTTGTCGATCCCGCGCAGTGACAGGGTCGGACCGAGCTCCCCGGCCTCCGCCGTGTGGTTGTAGACCACATCGAGGATGACCTCGATCCCGGCCGCGTGCAGGGCCTTGACCATGCGCTTGAACTCGCCGACCTGCTGGCCGGCCGTACCGCTCGACGAGTACCCCGCGTGCGGGGCGAAGTAGCCGACCGAGTTGTAGCCCCAGTAGTTGCGCAGCCCCTTGCGCAGCAGGTGGTCCTCGTGCGCGAACTGGTGCACCGGCAGCAGCTCGACCGCCGTCACGCCCAGCTTCGCCAGGTGATCGACGGCCGCCGGATGGGCGAGGCCCGCGTACGTGCCGCGCAGCTCCTCGGGAACCCCCGGATGGCGCATCGTGAAGCCGCGCACGTGCAGCTCGTAGATCACCGAATCGGCCCAGGGCGTCTTCGGCCGGACGTCGTCCGACCAGTCGTCGTCATCGTGGACCACGACCCCCTTGGGGACGAACGGCGCCGAGTCCCGGTCGTCGCGCACGGTGTCGGCGATGTACTGCTGCGGCCAGTCCCGCACGTGCCCGTACACCTCCGGTGGCAGGCTGAAGTCACCGTCCACGGCCCGGGCGTACGGGTCCAGGAGCAGCTTCGCCGGGTTGTGCCGGGCGCCCGTCCAGGGGTCCCAGCGCCCGTGCACCCGGAACCCGTACCGCTGCCCGGGGCGCACGCCCGGCACGAAGCCGTGCCAGATCTCGTGCGTGAGCTCCGTCAGGGCGCAGCGGGTCTCGGCCCCGCCCGCATCGAACAGGCACACCTCCACCGCCTCCGCGCCCTGCGCCCACAGGGCAAAGTTCGTGCCCGCCGTCCCGCCGGTCCCGTCGCCGCCCTGGCGGAACCGGGCACCCAGGGGATGCGAGGACCCGGGCCACACGGGTGGCCCCGGGCGCGCCGGTGCCCGTAACACCTGCCCCCTGACCTGGCCGTTCGGCCGCCCGCTCGGCGGATCGTCCACCCGCGGCGCGGGCGCGGCGAGGCCGCCGCGCACCGCGTTCACGGCATCAACGGCATCAACGGCATCAACGGCATCAACGGCATCCACCGCGTCCACCGCGTTCCCGACGGCTTCCACCGCCTCTTCCTGCTCGGCTGCGCTCGACACTGCCCGCCTCCACGGCTCCTGGGTACCTGCGGGGGAGGGGAGTGCGGCCCCGGCGTCCCGGCCCGGGCCCGTCCCCGTCTGGTCCTTCCCACTGTTCTGCCCGGACTGATCCGCCCGGAACGTGCGTCCCGCTCACGTTTCCCCCGGAGGGGCCCGGTCGTTGGAGGGATCGTGACACTTCTGACGAGGCGGGCAGGGGCGGGCTTGGCCGCCGTGGCGGCATGGGCGGGCCTCCTCGGCGGCCTGACCGCATGTACCCAGGGCGGCCGGTCCCCGGTCGAGATCGAACTGCCGGGCAAACCCCGTTCGCCGGACGAGGCCATCCGGATCACCCCCGACGACAACGCCAAGGGGGTCCCCGCCGACGGACGGCTGAGCATCACCGTGCCCGAGGGCCGGCTGGAGCGGGTCGTCGTCACCAAGGTGGAGGACGCGCAGGAGGAGCAGGTCCCCGGCACCATCGCCGACGACGGGCTCAGCTGGAGCCCCGACCCCGAGGCCGCCCGGCTCTCGCTCGCGGCCAAGTACACCGTGGACGCCGTCGCCCTCGACGGGCACGACCGCCGCCAGGCCCGGCACACCACCTTCACCACCTACGTCCCCGAAGAGCGGTTCATCGGCTACTTCAAGCCCGAGAACCGCTCCACCGTGGGCACCGGCATGATCCTCTCCTTCAACTTCAACCGGCCCATCGAACACCGGGCCGAGGTGGAGCGGGCCATCATCGTCACCTCCGACCCGGCCGTGCAGGTCGTCGGCCACTGGTTCGGCAAGGAGCGGCTCGACTTCCGGCCCAAGCAGTACTGGAAGGCGGGCACCAAGGTCACCGTGAGGCTGAAGCTGCGTGACATCGAAGGCGCGCCCGGCTCCTACGGCATCCAGGACAAGACGGTCACCTTCACCGTGGGCCGCTCCCAGATCTCCACCGTGGACGCGGCCGCGCACACCATGGAGGTCCGACGGGACGGGGAGCTGCTGTCGACCGTGCCGATCAGCGCCGGAGCGCCCAAGACCACCACGTACAACGGGAAGATGGTGGTGATGGAGATGTTCGACGTCACCCGGATGAACGGCCAGACCGTCGGGTTCGGCGGCGAGTACGACATCCCCGACGTCCCGCACGCCATGCGGCTCACCTCCTCGGGGACCTTCCTGCACGGCAACTACTGGCTCAGCCCCGACACCTTCGGCAGCAGCAACATGAGCCACGGCTGCGTGGGCCTGCGCGACGACAAGGGCGGCGGCTCGGACACCCCGGCCGGCTGGTTCTTCGACCGGACCCTGGTCGGGGACGTCGTGGAGGTGGTGAACTCGCAGGACAAGACGGTGGCCCCGAACAACGGCCTGGGCGGCTGGAACATGTCCTGGGCCGACTGGGTCGCCGGCTCCGCCATCGCCTGAGAGCCGCCGGGTACGCCGATCACCACCACCGTCCCGCACCCTCCCGTGGCCACGGGAGGGTGATCGGTATGACCGGAATGCCGTAGCGGTCGAGTGTCCTCCCGCACTCCCGTACGACGATCCCCCAGCCTGTCAGGGGCGACAGCCCCAGGCGACGGACGGAGTGTCATGGCAGCCAGGACAGCAAGGGTGTGGCCGCTCGGCCTCGCCGTGGCGGCGGTGCTCGCCGCGGCGGGCCCGGCCCGTTCCGCGGACGTGGACGGGCCCGTCGTCAGCGCCCAGGTGGTGCTGCGGAACACGGACCTGGACACCGGAGCGCCCCTGACCGGGGCCGCCTTCGAGCTGTGGCGGGAGGTAAACGACCAGCAGGGGCTCCAGACCACCGGACCGGCCGCCGACGAGAAGCACGAAGGCGCCTGCGTGACCGACGCCAAGGGGACCTGCACGGTGGAGCTGCCGGCCGGCGAGACGTACTACTGGCGGGAGACCGTCGTCCCCGCCGGGTACGGGACCCCCGAGGACCCGGTCACCGCCTTCACCGTGGCCGAGACCGACGCCAAGGCGGGAATCGTCCTCAACGTCGCGCACCGCAAGCAGGGCGCGGAGTACAGCGGCCGCATCCGGATCCTGAAGGAGGACGCCAAGACCGGGTCGCGGCTGGGCGGTGCGGTGTTCGAGCTCTGGAAGGAGACCAACAGCACCGAGAGGCTCCAGACCCGGGGCATCAACGCCGACCAGCGGGTCAGGCCCGGCTGCGCCACCGACCAGAAGGGCGTCTGCGACTTCGACGGGCTGCCCGAAGGCGAGTACTACCTGCTCGAGACGGACGTCCCCGAGGGGTACGTGCTGCCGGAGACCCCGGTGACCGGCCCGCTGAGCCTGGACGACGAGACCGGCGGCCGGCGGGTGGTCACCCTCGAGAACGAGCGTGACCCGTACGCCGGCGTCCCCATCAAGGACTCGGACGAGGACGCCCGCCGGATGCGCCGGTGGAGTGGCCTGCTCACCCCCTCGGCGGAGCAGCACGGGCCGTACGCCCGCCCCGCGGGTTAGCTGGGCTGCGAGGGTCCGGCTGGCGGGCCCGAGGAGGCCGGGATGACTACAGGTCAGGCGACGAGCCCCCGGGGTGGTGTCCGGGCGGCCGTGCTCGGCGCCCTGCTCGTACTGGCGGGACTGAACCCGTCCCCGGCGGCGGCGGAGCCGGAGACCGCGTGCGCGGCGGGCACCGGCCCCTACCAGCGGGAGTTGGAGGAGCACATCGGGCGGCCCGTCGACGGGGTGCAGTCCTCGGCGGACTGCCTCGCCGTCCGCGCCTTCCAGCGGAAGAACGGCGTCATCCCCGCGGACGGCTACCCGGGCGTCGCCACCTACCGCACGATGCTCGTCGTGGCCGCCCGCCCGGACCCCAACGCCGCGGGCGACTGCCCCGTCCGCTCGTACCGCGTGACGTGCGTGGACATGGACCGGCAGCTGCTGTGGGTGCAGCAGGGCAGCCGGGTCGTCTTTCCGGTCGTGCCCGTCCGCACCGGCCGTGACACCCAGGAGACCCGGCCCGGCTGGCACGAGGTGTACTGGCGCAGCAAGGACCACAAGTCCACGCTGTACGCCGACTCCCCCATGCCGTACTCCCAGTTCTTCGACGGGGGCCAGGCCCTGCACGGCCGCACCGGCTACCTCTACGCCCACGGCGGCTCCGCCGGCTGCGTCAACCTCACCGTCGCCGACGCCGAACGCCTCTGGAACCTGCTGGACGAGGGCGACGCCGTCTACGTCTGGGGCACGAAGCCCGGAACCGACGACTGACCTGCGACGCCGTCACCGTCCGTTCCCCGACAGTTGGGACGGAACAGTGACAAGACCGTGGCTTTTCGTGTTCTCCCCATGTGATTTCCTGTCGACAAGCGCGCGACTGCCCGCGCGCGGGGGACATGGGGAGAACACGAGTGAACCTGCAGCCGATACGCGGCCGCGCCCGCACCGGCCTGCCGGCCCTTCTGCTGGGGGCGGCCCTGCTGCTGACCACCGCGTGCAGTGGCGGCGGAGGCAACAGCAGCGGCAGCGGTGGAGACAACGCGGGGGGCGGCGGCAAGACCGGCACCGAGGCGTCCAAGGCCGTGGTGAACGTCAAGCCCGACGACGGCGCCAAGGAGGTCGCGACCAGCGGCGTCCTAAAGATAACCACCACCGGCGGCAAGCTCACCACGGTGACCGTCGCCGACACCAAGGGCAACGCGGTCGACGGCAAGCTGGCCGACGACGGCGCGAGCTGGGAGCCGGCCCGCCACCTGGCCTCCGCCACCGAGTACAAGGTGCACGCGATCGCCAAGGACGAGGCCGGCCGGGAGTCCGCCAAGGACACCACCTTCACCACGCTGACCCCGACGAACACCTTCGTCGGCCACTACACGCCCGAGGACGGTGCCACCGTCGGCGTGGGCATGCCGGTCTCGATCAACTTCAGCCGCGGGATCACCAACCCGGAGGCCGTCGAGAAGGCCATCACCGTGACGGCCGAGCCGGCCGTACAGGTCGAGGGCCACTGGTTCGGCAACGACCGTCTCGACTTCCGCCCCGAGAAGTACTGGGCCGCGGGCACGAAGGTCACCGTGAAGCTCGCCCTCGACGGAGTCGAAGGCCGCCCCGGCGTCTACGGCAAGCAGACCCGTACGGTCACCTTCACCGTCGGCCGTTCCCAGGTCTCCACGGTCGACGCGAGCGAGCACACCATGCAGGTCGTCCGCGACGGCCAGGTGCTCAAGAACGTCCCGATCACCGCGGGCGCCCCGTCGACGACCACGTACAACGGGCAGATGGTCATCAGCGAGAAGTACAAGGTGACCCGGATGAACGGGGCGACCGTCGGCTTCGGCGGCGAGTACGACATCTCCGACGTCCCGCACGCGATGCGGCTGTCGAACTCGGGCACCTTCGTCCACGGCAACTACTGGGCCTCCTCCGGCACGTTCGGCTCGGAGAACGTGAGCCACGGATGTGTCGGCCTGAAGGACGTCCGCGGCGCCGGCGACGGCAACCAGCCCGCCGCCTGGTTCTTCAACGAGTCGCTGATCGGCGACGTGGTCATCGTCAAGAACTCCAAGGACAAGCAGATCGCCCCGGACAACGGCCTGAACGGCTGGAACATGGACTGGGCGGAGTGGATCAAGTAGTCCGCCGTCCGTAGTTCCCGGTGGCCCGGTGCTGTGACACACAGCACCGGGCCACCTTCCGTTAACCGCCGCTAACCTTCCTCGTATGACCATCTCTCTCGAAGTCTCCGAAGGCGTCGGCACCATCCGCCTGGACCGGCCGCCCATGAACGCCCTGGACATCGCCACCCAGGACCGGCTGCGCGAGCTCGCGGTGGAGGCGACCGACCGGGCCGACGTCCGCGCGGTCATCCTCTACGGCGGCGAGAAGGTGTTCGCGGCCGGCGCGGACATCAAGGAGATGCAGGCGATGGACCACGCGGCGATGATCGCCCGGTCCCGCGCCCTGCAGGACGCCTTCACCGCAGTGGCCCGCATCCCCAAGCCCGTCGTCGCGGCCGTCACCGGCTACGCGCTGGGCGGCGGTTGCGAGCTCGCGCTGTGCGCCGACTATCGGATCGCCGCCGACAACGCGAAGCTCGGCCAGCCCGAGATCCTGCTCGGCCTGATCCCGGGCGCGGGCGGCACCCAGCGGCTGTCCCGGCTGATCGGCCCGTCCAAGGCCAAGGACCTCATCTTCACCGGGCGCATGGTCAAGGCCGAGGAGGCGCTCACCCTGGGCCTGGTCGACCGGGTGGTCCCCGCCGCCGAGGTGTACGAGCAGGCGCACGCCTGGGCCGCCAAGCTGGCCCAGGGACCGGCGATCGCGCTGCGCGCCGCCAAGGAGTGCGTGGACGCGGGCCTGGAGGCCGACATCGACACCGGGCTCACCATCGAACGCAACTGGTTCGCGGGTCTGTTCGCCACCGAGGACCGCGAGCGCGGGATGCGCAGCTTCGTCGAGGAGGGCCCGGGCAAGGCCAAGTTCGTATAAGGCGCAGCCGCCTAAGGCGCAGTCGTACAGGGCGCAGTCGTACGGGTCCTCCCTGTGGGTGGTTTAGCCAGGCCTTAAGGGGGACTTAAGCGAGTTCGGTGATCCACTCACTGTGATCACCGTCGTGCGCTGCGTCACGGCAGGTCAGGGTGCCTTCCTTGCCTCCCCGTTGCCTCGCGCATATGACAAGGCACCCCCTCGGGCCCTTCGGATCCGGGGGGTGTTTTCCTGTGGAAAGGCCCGGAGGGGCGGGGCGGCCGTCCATGATGGGTGCATGGCGGGCCTGGAGGGTGTGGAACAGCCGCGGCAGCGCAGCAGCGCTTCGGCCGTACGGCTCACGGCGGCGGTCGAGGATGAACAGGGCCTCAAAGCGCTGGAGTTGTACGGGAACCCGGCCGAGGGGGAAGTGACCCTGCCGTCCATGCCCGAATCGGCCGGCACCGCGCGCCGGCTGACCCAGTGCGTGGTGGTCCGGCTCTGGGGCCTCTCCCCGCAGATCGCCGAGCACGCCGTCCTGCTCGTCTCGGAGCTCGTCGGCAACGCGGTCCGGCACACCGGGGCCCGCACCTTCGGCTTACACATGAAGCGGCGGCGCGGCTGGATCCGGGTGGAGGTGCGCGACCCCTCGCGCGGACTGCCCTGTCTCATGCCGGTCCACGAGCTGGACGTCACCGGCCGTGGCCTCTTCCTCGTCGACAAACTCTCCGACCGCTGGGGGGCCGACCTGCTGCCCCGCGGAAAGATCACATGGTTCGAGATGCGCGTAGCCGACCGCCAGAACGCCTGAAGCCCCCTGGTCGCCGTGGTGGGCGGTGAGGGGGCTTCATGGGTGCGCCGAGGATCGATTGGGGTGTGATCCTCGGCGTGGCGACTTCGCTCGGGTCAATGGGGAAGCCGTGGTTCCGACTATGGCAGACGTGGGCCCGAACGCCAAAAGTCCCTACTCGGACATAAGTGTGCAAATAGTGAGAGTTTCTAGCTAAATCCTAGGTGAGGTGGGCCACGCGCCTCGCAATCCATGAATAACTATCAACCGCTCTGCGTAAATCGTTGATCACATAGCGGATGGGTCACCCTGTCGGCCCCCTTCGGCGAACGTCCTGAATTGGGTCAATCATTACCTTCCGGGCCTTCCACCCCTTAAATGGGCAGGTGCTCTCACATTCAGGCCGCCGCGCGGTCCTGCGCGCGGCCGGTATCTGGGCGACCGGTGCCGCCGCGGCGGGCCTCACCGCCGCCTGCGGATCGGGCCGCCCCGCCACGACGCCCACCCCGCCCCCGGGCCCGGCCAGACCGGTCCGCCCCGCCCAGGAGGCCGGGGCCCTCCCGCGCCGGTTCGCCGGACAGCCCGTCGAGATCGGCCACGGTCCGCGCGACCGCCCCCGGGTCGCCCTCACCTTCCACGGCAACGGGGAACCCGCCATCGCCCGGGCGGTGCTGGCCGAGGCCGAGAAGGCGGGCGCGCGGGTCACCGTACTGGCGATCGGCAGCTGGCTCGACGCCCACCCGGACATGGCCCGCCGGATCCTCGACGGCGGCCACGAGCTCGGCAACCACACCCAGCACCACCTCGCGATCAACAGCCTGCCCGAGGCGGAGGCGTACGCCGAGATCACGGGCTGCGCCCAGCGGCTCAAGCGGCTGACCGGCTCCATCGGCACCTGGTTCCGGCCCTCCCAGACCCAGTACGCCACCCCGCTCGTCCAGGAGCTGGCCCAGCGGGCCGGTTACCCCCACGTCCTCTCGTACGACGTGGACTCCCTCGACTTCACCTCGCCCGGCGCCGCGGCCGTCATCCGCACCGTCACCGGGACGATCCACGCCGGATCGGTGGTGAGCCTGCACTTCGGCTACGCGGACACGGTCGACGCGATGCCACCCCTCCTCGAAGAACTCGCGCGCCGCAAACTGCGCGCGGTGACCACCACGGAGCTGCTGACGCCATGAAGACCACCCGCCTTCCCCGGAAGGCCGCCGTGCTGCTGGCCGGTCTGGTCCTCGCCGCCCTGGCCGGCTGCGGATCGGCCGACAAGGGACCCGCCGAGGCGCTCGGCACGAAGGGCCCGGCCAAACCCGTCAAGGCCGTCCCGCCGGGCCTCGCCGGGATGCCACCGCTCCTCGATCCGAAGGACGTGTACGCGGCGGACCGGCCGAACCAGCTGTCCCCGGTGGTCAAGGACTTCCCCTCCCGCGTCTACGTGCCGAACACCAGCTCCAACACGGTGTCCGTCATCGACCCGGCGACGTACAAGGTCATCGACACCATCCCGGTCGGCGTCCAGCCCCAGCACGTGGTCCCCTCCTGGGACATGAAGACCCTGTGGGTCAACAACAACCGCGGCCACACGCTCACCCCGATCAACCCGGCCACCGGCGAGGCCGGAGAACCCGTCGAGGTGCACGACCCGTACAACCTGTACTTCACGCCGAACGGCAAGTACGCGGTCGTCATGGCCTCGATGGACAAAGAGCTGGTCTTCCGCGATCCGCACACGATGGACCGGGTGAAGTCCGTCCCGGTGAGCTGCTTCGGCGTCAATCACGCGGACTTCTCCGCCGACGGCCGCTACTTCATCGTGAGTTGCGAGTTCTCCGGTGAACTCCTCAAGGTCGACACCGAGAAGATGGAGGTCATCGGACAGCAGAAACTGCCGTTCGAGGGCGCGATGCCGCAGGACGTCAAGGTCTCACCGGACGGAAAGACCTTCTACGTCGCGGACATGATGGCGGACGGCATGTGGGTGCTCAGCGGTGACGCGTTCGAGACGCCGAAGCTGCTGCCCACCGGAAAGGGCTGCCACGGGCTGTACGTGAGCCGCGACTCCAAGGAGATGTACGTCTCCAACCGGGGCGAGGGCAGCATCTCCGTCTTCGACTTCCCGCGGAACAAGCTCACCAAGAAGTGGGAGCTGCCCGACGGCGGCAGCCCCGACATGGGCGGCGTCTCCGCCGACGGCAAGGTGCTCTGGCTGTCGGGCCGCTACAACTCCGAGGTCTACGCGATCGACACCGTCACGGGCAAGCAGCTCGCCCGGATCCCGGTGGGCAGCGGACCGCACGGGCTCGCCGTGTACCCCCAGCCCGGCCGCTACTCGCTCGGACACACCGGCATCTTCCGGTAGGCGGCACGGACGGGGCCGTGCGGACAGGCCGCGCGGGGAGGCCGCGCCGGCCACGCGGACAGGACGGTGCCCCGGGAGCTCGCACAGCTCCCGGGACACCGCCGGTATGTGTGCCGGCCATACGGACCGGGCCGCGCGGACACGGCCGCGCGGAGAGGACGGTGCCCCGGGAGCTCGCACAGCTCCCGGGACACCGCCGGTATGTGTGCGCCTGCGGACTACCAGGCCACCGGAAGCCGCTCCGGCAGGCGCTTGATGAAGCCGGTGCGCCAGACGAGGTTCTCGGCGGGTACCGCGAGCCGCAGCCCGGCCAGCTGCTCGACCAGCACCTCCAGCGCGATCTCGGCGTGCGCCCGGCCCAGGGCGGACGCCGGGCAGAAGTGCCGGCCCGCGCCGAAGGCGAGGTTGGCGTGGGAGCTCTCGCGCTCCAGATCCAGCTCGTCCGGGTTCTCGAAGGCCTCCGGGTCGAAGTTGGCCCCCTCCAGCAGGACGAGGACGAGCTCACCCTCCTTCACCAGGACGTCGCCGACCTGGACGTCCGCCAGCGCGATGCGCGGCAGGCCGTCGCCCACGGACAGGTTCCAGCGCAGCAGCTCGTCGACCGCCTTGCCCATGCGCTCCGGGTGCTCGCGCAGGTACCGGATGAGCTCGGGCTTCTGGAGCAGCGCCAGGACCGCGAGGACCAGGAACGCGGAGGTGGAGACCGCGCCCGCGCCGAAGAGCGAGACGGCCACCGTCGCGAACATGTCGTCGGTCAGGTGCGCCGACTCCGGGTCCGCCTCCTTCAGGCCGGCGAACTTGCCGAGGAGCCCCGTACGCTCCTCGGCGGGCAGGGCCAGCTGGACGTTCAGCTGCTCGACGAAGTAGCCCACGTCCTTGTACCAGTTGAGGGCCGAGTCGGCGAACGGCTCGCGTGCGGTCATGAACGCGACGTCCAGACCCGACATCAGCCGGCGCCAGTCCTCGAAGGGGACGCCGAGGACCTGACAGTGCAGCGCCGCTGAGAAGGGGTCGGCGAACCCCGCCCGGAGGTCGGCCGGACCGCCCTCGGCCACCATCTGGTCGATCAGCTCGCCCGCCTTGGCGCGCAGCCAGTCCTGGAGCCCCTTCTGGCGCGGGTTGAGCGCCTTCATCACGGCATTGCGCAGGCCCGCGCTGTTGATGTTGCCCATGTTGTTGACGACCTCGGGCGGGATCGTCAGCGCGTACTGGCGCGGGACTCCGGCGTTCGCCGTGTCCTTGAGGCTGAACCGTTCGTCCTCCAGCACCTGCTTGGCCAGGGCGTAACTGCTCACCAGCCAGGCCGGGTCTCCGGTGAGGGTGCGCACCTTGGCCACCGGGGCCTTTTCGCGGAGCCACGCGCACTCCTCCGGGAGGACGTCACCGCGCCGAGAGAGCGGGAAGTCGAGGAGCGGCTGCTCCTGGGTCTCCTGGCCCTCAAGCTGCTCGACGCTCATCGACGTTCCTTTCGGTTGGTACGTGGTTCGGGTCGCTCCCGGGCGCCGTGTGCTCCTGCGCGGTCCCGGCCGCCTCGGGGCGGACGACGGCGTACGCCTGATTGCGGGTGGCGCGCAGGCCTCCGCCGCGCGCGAAGAGGACGTCCGTCAGCGGCATCTTGACGTGGTAGGCCGCCACCGAGGACGGCACGTCGAGAATGCTCGGGGTGTCCACGAAGAACGGCAGCTCGGCCGCCATGTAATCGAAACAGACCTGCAACTGCTCGTCTGTGATGGATTCACCTTCCGGCAACTTGGAGCCGACAAAGTGCAAGGCCATCTTCTCGCAGCCCTTGCGGAATTCGTCGTCGGTCTCCAGAAAATGCAGCACGCGCCGGTGCAGTAGTTGGTAGACGGGGTTCTCCTGGAACTCCGAAAGTGCCCTCACACGGATTTCTCCCTGAGGCGGTCCTGATTCTTCCACACCTTTCAGGATCCGCCGCCGGACTGCCTTTATCTCCTTCGTGGCGCGCTTCTCCGCGTGCTCCGGGGTGTAGCCGAAAGCGGCGAACATCCGGTCCACGTGGAGGTCTGCGTAGACGAAGTCGACCTGCGCGAAGCGGGTCGTGGCCCACTGGGCAAGACGGGTGATGCGCTCGGAGCTGAAGTAGCTGTTGCCAGGACTCACTCCGATGAGCACATGGTCGCCGTCTTCCCAGATATGGCGGCAGGTGCGGGTGAAGGGCAGAACTTCGAATGATGCATCAGCTGTGATCGTCACCTGTGTGATCGCCCTTGTTGCCGCTTGTCCCTGGGAGCCCTGCGCTCCTGGTGTGGCGGCAATGCCGGTACGTTATGCGGTGGTGCCGGAGCGTGACAAGTCCAGGCTGGATTTGTTGGCCGGAATTATCGCTTCCGCCTTACGGAAGAGTAATTGAATATCTATCTGCCGCCCGAACGGGACCCGGAGCGGAGGCCGGCTCCGGGGGCCGCTACCCTGAGCCGGTCAACAAGCACCGAGAAGGGGTGGACCCAGTGGCGGACATCGAGAGCGCACGGGCGACGTTCAACAAGTTCGACGTGAACGGTGACGGCTTCGTCACGGCCGACGAGTACAGCGCGGCCATGAAGGCGATGGGCGACGCGTACGTCACCGGCGCGGTCGCGGACGCCGTGCTCGCCGCCAAGGACGCCAACGGCGACGGCCTGCTGAGCTTCGACGAGTTCTGGGCCGCCCTGAACAAGTAGGCCCCCGCGAAGCAGGCCCGCGCGCAGCGGCCTCCGCGTCGCCCCCGCCCCTGCTGCCGGGCGGGGGCGCGGTCATGCCGTCGCCCTGCCCGGGATGCGGTCATGCCGGAGTGCCGCCCGGGGGCGTCATGTCCTCGACTTCGGTGAGGGCCTCCTGGAGCCAGTGCAGCCAGAACGTCTCCAGGGCGATCCCGCCGTGCAGGACGAGACGGCGCAGCCGGTCCTCCACGGCGTCCCGCTCCGGCGGGAAGTCCTTCTCCTCGATGGCCTCGTACTGGGCCAGCTGGCGCCGGTGCAGCTCCAGATGGCGCCGCAGCTCGGGTCCGAGCCCCTGCGGCCCGACCACCCCCGCCGCGCGGAGGCGCAGCAGCAGGGGATCGCGCATCGGCTTCGGGTCCTGGCTCTCGCCGACCCACCGGGCGAGCTCCGCGCTGCCCGCCGGCAGAACCTCGTACTCCTTCTTCTGCCCCCGTACGGGCACCTCGCTCGGCAGCTCCCGGATCAGCCCGGACTCCTCCAGCTTGCCGAGCTCGCGGTAGATCTGCTGGTGCGTCGCCGACCAGAAGAACCCGATCGACTTGTCGAACCGCCGGGTCAGCTCCAGCCCTGACGAGGGCTTCTCGAGCAGGGCGGTGAGGATGGCGTGCGGGAGCGACATGACGCCATCCTAGGTTTGCCGTGGCTCCGGCCGGTCTACGGCCGTGACGGCCATGCGGCCAGCGCCTCCGGTGTGCGGGGGCCCGGGACGTCAGCGGGCAGCAGGCCGCGGGCACGCAGGAAGGCCGTCACGGCCGGCGACCAGGCCTGCCGCAGGCCCGCCTCGGCGAGCAGGGCGGGATCCGAGAGCAGCGCCCGGGCGGGGCCGACCCGGATGCCCGACGGGGTCAGGACCGCGGCGTCGTCGGCCCACCGTACGGCCAGGTCCACGTCGTGAGTGGCCATCACCACCGTGGTCCCCGACGCGCGCAGCCCGGCCAAGGCGTCCAGCAGCCGCTCCTGGCCGTCCGGGTCGAGCCCGGCGGTCGGCTCGTCCAGGATCAGCACCCGCGGAGCCATCGCCACCGCGCCCGCGATCGCCGCTCGCTTGCGCTGCCCGTACGAGAGCAGGTGGGTCGGGCGGTCCCGCAGCGCCGTGATGTCCAGCGCGGCGAGGGCGGAGTCGACCCGCTCGCGGACGTCGGGCAAGGGCAGGCCCAGGTTCATCGGGCCGAAGGAGACGTCCTGTTCCACCGAGGCCGCGAACAGCTGGTCGTCCGGGTCCTGCACGACCAGCTGGACCGCCGTCCGCAGCCGGGTCAGGCCGGCGCGGTCGTACGCGACCACCGCCCCGTCCAGGTGCAGCGCGCCCGACCCGGGCCGCAGGCCTCCGCTGAGCAGCCGCATCAGCGTGGTCTTGCCGCTGCCGTTGCGGCCCAGCAGGACCAGTGCCCGGCCCTCGGCGATCCCGAAGTCGACGCCGGAGAGCACGGCGGGCCCGTCCTCGTACGCGTAGCCCGCGCCCACCAGTTCCACCAACGGCCTCACAAGTACAGCTCCTTCAGTACGAGAGTCATGACGGTCAGCCCGGTCAGCAGCGCGGCGGAGGCGGCCAGGAACCGCCAGGACAGTGCGGCCTCGGGGACGAGCACGCGCAGCGCGCCGTCGTAGCCGCGCCCGGCCAGGCCCGACTGGAGCCGCGCCGCGCGGTCGAAGGCCCGTACGAACGAGGTCGCGGCCAGCCCGCCCACCGAACGCCACGCCGCCGCCCGGCCGGTGGTGCCCAGCCGGGCCGCCTGGGCCTGCCGGACCCGGGCGAGGGAGTCGAGCAGCAGGAACCCGATCCGGTACATGACCAGGGCCACGTCCACCACGGGAGCCGGCACCCCCGCCCGGACCAGCCGCGGCAGCACGTCCGACACCGGGGTGGTGAACGCGAACAGCAGCACGCCGAGCGAGGCCGCCGAGGTGCGCAGCAGCAACTCCACGGCGTGCCGGGGGCCGTCCGGGGCCAGCGAGACGAAGCCGGCCGGCCCCCCGACGGCGAACAGCAGCGGCAGCGCCCCGGTGAAGCAGAACCCGAGCGGGATGCGGAAGGCCCGCCACAGTTGCCGCCGGGCCACCCCGGCGGGGCCGAGGAGCACGGCGAGGGTGGCCGCGGCGACCAGCGGCCCGCCGGGCCACGGGGGCAGGCACACCGCGGCGACCGTCAGTCCGATCCCCAGCAGGGCCTTCTCCAGAGGGTGGCGATGGCGCCAGCGACTGCTGTGCGCCGCCGCGTCGATCGGCAGCACCGCCTACGACTCCGTGGCGGACGTGGGCGGGCCCGCCTCGGCAGCGGCGGCGGCCGCACCCTGACGGCGACCCTTGCGGACGCCGAAGTAGTACGCGAGCACGCCCGCCCCCAGCGCCGCCTGGAGGGCGAACAGCGCCGACTCGATCTCCCCGGAGGGCGGCTCGTACAGCGGCGAGAACCAGGGCTCGTAGTCCGGCTTCAGCTCGGTGATGGCCGCCTCCGCCTGCGCGTCGGCGCCGGCGAACGGCTCCTCCTTGCCCTCGCCCAGGCCGAGCGCGAGCGGGAGTACGGCCAGCGCCGCCACCAGGAGCAGCAGCAGGGTGTTGATCTTCGCGTTCCTGGTCATCAGGCCGACGCCTCCTGCTTCTTCCCGGATCCCGTGAGCTTCGCGACGCCGAGCCGGACCAGGTCCGACGTGCTGGACTGCATCAGCAGCCGCATCACGAGCACGGTCAGCAGCCCCTCGCTGACCGCGAGCGGGATCTGCGTCACCGCGAAGATGCCGGCGAACTTCTCCAGCGAGCCGACGAAGCCGCTGCTCGCGTCCGGGAAGGCCAGGGCCAGCTGGACGGAGGTCACGCAGTAGGTGACCAGATCGGCGAAGAAGGCGCCGAAGAAGACGGTCACCATCAGCGGCACGCCGAACTTCCGCAGCAGCCGGTAGACGCCGTAGCCCGCCCAGGGCCCGGCTATCGCCATCGAGAACACGTTGGCGCCGAGGGTGGTGAGCCCGCCGTGCGCCAGCAGCAGCGCCTGGAACAGCAGGGTGATCGTGCCGAGCACCGCCATGATCGGCGGCCGGAAGAGGATGGCCCCGAGCCCGGTACCGGTGGGGTGGGAACAACTGCCAGTCACAGAAGGGATCTTCAGGGCGGACAGTACGAAGGTGAACGCTCCGGACGCTCCGAGCAGCAGCGTGCTCTCCGGGTGGGCCTTCACCTCGCGGGTGAGGGCGCGTACTCCGTGTACGACAAAGGGAGCGGACGCGGCGCCCCAGGCGACCGCGTGCAAAGGGGGCAGAAACCCCTCGGCTATATGCATGAGTGGGGAAGACCTCTCCAGCACCTCGTGGATGGACAGCGCGCCCCGGCCGGTCTCCTGGCTCACGGGTACTGATGCCCGGACTCCGCCTTCCCGGGGCCGTGCGGTTTCCCGCGCGGGCCCAGTGGCTTCCCGAAGGAATGGAGCCGGACTTCCCGATCACAGTGGCGAGGGCCGCACCGGTTTCACACCGGTTTCCCGAACACCAAGGCCCACTGACCCTAGTCGGCCGCGCGGAGTGGTAACAAACCGTTCCGAACGCCACCCGCCTGGCGGTGCCCGGCGTACGGCGAGTGGCCCAGCCCGTCGGGCGCACGGGGGTGCGGCCTGGTGAAGTGGAGGGCGCAGAGCGGTACACGTTGCCCCACCAGGGCGGTCCGCGGGCCCGGCTCGCCCATGCCGCACGAAGGAGACAGAACGATGGCGGAGACGGGAGCGGCCCACGGCGATCTGCGGGCCCTGGTGATCAACTGCACGCTCAAGCGGTCGCCGGAACGCAGCCACACGGAGGGCCTGATCGATCGCAGCCGCGGCATCATGGAACGCCAGGGCGTGCAGGTCGAGGTCCTGCGCGCGGTGGACCTCGACATCGCCACGGGCGTGTGGCCGGACATGACCGAGCACGGCTGGGAGACGGACGAGTGGCCGGTCGTCTACAGCAAGGTGATGGCCGCCGACATGCTGACGCTGGCCGGGCCGGTGTGGCTGGGTGACAACTCCTCGGTCATGAAGCAGGTCATCGAACGTCTTTACGCCTGTTCGTCGATCCTGAACGAGGCCGGGCAGTACGCCTACTACGGCCGGGTCGGCGGGTGTCTGATCACGGGCAACGAGGACGGCGCGAAACACTGCGCGATGAACGTGCTGTACAGCCTGCAGCACCTGGGATACGTGATCCCGCCGCAGGCGGACGCGGGCTGGGTGGGGGAGGCCGGCCCCGGTCCCTCCTACCTCGACCCCGGTTCCGGCGGCCCGGAGAACGACTTCACCAACCGCAACACGACCTTCATGACCTGGAACATGCTCCACCTGGCGAGGATGCTGAAGGACGCCGGTGGCGTCCCCGCCCACGGCAACCAGCGGTCGGAGTGGGACGCGGGGTGCCGCTTCGACTTCGAGAACCCCGAACACAGGTGAGACACGGCCCGGCAGGCGCCCGGTCACGGACCACCGAGATCCACGGAGGGGAGGGCGGCTCAGATCGATCGCGAGCGATTCACGAGAACGCTGACGTTCTGGCTGCGTCCGGCATTCGCGCTCCGCGTGGTGAACCGGTTCCAGAGAATCGCGGGGTTCGATCGCTCGATGGCGCTGGCTTCCAGCATGCTGACCGCGATGGTCTCCCTCGCGATCCTCTTCGGTGCCGTGCTGGCCGACATCGGCGGTCAGGACGTTGCGGACCGGATCATCGACCGGTACGGCCTCACAGGGGCCGGAGCCGATGCCGTGCGGGACGTCTTCTCCTCGACCGCCGACACGAGCGTCGGCGTCCTCGGGGCCCTGTTCCTGCTGATCTCCATGCTGAGCTTCGCGCGGGCGGTGCAGCGGTTGTTCGAGCAGACCTGGCAGCTCAAGCCCCTGAGCATGCGCAACACGGTCAATGACGCGAAGTGGGTCCTGGCCTTCGTGATCTACGTGCCCGTGAGCGGCTGGCTCTTCGCCGTCGCCGGCCGGGGGCACCTCACGCTGGCGGTGAACCTGCTCGAAGCGTCGCTGAGCGGGCTCTTCCTCGTCTGGGGTGGCTGGATCCTGTCGGCGAAGAGGATCGCCTGGAGCGATCTCCTGCCGTTCGGTGTCATCGTGTCCGTCCTGATGGCGCTCTATGGCGTGGGCGCGGACTTCTACCTGCCGCGTCTGTTCAACTCCTACGCCGACCGTTACGGCGCGATGGGCGTGGTCTTCGCGATGCTCTCGGCGTTCTTCGGCATCGTGCTGGTCGTGGTGGGGTCGGCGGCGCTCGGACGGGAGGTGCGTGATGAACTCGGCCGCATCCGTCAGGGCGAGCGGCCGCCCGATGACGAGGTCCGCCGTGAATGGGACAGCGTGGTCAGCCAGATGAGGGAGCGCTGGCACACCACCCGGGGGAGGATCTCCAGCTTCCGGCCGTCCAGCAAGCCGTCCGAGGAGCTGTCGGACGAGCTGTCCGAAGAGCCGTCCGAGGAGCCGTCCGACGAGTCCTCCGACGCGCCGTCCGAGAAGCCGGAGCAGCCGTGAGCGGGGTCCCGTTCAGACGCCGGAGGTGGCGATGATGTCGCCGCCGGAGACGGCGGCGGTGAGCGCGGCGTGGTCGGAGACGGTCTGGTCGGCGTAGTGGAGCGCGAAGTCGGCGACGGCCCGGTCGAAGGCGTCGGCCTTGCCGAGGTAACCGGCGATGGCGATGCGGTCGCCGGAGCGGGCGTGGGCGCGGGCCAGTGCCGTGCCGCACAGTTCCGCGTACTGGCGGAGCACGGCCGGGCCCATGGTCTCGACCACCGCCGATCCCTTCATGTCGCGCAGCTGACGGCAGTAGAAGTGGCGCCCCTCCGGTCCGCTCGTCCAGCCGAGGAAGATGTCGCCGGTGGCCTGCATCAGCCGCTGCCCCGCGACCACCCGGTGGCCGTGATGAGCGTGGCCGTCGGCCGGCAGGTGATCCTCCAGCACCGACGGCACGGCCTCCTTGAGCTGGAGGAAGAGCGGGTCCTGCGCGTCGCGGCCGGTCAGCAGGATGATGAAGCAGCGCGTGCCCACGCTTCCCACGCCGACGACCTTCCGGGCCGCGTCCACGAACCGGTAGCGGTCCAGCAGGAGGCGGCGTTCCTCGGGGAGAGTGCTGCGGTACTCGCTGAAGATCTTGTCGACGGCCCGTGTCGCGCGTTCGCCGACGGGCTCCAGCAGAGGGGGGTCGTCGATGATGCGCCGACGGCCGTTCCGGACCTCGGTGAGCTTGTCGAGTGCCTGCAGGCTGGTGCGCCCGCGAGCGCGTTCCAGGTTCGCCTCGGCCCGTCCCCGCCGCTTGCGCTCGCGGATCACGGGGAGTACGGCGTAAGGGTCGATCCGCTGGTACCAGACGGCGAGTTCGCCCTGCTCGGCCAGCTGCCGCATGGCACGCCGGTAGGAGCCGGCCGCGGCGAGAGCGGCTCGCCACGCGCGTCCGTCACCGTGCCCCCGGTCGCGGGCGGCCACCGCGACGCTGGCGGCGAGCCGCTTGACGTCCCATTCGAACGGCCCGGCCAGGGTCTCGTCGAAGTCGTTGAGGTCGAACAGCAGGGCCCGTTCGGGTGAGGCGAAGACGCCGAAGTTCAGCAGGTGCGCGTCACCGCAGAGCTGGACGGTCAAACCGGTGTTCGGCACGGCGGCGAGGTCAGCGGCCATGACGGCGGCCGCGCCGCGCAGGAAGGTGAACGGGGAGACCGACATCCGCCCGTAGCGGATCGGCAGCAGCTCGACCACCCGGCCGGCGGCCTGCCGCTGCAGCAGCCGCAGGGGATCGGGCCGGTCCGCGGCCGGGGTCCACCGGCCGTGCGAGGACCGTGCGACCTGCTTGCGGACCGCGCGCCCCATCCGGGCCCGGTCGGCTGGACTGGTCATGGTCTGCTCCCTTGTCGCTCCGTCCCGGCCACGACGGCGGTACGGCGGTACGGCGGATCGCGGGCGGGCCTACTCCTTCGCGGCGCCGGCCTGCTGGGTCGGCCACTTGAGTTCGATCTCCAGCTCGATCTGCCCGTCGCCGACCTCGACCTCGATTTCGCTGACGAGGTCGTCGGGGATGCGCAGGGTCAGCCTCCCGGGCCCGAGGTCCAGTTCGGCCTTGCCGCCACGTCGGAGCGCGTCCGCGAGAGCGGAGAGCTGATCGGCGGCCTCAAGGCGTGACAGTGAACTCTTCTGCTCGAATTCGAGGTCCTTCACGGCTGTCTCCCACATGGTTGGGAACGGCGTGCACGGTTAATTGTCACGTCATGTATCAAACGGGGCATCCTCATGTGGAGCGGGCGAACGCCAGGGTGACGACATCGCGCCAGCTGGGGTGCGGAGCGGGCATGCGGGACCCGGGCCGGTGTCTCGGTACCAGAACGCGCAAGGCGCCCGGGCGGATGTCGCAGGTGACGGGGGCGGGCAGGGACAGGGCCTCTCCGTCCACGGCGACCGCGATGCGGTCGGTGTGCGAGGTGATGACGATCCGGCGGGAGGTCAGTACGTGCAGACCGGCTGCCCGGGCACCTCGAACCGCGATGTCCGCCGCCTGGGCCGCGTTGCCCACCCGGATCCCGACGACGCCCAGCAGTCCCTGGTCCAGCCGGGGTCTGCGGCCGCCCGCGGACGTGGGATCGGGGGCGGCGTACGGGTTGTTGCTGACCAGAAGGGCCTGCTGGGACTCCAGCTTCGCCTCGTCCGTCTGCGCGTCGAGCGTGTGACCGGAGTATCCGAGCAGCAGGTCCGGCAGCGCGTCCAGAATCGAGCCCGCCTTGGCGTCGCGGTATTCCGGGCGCTGCACGACCTGTGCGTAGACACCGAACGAGGCCGTGTTGACGAAGGCGCGGCCCCCCACGAAGCCCAGGTCGATCCGGAGTTCCTCCCCGTCGGTCAGCGCGTCCAGACACCGGGCCGGGTCCTCGCGGTCCAGACCGAGGTCCATGGCGAAGTGGTTCCTGGTGCCCGCGGAGATCGCCAGGAACGGCAAGCCGTGCTCGGCGGCCACCTCGGCCACCCGGGCCTGCGTGCCGTCGCCGCCCGCCACCCCCAGCAGGTCCGCGCCCTCGGCAACCGCCCGCCGGGCGATCGCGGAGAGGTCCGTTTCGGCCGCGCCGCCCAGCAGAACGACCCGGGCGCCCAGCGCCTCTGCCTTCTCGGCCAGACCGAAGCGGCTGACCTTGCCGCCGCCGGACTTCGGGTTCATGATCAGCACCGGGTGCCGGGGGAGGGAGCACGGGGCCGCACGCATCCCCTCGGGTTCCCGCGCGTGCAGCAGTGCCCACCGCGAGCAGGCAACGGCGGCTGCCCACAGGGCGATCGCGGCCAGCAGGGTGGGCCACAGGCCCGCCCGGGTGTACAGCACCAGGACGGCCACGGGCGCGGCCACCGCGAGCAGCGCACCGGCCACCCGCACTGCCCCTCGATGGGACAGCGCCCACCACGTACCCATCGCCGTGAGCGCCGAACAGGCCACTCCGGCGGCGAGGATGACCAGACCTCCGAACCCGCTCGCCGCCAGGAGCGACCCCGCCGCACCCAGCGCGCAGGCCAAGGCCAGCCTGGCCGACGTGCGTGCGCGCGCCGGCGGGCCGGAACGGGGCGCCAGGGACATCGTCCTCACGTCCTTCGACCGGTCCTGGGCCGTGCCCGGGCGGCCGGGGACGGTGCCGCGCGGGCCGGGGTGTTGCGGCCGTGGGGCCACAGGGGCATCCGCCGCCCGCCACGGGCGCGGCTCGTGCGGACCCCTGGAGGGCGGTGCTCAGGGCCGGCTGTCGGATTCGGCCACGGCGATGGCGATTCCCAGGGCCTCCGTGATGTGGGTGGCTGCCGACATGACGCGGGCGGTGCCCACGATCGGTGCGATGGACACCAGGACGTCCTGGAGCTTCCCCGCGTCCACGCCGGAGTCCATGGCGGGGCCGATGTGGGCGACGTAGGACATCGCGGGCGCGTCCATGGCGACGAGCGCGGCGATGCGGGTGAGCATGAGGGTGTCCGCGGACAGGCCGCACCGCTCGAGCGAGTCGAGGGTCATGGCGGCGAGGGTGTCGAGGACAGGAGTCTCGGAGGCGGTCGTCATACGGGTCATCTCCTGACGGGATCGGGGATCGACGCCGTCGGTGCCGGTGGAGGGGAACCGGGTTCTTCCCGTGGCGTGTCCCTCTCCATCGACCTTAGGAACATTTCGGGCCGTATGCATCCGGGTGGCGGCGCGGTGCTCGCCGCCACCCGTGCGCCCGGCCGTTCAGCAGTGGTTCGGGTGCGCGATGTCCACGACGAACCGCTCCGGCGAGTGCAGGGAGAAGGTGCGGTAGTAGGGGACCGTGTCGAAGGCGGCACCGAAGGTCACGTACCCCTCGAAGTCGCCGGTCAGGGCGAGGCCCTTGAGCTTGCTGAGGTTGATCTTCTGGAGCTTGGGCCCCTGGTAGACGCTGTGGCCCGCGTCGTCGTGTGCGGCGGCGGGGTTGAGGCGGATCTCCAGGAAGTGCTTCCCGGCGAGCGGTACGGGCTTGCCGGACCCGTCGTAGCGCAGCTGCGGGACGGAGGTGACGGTCACCCCGGGGACGAACCCCTGCAGGTCGATGACGATCCGGTCGTACGCGGGGTGCCCGCCCCAGCGGGCATGGACGACGAGCGGAGTCTGGATCTGGGTCTGGGTCCGGGCGCGGGTGGCGACGGCGGCCGAGGCCGGCACCGCGGACGAGAGCCCGGCGGTGAGCAGAGCGCCGGAGGCCAGGGCCACGATCCGGCGGAAACGCGGGTGGATCATGACGTCCCCTCGATTCTCGGGAGGCGGGGACTTGTGACACAGCCTAGGACGCCGTAGCGGACCCGGCAGTTCCACTTCCCCTTCCGCAATTCCTTCGGTGCGCAACTTCCTTCGATGGCAGGGTGGTTGAGTGAAATCCACAGAATCCGTCCCGCTCGACACAGGAGAGAACCGGATGCGCCGTCACCGCTTTCCTCGCCATGGAACGGTCGCCGTGGCCCTGGTCCTGGCGGTCACCGCCTGCGGCGGCGACGCGGACCGTGAGGTCCCGCAGGAGGGCAAGGGAGGCTACCGCTGGGCGGCCACGGACGAGATATGCAACATGCTCCCGTACGGCGAGCTCGCCGACCCGCTGGGCGCGCGCGAGGAGGCCGCGGACCGGATCAAACGGTCCGGCGGGGGCGCCCCGGGCGTCCTGTGCGTCCAGCCGCTCGTGGAGTCCGGCCCGGCGAAGTACGGGAACGTCAAGGTCGAGCTGGACCTCGCCTACACCGAGAGCGTCGACTTCGCGAAGGACGTCTTCACCAGGGGCCGGGAGAACACGGCCAAGGACATGCCGGACAGTGGCCTCACCGAGGTGAAGGGCGTCGGCAAGGAGGCCTACCGGTTCGCCTACAACAAGCCGGCCGAGCTGCGCCAGGTGCGTGAGCTGCGCCTGCGGGACAGCAACCTGACGATCGACGTGACGGTCACGGCCGAGGCGCGCACTCCGCCCACCCCCGAGAGCCTGAAGGCCTACGACACGTCGGTGGACGACTTCGCCAAGGGGGTCCTCAAGGCCCTCCGCCGCGGGTAGGAGCGGCGGACGGCGCGGCGGACAGGAAGGACGGCGCGGCGGACAGGAAGGGGCCCGGCGCACGCGCCGGGCCCCTTCCTGTCCCGTGCCGCGGATCAGCACTCGATGACGTTGACCGCGAGGCCGCCGCGAGCGGTCTCCTTGTACTTCACCTTCATGTCCGCGCCGGTCTCCTTCATGGTCTTGATGACCTTGTCGAGGGAGACCTTGTGGCTGCCGTCGCCGCGCATGGCCATCTTGGCCGCCGTGACGGCCTTGACCGCAGCCATGCCGTTGCGCTCGATGCACGGGATCTGGACCAGCCCGCCGACCGGGTCGCAGGTCAGGCCCAGGTTGTGCTCCATGCCGATCTCGGCCGCGTTCTCGACCTGCTCCGGGGTGCCGCCCAGGACCTCGGCGAGGGCGCCGGCCGCCATCGAGCATGCCGAGCCCACCTCGCCCTGGCAGCCGACCTCGGCGCCGGAGATCGAGGCGTTCTCCTTGAAGAGCATGCCGATCGCGCCCGCGGCGAGGAGGAAGCGGACCACGCCGTCCTCGTCCGCGCCCGGCACGAAGTTCATGTAGTAGTGCAGGACGGCGGGCAGCACCCCGGCCGCGCCGTTGGTGGGCGCGGTGACGACCCGGCCGCCCGCCGCGTTCTCCTCGTTGACCGCCATCGCGTAGATCGTCGTCCACTCGCTGCGGTGCATCATCGGGTCGCCCTCGGTGCGCAGCTGGCGCGCTGTGGAGGCGGCGCGGCGCTTGACGCGCAGGCCGCCCGGGAGGATGCCCTCGCGGGACATGCCGCGCGCGACGCAGGACTGCATGACGCGCCAGATCTCCAGCAGGCCCTCGCGGATCTCGTCCTCGGTGCGCCAGGCCTTCTCGTTCTCCAGCATGAGGGAGGAGATCGACAGGCCGGTCTCGTTCGCCAGGCGCAGCATCTCGTCGCCGGAGCGGAAGGGGTACTTCAGCACCGTGTCGTCGAGCTTGATCCGGTCCTCGCCGACCGCGTCCTCGTCGACGACGAAGCCGCCGCCGACCGAGTAGTAGGTCTTCTCCAGCAGAGGGGCGCCGGCGGCGTCGTACGCGAAGAGCGTCATGCCGTTCGCGTGGTACGGGAGCGAGCGCCGGCGGTGGAGGATCAGCTGGTTCGGCTCGTCGAAGGCGATCTCGTGACCATCGCCTATCTCCGTGCCGAGGAGGCGCAGGCGGCCGCTCTTGCGGATGCGCTCGACCTCGTCGTCCGCCGTCTCCACGTTCACGGTGCGGGGGGAGTGACCCTCCAGGCCCAGCAGGACCGCCTTGGGGGTGCCGTGGCCGTGCCCGGTCGCACCGAGGGAGCCGAACAGCTCGGCGCGGACGGACGCGGTCTGGGCGAGGACACCGTCCTTCTTCAGCCGCGTCACGAACATGCGTGCGGCGCGCATCGGGCCGACCGTGTGGGAGGAGGACGGGCCGATGCCGATGGAGAAGAGGTCGAAGACGGAGATGGCCACTGGCGGACTCCCTTGTCTGCTCGTGGGGTGGAGGGGGCGGGAGAGGTCGATTGTTCGGATTTTGTCCGACAGACGAGCTTAACGCGGTGAAATGAACGTCTCGTCTGCCGGAAGGGGACGGAGGGGGGTCCCGCGGGTGTCAGCTCGCCCTCCGTACGTGGCGTCGCCGGCCTTCGCCGACCGCGTCGGCCCCCGGGACCGGGCCCGGTCGCCGGGCCGCACCCGCGTCCGCCTGCGGCTCCGGTCATGGGAAGGGCCCGGCCTGCGCACGAGCAAGGCCGGGCCCTTCCCCGCGCCGACTAGAGCGACGGGTACAGCGGGAACTTCGCGGCGAGCGCGGAGACGCGCGCCTTGAGGCCCTCGCTGTCGTAGGCCGGCTTCAGCGCGGCCGCGATGATCTCCGCGACCTCGGTGAAGTCCTCGGCGCCGAAACCGCGCGTGGCGAGCGCCGGCGTACCGATCCGCAGACCCGAGGTGACCATCGGCGGCCGCGGGTCGTTCGGGATGGCGTTCCGGTTGACCGTGATGCCGATCTCGTGGAGCCGGTCCTCGGCCTGCTGGCCGTCCAGCTCGGAGTTGCGCAGGTCGACCAGGACCAGGTGGACGTCCGTACCGCCGGAGAGGACGGAGACGCCGACCTCGGTGACGTCCGGCTGCACCAGGCGCTCGGCGATGATCTTCGCGCCCTCCAGGGTGCGCACCTGGCGCTCCTTGAAGTCCTCCGAGGCCGCGACCTTGAAGGAGACGGCCTTGGCCGCGATCACGTGCTCCAGCGGGCCGCCCTGCTGACCCGGGAAGACCGCGGAGTTGATCTTCTTGGCCAGCTCCTGCGTCGACAGGATGACGCCGCCGCGCGGACCGCCGAGGGTCTTGTGGGTGGTGGTGGTGACGACGTGGGCGTGCGGCACCGGGTTCGGGTGCAGACCCGCGGCGACCAGGCCGGCGAAGTGCGCCATGTCGACCATCAGGTACGCGCCGACCTCGTCCGCGATGCGGCGGAAGGCGGCGAAGTCCAGCTGGCGCGGGTAGGCGGACCAGCCCGCGACGATCAGCTGCGGCTTGGACTCCTTGGCGAGGCGCTCGACCTCGGCCATGTCGACCTGCCCGGTCTCGTCGACGTGGTACGGGACCACGTTGTAGAGCTTGCCGGAGAAGTTGATCTTCATGCCGTGGGTCAGGTGACCGCCGTGGGCCAGGTTCAGGCCCATGATCGTGTCGCCCGGCTTCAGCAGCGCGAACATCGCGGCGGCGTTCGCCTGCGCACCGGAGTGCGGCTGGACGTTCGCGGCCTCGGCGCCGAACAGCGCCTTGATGCGGTCGATCGCGATCTGCTCGACCACGTCGACGTGCTCGCAGCCGCCGTAGTAGCGGCGGCCGGGGTAGCCCTCGGCGTACTTGTTGGTCAGGACCGATCCCTGGGCCTCCATGACGGCGACCGGAGCGAAGTTCTCCGACGCGATCATTTCCAGGGTGGACTGCTGGCGCACGAGCTCGGCGTCGACGGCTGCGGCGACGTCGGGGTCGAGCTCGTGGAGAGGGGTGTTCAGTACGGACATCAGGATCCCCTGGGGTCAGTTACCGGCGGTGAGCTTGGTGTACTCCTCGGCGGAGAGCGCGTCCTTGGGCTCCTCCGAGATGCGCACCTTGAACAGCCAGCCGCCCTCGAAGGGAGCGGAGTTCACCAGGGCCGGGTCGTCGACGACGTCCTGGTTGAACTCGACGATCTCTCCGGAGACGGGGGAGTACAGGTCGCTGACCGACTTCGTCGACTCCAGCTCGCCACAGGTCTCGCCCTCGGTGACGGTCTCGCCGACCTCGGGGAGCTGGGCGTAGACGACGTCACCGAGCGCGTTGGCCGCGAACTCCGTGATGCCGACCGTCGAAACGCCGTCCACGGCGTCCGACAGCCACTCGTGCTCCTTGGTGTAACGCAGCTGCTGGGGGGTGCTCATGACCTGATTCTCCTGGATGCGGGGGAGTGGATACGAACTGTGGTCTTGGGTACTGAGACGGAGCCGTACGGATGTCCGTACGACTGCCTGCGCTTCGGGTCGTGCGAAGTGTTACTTCTGCCGCTTGTAGAAGGGCAGGGCCACGACCTCGTACGGCTCATGCGTACCGCGAATGTCGACGCCGACGCCGGAGGTGCCGGGCGCGGCGTGTGCCGCGTCCACGTACGCCATCGCGATCGGCTTGCCGAGCGTGGGGGACGGGGCGCCGGAGGTGACCTCGCCGATGACCTGGCCGTCGGCCACGACCGGGAAACCGGCGCGCGGGACGCGGCGGCCCTCGGCGATCAGGCCGACCAGCTTGCGCGGCGGGTTCGTGGCGGCGCGCTCGGCGGCGGCCTCCAGCGCGGCGCGGCCGACGAAGTCGCCCTCCTTCTCGAACTTCACGACCCGGCCCAGCCCCGCGTCGAACGGGGTGAGGGAGGTGGTCAGCTCGTGCCCGTACAGCGGCATGCCCGCCTCCAGGCGCAGCGTGTCGCGGCAGGACAGGCCGGCCGGGACCAGGCCGACGCCCTCGCCGGCCTTGGTCAGCGCCTGCCACAGCTCCACGGCGTGCTCGGGGGCGACGAACAGCTCGAAGCCGTCCTCGCCGGTGTAGCCCGTACGCGCGATCAGCGCCGGAACCCCGGCCACCGTGCCCGGCAGACCGGCGTAGTACTTGAGGCCGTCCAGGTCGGCGTCGGTGAGCGAGGCGAGGATGCCGGGGGACTCCGGGCCCTGGACGGCGATGAGCGCGTACGCGTCGCGGTCGTCGCGGACCTCGGTGTCGAAGCCGGCGGCGCGCTCGGTCAGGGCGTCGAGGACGACCTGGGCGTTGGAGGCGTTGGCGACGACCATGTATTCGGTCTCGCCGAGGCGGTAGACGATCAGGTCGTCGACGATGCCGCCGTCCGCCTGGCAGATGTGCGTGTAGCGGGCGCGGCCGACGCCGACGGTGGAGATGTTGCCGACCAGCGCGTAGTCCAGGGCCTTGACGGCCTCCGGGCCGGTCAGGGTGATCTCGCCCATGTGGGACAGGTCGAAGAGGCCGGCCTTGGTGCGTACGGCGTTGTGCTCGTCGCGCTCGCTGCCGTACCGCAGCGGCATGTCCCAGCCCGCGAAGTCGGTCATGGTCGCACCGAGGGAACGGTGCAGCGCATCGAGGGCGGTCAGACGGGGGGCAGTGCTCATGGGTGTGGCTCCCGAGTCCCAGGGCATGACATGACGAGGAGGGTCCTCCCCATCTGTCATCGGAACCTGAGAGGTTCGCCGAGAGTTCCTGGCTGCCAGGGACCGTCGGCTTGCACCTTGGGTGGAGCTGCCGAGCAGCTCGCTTTTCAGATCTGCCTCATCCACGCGGTACGGGGCCTGAGAGATTCAAGGGAGGTTCTTGCTCCTTCGGCGCCCGCGCACGGCCTTGCGGCGTGCCCGGGACTCTCCCGCGCGGATTCAAGCGGCCGGTATGCAGTTGGTCCAGATGGCGCACATCATTGCACGCCACCGTGGTGATCGGGGGTGGGGCCCCGAAAGTTCGTGCGGTGCTCGAGCGGCCGGACCGGAACCGGGGCTGCCGGATTACCGTCTCTTTACACTCAGTGGGCAAGGGTCCTGGCGACCCGATTCGGGGGAGGCGATCACTGTGCGGAGATTCGGAGTGGTGACGACAGCGGCGACCGTGGACGCGGTGCCGGCGCAGCGGGGGGCGCGCGTGCGGAGCGGGGCGGCGGCCGGGTCCGTACGTGACCTCCGCGGCCCGGGGGGACGGGGGCCGCGGCGGCTGGGCTTCGCCGCGGGGGACATCGTCGTGGTGTCCGGCCTGCCGGGCGGCGGCAAGAGCACGCTGATCAAGCGTGCGGCGGCCGAGGGCGCGGGGATCGACTCCCAGGACACCCGTGAGCGCTGGGAGCGGCGGATGCCGGGGGCGCTGCCGTACGCCGTCTACCGGCCGCTGGTGCGTGCCGCGCACTACTGGGGGCTGTGGCGGACCCTCCGCTCCGGGGCGTCGGTCGTCGTGCACGACTGCGGGACGCAGAGCTGGGTACGGGGCCTGCTCGCGGCGGCCGCGCGCCGCCGGGGTCGGGCGCTGCACCTGCTCCTGCTGGACAGCAGCCCGGCGGAGGCCCTGGCCGGGCAGGCGGCGCGGGGGCGCCGGGTGTCGGCGTACGCCTTCGCCCGCCACCGGGGCGCGGTGACCCGCCTCCTCCGCTCCGCGGAAGCCGGCCACCCCCCGCCGGGCTGCGCCTCGGTGACCCTCCTGGACCGCGCCTCGGCGGCCGCCGTGACGCGGATCGGCTTCCACGCCTGACGCGCCGCCGGGCTCCGCGCCGGGCGGCGCCTGAGCCACGTGCCCGGCCGCCCCGCCACCACCGGGACTCCGCCCCAGCCCCCGCGCCCCAATCGCCGGCGGGGCTGAAGGCCGGGGCTCTGCCGCCGCACCCCGCGCCTCAATCGTCGGCGGGCTGAGAGGCCGGGGCTCCGCCCGCACCCGGCGCCTCACTCGCCGGCGGGGCTGGGTTCGGCGCCGCCAGGTGGGCTGGATTGCCCGCAGGGCAATCTCAGCCTCGCCGGCGTTTGAGGCGCGGGCGCGGGGCGCCGTGTCCGGAGCCGTAGCCGGGCGGGGCAGCGCAGGCACGTCCAGCCCCGCCGGCGTTTGAGGCGCGGGGGTCCCGGACGGAGTCTGGGGGAGGGTGGGGGCGGAGCCGCCGGCGGGGCCCACCGGCGGAGCCGAGCGGCGGGGTCCGGGCAGGGCGGAGCCCACCGGCGGGGGCGGCCCCCCGGAGCGATAGCCTCGGCACGACATTCGGCGGGAAACACACGCAGAGGCAGGGGCACATGCAGGGCAGCGGCTGGCCGGGGAATGAGCTGGAGCAGGTGCTCGGGGCGGCCCTCGGGCAGCCGGACGCCGGCGGGCGGATCCTGGAGGTGCTCGGGCGCAGCCAGGTGTGGGTGCCCCTGCCCGGCGGCGGAGGCCAGGACTCGGCCGCCCTGGACCTGCCCACGATGGACATCGGCGGCGCGGCCTACGTCCCGGTCTACAGCTCCGAGGCCCAGTTCCTCACCTGCGTCGGCCCCGGCATGGACTTCGCCGTGGCCCCCGCCGTCGAGTTCGCCCGCGGCCTGCCCCCGCAGCTCGGCATCGCGCTCAACCCCGAGGGCGCCGTCGGCGTCCCCCTGCCCCCGCCCGCCGTCGCGGAGCTCTGCCGCACCGGCCGGACCCCGCTCGACGGCCCGTCCACCGGCGGTCGGGTCCGGCTGTACGAGCCGGACTGGCAGGAGGACCCGGTGGAATTCCTGGCCGCCGCCGCCGAAGAGTTCCGCGCCACCGGCGTGGTCGCCGCCGCGCACCGCTGCCTCGCCAGCGTCGAGGGCGCGGACCCGGAACTGTTCATCGGTGTCCGCCTGCTGGGATGGGAGCCCGAGATGCAGAACGCCCCGATGGAAGCCCTCGGCCGGGCCCTGGCCCGCGTACCGGCGCCCTGGCCCGTGCAGTTGATCCTCCTCGACGCCGCCCAGGACCCGGTCACGGACTGGATTCGTGAGCGCGTACGCCCCTTCTACCTCCCGTAGGGCCGCTTAAGCTGTTGGTACGTGTGGACGACGGGCGGACGAAGAGGGGTACCGGGTGAGTGCGTCAGGCACGGCCGCGGCCGGGCAGGTCGAGCACATGCTGCGCCAGGTGACTCCCGGGCGGTATGAGAGCTACGAGTCGCTTCTGCACGCCCTCTCCGAGGGCCGGCTGTGGATGCTCCTCTGGCAGGGGCAGCCGGGTTCCCCGGACGCCCAGTACGGCGGCATGGAGGTCGAGAGCCTCGGGTACGCGCCCTGCGTGACCTCCCCCCAGGAGCTGGCCGCCAGCGGCTGGACCCGCGGCTACGAGGTGGTCACCGGGCGGGACATCGCCCGCGCGCTCTATCCGGACCGCTGGGGCCTGTGGCTCAACCCGCACGCCCAGGGCGGCGGCCTCGGCATCCCCTGGGCCGACCTGCGCCGGATCGCGACCGGCCTGGACCGGATGCCGGCCGGGCCGCTGCGGCTGTCCGAGCCCTCCATCGAGCTCCCGCAGTTCTACGGGCTGCTGACCCAGCACGCACACCGCACCCCGGCCGTCCGGTCGCTGCGCCGCGCCTGGGTGCAGCCGGCGCTCGGGTCCCCGTACCTCGCGGTCGGGCTCGACCTGTACGACGCCTCCGCGCCCGCGCTGGAGTCCGTACGGGAAATGATGCGCCAGTCGGTCGGTGTGGTCCCCGAGGGCGTCCCCGTGTGCACGGTCGCGCTCGCGGACGAGCACGACCCCGTCGCGATGTGGCTGCGCGCCCAGACCCGCCCGTTCTACGACCGCGAGGGCCAGGCACCGCCCTACTGACCGGCGCCGCCTGACCGGTCCCGCCTGACCGGTCCCGCCCCCCTCCCCAGACATCCGCATATCGAGACATCTGTCGTGAAGGCCGCACCGGACCCATCGGTGCGGCCTTCGCCATATCCGCCGAATGCACCCAAGAACCATGTCTCACATGGCAGTTGGGCCGGATGTCCGTTCCGCGCCGAAGGGGAGGTGTTTCACCGCTCAACAGAGCTCACGGTTCGGATAACGGAAGGTGTAGACGCAGATCACGGTTGCGCATCACATCCCCGGCAGGTCTGGCGGCCGATTGAGCGCCCGATGAAGACTCCCCACCCAAGAGCCGGTCAGTCCTGCGAGACCCGGCTCAGCATGTGCACTTCGCTTGTTGTTCCGCACGGCAATTTCCGCAATTCCTGCACCTCACACGCGTCCTGTGTATCCCACGCACTCCGAGCGCCACTCCGCACCAACGCCGCCACAGCGGCGGGCATGGGCCGGCCACCCGTCGGCCGAGAGGGGTCCCCACCACGATGACGGCACCACTGCATGACACGAGCGCGGAAACACCCGCACCTGTGTCCGTAGCCGACGTCCCTGCCAAGGCCATCGAAGGCCGCTCGCCCGGCCGCATCGCCTGGATGCGGCTCAAGCGCGACAAGGTCGCGCTGACCGGCGGCGTGGTCGTGATCCTCCTGATCCTGGTGGCGGTCTTCGCGCCGCAGATCGTGAGCCTGCTGGGCCACCCGCCCAACGAGTTCCACGAGGACCTGATCGACCCGGACCTGGGCACGCCGCTCGGTTCCTTCGGCGGCATGAGCTCCGACTTCCTGCTGGGCGTCGAACCCACCAACGGGCGCGACGTCTTCAGCCGGATCGTCTTCGGCGCCCGGATCTCGCTGGTCGTCGCCTTCCTGGCGGCCTTCGTATCGGTCGTCATCGGCAGCCTGCTCGGCGCGCTCGCCGGGTTCCTCGGCGGCTGGGTCGACGGCCTCATCAGCCGCACGATGGACCTGCTGCTCGCCTTCCCGCAGCTGCTGTTCACCATCGCCCTGGTCTCCGTGGTTCCCAACTCCCTCTGGGGATTCGAGGGTTCGGGCGTCCGCATGGGCGTACTGATCGTCGTCATCGGCTTCTTCGGCTGGCCGTACATCGGCCGTATCGTCCGGGGCCAGACGATCTCCCTGCGGGAACGCGAGTACGTCGAGGCCGCGCGCAGCCTCGGGGCCGGCCGCGGCTACATCCTGATCAAGGAGCTGCTGCCCAACCTGGTCGCGCCGATCCTCGTCTACGCGACGCTGATCATCCCGACCAACATCCTGACGGAAGCGGCCCTCAGCTTCCTCGGCGCCGGGGTCAAGCCGCCCACGGCCTCCTGGGGAAAGATGCTGTCCGACGCCGTCCCGATCTACCAGGACGACCCCATGTACATGGTGGTCCCCGGTATCACGATCTTCATCACCGTCCTGGCGTTCAACCTCTTCGGGGACGGGCTGCGTGACGCACTCGACCCCAAGGGCAACTGAACCGCTTCATCGATTCACCCACCATGGAGGTTGGACAACCGTGATCCGCAGAAAGCAGGCATTCGCGATCACCGCCGTGATCGCCGCCCTGTCGCTGACCGCCGCGTGCGGTGGCGACGACGGTAACAAGACCGAGGGGAAGGGCTCCGGGGCCGCCGCGTTCAACGCCGCCACCACCGGCGTCGTGAACCCGTCGGACGCCAAGGGCGGTGAGCTCAAGCTCTGGTCGCCGCAGGACGTCGACTACCTCGACCCGGCGCGTGCCTACTACGGCTTCGTCTGGAACATGCAGCGCCTGTACATACGCCAGCTGCTCGCCTACGACAGCAAGCCGGGCAAGGACGGCACCAAGCTGGTCCCGGACCTCGCCGAGGCGCTGCCGGTCCTGAGCAACGACGGCAAGACGTACACGCTCAAGCTCAAGGACGGCGTGAAGTTCGAGGACGGTACGCCGATCACCTCGAAGGACATCAAGTACGGCGTCGAGCGCAACTTCGCGCAGGACGTGCTGTCGGGCGGTCCGACCTACCTGATCGACCTGCTCGACCAGGGCCAGAAGTACCCGGGCCCGTACAAGGACACCGACCCCAACAAGATGGGTCTGAAGTCCGTCGAGACGCCGGACGACAAGACGATCGTCTTCAACCTGGCGACCGCCAACTCCGACTTCAGCTACCTGCTGGCCATGCCGTCCTCCTCGCCGGTCCCGGCGGGCAAGGACACGGGCGCCACCTACACCAACAAGCCGGTCTCCACCGGCCCGTACAAGGTGGAGAGCTTCACCGCCGGCAAGGGCGCCACCTTCGTCCGCAACGAGAACTGGGACCCGAAGACGGACACGATCCGCAAGGGTCTGCCGGACAAGGTCTCCTTCACGGTGACGACCAACCCGGACGACATGGACCAGCGTCTGCTGTCGGGCGACATCGACCTCGCGGTCGACGGCACCGGCGTCCAGCAGGCCGCGAAGAACAAGATCCTCAAGGACGAGAAGCTCAAGACGAACGCGGACAACCCGTTCACGGGCTACATCCGCTACTTCGTCTTCCCGCAGACCGTCGCGCCGTTCGACAACATCGAGTGCCGCAAGGCCGTCATCTACGCGGCCGACCCGAAGTCCCTGCAGACCGCCCGCGGCGGCCCGACCAGCGGTGACCTCGGCGCCAACATGCTGCCCCCGGGCATCCCCGGCTCCGACAAGTCCTATGACCCCTTCGGTCTGACGAAGGGCGAGCCGCAGGAGGCCAAGGCCAAGGAGGCCCTCAAGGCCTGTGGCAAGCCGGACGGCTTCGAGACCACCATCGCGGTGCGCAACAACCGCGCCCCCGAGGTGAAGACCGCCGAGTCCCTCCAGGCGGCGCTCGCCAAGGTCGGCATCAAGGCGACGATCGACCAGTACGACGGCAAGCTCTCCTCCTCCACGATCGGTTCGCCCGAGAACGTGAAGAAGAAGAACTACGGCATCATCGTCATGGGCTGGGGCGCCGACTACAACTCCGGCGCGGGCTACCTGCAGCCGCTGGTCGACGGATCGTTCATCCTGCCGAACGGCAACAACAACTACTCGATGCTCGACGACGCCGAGATCAACGGCCTCTTCGACAAGGCCGCCTCCGCCGCCACGCCGGAAGCCGCCGCGCCGTTCTACACGGACATCAACAAGAAGGTCATGGAGAAGGCGCTCTACCTGCCGATCAACTTCGACAAGGCCTTCGTCTACCACAACCCGCGTCTGACCAACGTCTACTTCAACGACTCCATGGGCAAGATCGACCTTGCCACCGTGGGTATCGCCGCCAAGTAGTCACGGTCCGGTGCAGAGAATCAACCCAGCACGCAAGTAAGTGCCTTCACCGCACATGCGCTAGTCCGAAGGGCAGGTGAAGGCCGCAGGCGGTGGCCGCCGTCCCCACAAGGGGCGGCGGCCACCCGCCCCGGGCGGCCGACTGCAGTGCTCGTCTACCTCATACGGCGGCTGTTCAACGTCGCCGCCACGCTGCTGGTGGTCTCCGTGGTCACCTTCGGCATCTTCTTCGCGGTCCCGAAGCTGACCGGCAGCGATCCCGCGCTCATGTACGCCGGACGCGAGACCAATGAGACCGCCCTGGCGGGCATCCGCGTGAAGATGGGCTTCGACAAGCCCATCTCCGAGCAGTACCTGCTCTTCCTCAAGGGCATCTTCGCCGGCCGTGACTACGACGGCGGCACCGACGTCACGCACTGTGCGGCGCCGTGCTTCGGGTACTCCTTCAAGACCGACGCGCCCGTCTGGGAGACGATGCTCGACCGCATGCCGGTCACCCTCTCGCTCGCCCTCGGGGCGGCCCTGATCTGGGTGATCGCAGGTGTGGCCACCGGTGTGATCTCGGCGCTCAAGCGCCGGACCGCCATCGACCGCACCGTCATGGTCGGCGCGCTCGCCGGTGTCTCCCTGCCGATCTTCTTCACCGGCATGGTGGCCCCCGCGATCTTCGTCTACAGCCTCGGCTGGCTGGACGTGTCCAACTACAAACCCCTGACCGAGGATCCAGGAGCCTGGCTCAACAGCCTGATCCTGCCCTGGGTCACCCTGGCCTTCCTCTTCGCCGCCACCTACGCCCGCATCACCCGCGCCACGATGCTGGAGGTCCTCGGCGAGGACTACATCCGCACGGCCCGCGCCAAGGGGCTCAAGGAGGGCGTGGTCATCCGCAAGCACGCCCTGCGCTCCACGCTCACCCCGATCGTCACGATGTTCGGCCTCGACCTCGGCGGACTCCTCGGCGGCGCGGTGCTCACCGAGACGACCTTCAACTTCCAGGGTCTGGGAACGGCGGCCGTCGCCGCCATCGGCGCCGGCGACCTCCCCGTGATCATGGGAGTCACCCTGATCGCCGCGCTCTTCGTGGTGATGGCCAACCTGATCGTGGACCTGCTGTACGCCGTCATCGACCCGCGCGTGAGGCTGACGTGACCGACACCCCCTCCTCCAGCCGACCCGCCTTCGTGCCCGAGCAGGCCCGCCCGCGGTCCGAGGCCTTCCTCTCCGTGCGCGACCTGAAGGTGCACTTCCCGACCGACGACGGTCTGGTCAAGTCCGTCGACGGGCTCTCCTTCGACCTGGAGCGCGGCAAGACCCTCGGCATCGTCGGCGAGTCCGGCTCCGGCAAGTCGGTGACCTCGCTGGCGATCATGGGCCTGCACCGCACCGGCAACGCGCGCAGCCGCCCCCACATCTCGGGCGAGGTGGTGCTCGACGGCGAGGACCTCGTACGGGCCGACGCGGATCACGTGCGCAAGCTCCGCGGGCGCAAGATGGCCATGGTCTTCCAGGACCCGCTGTCCGCGATGCACCCGTACTACTCGGTCGGCAAGCAGATCGTCGAGGCGTACCGGACCCACCAGGACGTCGACAAGAAGACGGCGCGCAAGCGGGCCGTCGAGATGCTCGACCGGGTGGGCATCCCGGAGCCGGACCGGCGCGTGGACGCGTACCCCCACGAGTTCTCCGGCGGTATGCGCCAGCGCGCGATGATCGCGATGGCCCTGGTCAACAACCCCGAGCTGCTCATCGCGGACGAGCCGACCACCGCCCTGGACGTCACCGTCCAGGCGCAGATCCTGGACCTGATCCGCGATCTGCAGAAGGAGTTCGGCTCCGCGGTCATCATGATCACGCACGACCTCGGCGTGGTCGCCGAGATGGCCGACGACATCCTCGTCATGTACGGCGGCCGGTGCGTCGAGCGGGGCACCGCCGAAAAGGTCTTCTACGAGCCCCGCCACCCGTACACCTGGGGCCTGCTGG
>NZ_JBEZLW010000052.1:0-46598 GCF_040652395.1 Streptomyces sp. NPDC048269
CGGTGCCCCCCGGCACCGGACAGCGGCTACGGCCGCCGCCGCCCCTCTCAGGCGGCGACCGTGGTGAAACTGTGGATCGTGGTCGACCGGTACAGCTCGCCCGGGCGCAGGACGACCGTCGGGTAGTCGGGGCGGTTCGGGGAGTCCGGGAAGTGCTGGGTCTCCAGCGCGACCCCCGCGTAGGCGTGGTACGGCCTGCCTGCCTTGCCCGTGATGTCACCGGTCAGGCCTTGCGCGGTGTAGACCTGGATGCCCGGTTCCGTGGTGCGCACCTCCATGCGGCGGCCGGATGCGGGGGCGTACAGCACAGCGGCCTTACGAGGACTGTCTCGCCGGGCGTCGTCGAGGACCCAGTTGTGATCGAAGCCTCCGCCGGCGAGGGCAAGTTGCGCCTCCGTATGGGTCAAGGAGTCGGAGAGACGCCGGTGCCGGCGGAGGTCGAACGGGGTGTCGCTGACCGGGCGGTGGGAGCCGTCGGGGATCAACTCGGCGTCGACGGGGGTGTACAGGGGGGCCGCGACCTGGAGGTGGTGGGCCAGGACGTTGCCGCGCCCCTCCCCTTCGAGGTTCCAGTAGGCGTGGTTGGTGAGGTTGACGACCGTCGGGGCGTCGGCGACCGCCTGGTACGACATCGTCAGGTTGTCGTCGCGGTCCAGCGTGTAGGTGAGGCGCACGTTCAGGGCACCGGGGAATCCCTGGTCGCCGTCGGGGCTGTGCAGGAACAGACGGACACCGGTGCGGTGCGCCGAGTGGAAGGGTTCGCACCGCCACAGGCGCTGGTCGAACCCGTCGGGACCACCGTGCAATGTGTGCCCGGTCTCCTGGGTGGCGAGCCGGTGGGTGACGCCGTCGACTACGAGCCCGCCGCGTGCGATGCGGTTGGCGTAACGGCCAACCGTCGCACCGAAGTAGCGTGCGGAACCCTCGCAGGCGGCGGGGTCGCGGGGCGCGAGCACCACGTCAGCGGTGTGGCCCCAGCGGTCCGGCAGGATCAGTGAACGGAGCCGGGCGCCGCGGGTGTGGACCTCGGCACGGGCCCTGCCGGGGAAGCCGAACCGCCACCTCTCCCCCGTTCCGCCATCGTCCAGACGCAGGGGGCGGACCGTCCGCGGACAGGCGGCCGTCTGCCTGGGCTCGGCGGCCTGGTCGACAGATTCGTATGCGTGTTCCATGACGGCATTCCCTGGAAGTCGGTCCACCGGATGCGCGCCGGGACCGAGCTGTGATCGCGGCACGCGAACGCGGTGGCACGGGCGGGTGGGCTGCGGAGCCGGAGTCAGTCGACGGCGGGGCGGCGGCCGCTCATCAGGCGTTGCAGCACGATGAACACGAGCAGCAGGGCACCGATGACGATCCGGGTCCACCAGGAGCTGAGCGTGCCCTGGAAGTTGACCACCGTCTGGATCGTGCCGAGGACGAGCACGCCGAGGGCGGTGCCCAGGACGAAGCCGGAGCCTCCGGTCAGCAGCGTGCCGCCGATCACGGTGGCGGCGATCGCGTCGAGTTCCATGCCCATGGCGTGGAGGGCGTAGCCGGAGAGCATGTAAAAGGTCAGCAGCAGGCCGCCGAGTGCGGAGCACAGGCCGCTGACGGCGTATGCGGCGATCTTGGTGGAGCCCGTCGGAAGACCCATCAGCCGGGCGGAGGACTCGTTGCCGCCCAGCGCGTACACGTTGCGGCCGAAGCGTGTGTGGTGCAGGACGACGAAGGCGATCACCAGCACGGCCAGGGCGATGACCACCGGGATCGAGACGAACAGTCCTCCCGGGCCGTACAGCCGGGTCTGCGCGATTCCCGCCGTCGTGGGGTCGCTGATCGTGATGGATTCGGTGCTGATCGTGTAGCAGAGCCCGCGGGCGAGGAACATGCCGGCCAGGGTGACGATGAACGGCTGGATCTCGAAGGTGTGGATGATCCAGCCCATGAGCGTCCCGCTCCCGGCGCCGACGAGCAGGACCAGGGGGATGACGGTGGCCAGGGGCCAGCCGTGCGACTCGACCAGCCAGGCGGTGAGCATGGTCGACAGGGCCACCATGGAGCCGACGGACAGATCGATGCCGCCGGTGAGGATGACGAAGGTCGCCCCGACCGCGACGACCAGGAGGAATCCGTTGTCGATCAGCAGGTTCAGTACGACTTGCGCCGAGAGGAAGCCCTCGTAGCGCACCGATCCGACGCTGAACATGACGGCCAGCAGGACGGCCGTGACGATCAGTGGGATACGGGTGCGGGTGCGCGGGGACACGGTCGCGAAGGGGCGGGTGAGGTGCGCGGCGGCGCTCGCGATGCCGGTACTCATGCGCGTACCTCCTGCTGCAGCGGGGCGGCGCCCGCCGTGGTGTGGGATCGGGGAGTGGTCGTCCTGCGGCGGCGCAGGACCTTGGCCCGGAAGGCCGGGGCCTGCACGAGGCAGACGACGATGACGACGAAGGCCTTGAAGACGAGGGTGGTCTCGGGTGGGACGCCGAGGGTGTAGACGGTGGTCGACAGGGTCTGGATGATCAGGGCGCCCAGGACGGTGCCGCCGAGGGAGAAGCGTCCTCCGGTCAGTGCGGTGCCGCCGACGACGACGGCGAGGATCGCGTCGAGCTCGATCCACAGGCCGGCGTTGTTGCCGTCGGCGCTGGAGACGTTGGAGCTGATCATCAGTCCGGCGACGGCGGCGCACAGGGCGCTGAAGACGTAGACCAGGGCGAGCAGGCCGCCGGCGCGGATGCCGACCAGGCGGCTGGCGGCGGGGTTGCCGCCGACGGACTCGATCAGCATGCCGAGTGCGCTGCGGCGGGTGACGAGGGCGGTGAGCGCGACGAGGGCGGCCGCCAGGAGGACGGCGAACGGGAAGGTCAGCCAGTAGCCCCCGCCGATCATTTTGTAGGGGGCGCTGGTCACCGTGACGATCTGGCCGTCCGTGATCAGCTGGGCGACGCCGCGGCCCGCGACCATGAGGATCAAGGTGGCCACGATGGGCTGCATCCCCAGCCCGGACACCAGGAAGCCGTTGGCCAGGCCCAGCACGAGGGCGACGCCGAGCGCGAGGGCGACGGCCGTGAGCAGAGTGGCGACGCTGCCGGGATGCGCGGCGGTGGAGATGTGCCCGCAGGCGAGGGCGCCGGCGATGGCGACGGTGGAACCCACCGAGAGGTCGATCCCGCGGGTGGCGATGACCAGGGTCATGCCGAGCGCCACCAGGATGAGTGGCGCACCGAACTGGAGGATGTCGATGAGGCTGCCGTAGAGATGGCCGTCGCGTACGCGGACGGAGAAGAAGTCGTGGTGGAACGCGAGGTTGCCGAGGAGCAGGGCGAGCAGGATGAGCGCGGGCCACAGCAGGCGGTGGCCGGCCAGCCGTCTCCCGATCGCGGCGGCCGCCTCGGACTTGGCGGGCTGGGTGGTCATGAGTCCGTTCCGGTGGCGATGGTGGTGAGGAGGCGTTCGGGCGTGACGGTGTCGTCGTTCGCGAGGGTGGCCACCATGCGGTGGTCGCGGAGCACGGCGATGCGGTGGCTCAGGCGCAGGACCTCTTCGAGTTCCGCCGAGATGAACAGCACGGCGGTGCCTTCGCCCGCCAGGCGGGCCACGAGTTTCTGGATCTCCGCCTTGGCCCCGATGTCGATGCCCCGGGTGGGTTCGTCGAGGATCAGGAGCCGGGGTGCGGTCAGCAGCCAGCGGGCGAGGAGGACCTTCTGCTGGTTGCCTCCGCTGAGGTGGCGCACCTGCGCTTCGGGGTCGGCGGGGCGGATGTCCAGGGCCTCTGTCCAGTGCCGCGCCAGTTCGTCCTGCTTCGCACGGGCCAGCGGCCTGGTCCAGCCGCGGGCGGCCTGCAGGGCGAGGACGATGTTCTCGCGGACCGTGAGCTCGCCCACCAGTCCCTCGGACTTGCGGTTCTCGGAACAGAACGCGATGCCCCGGGCGATGGCGTGGCGGGGGCTGCGCAGGACCACCTTCTCGCCCTCGATGCTCACTTCTCCGGCGTCCGCGCTGTCCGCGCCGAACAGGAGGCGCGCCACCTCGGTGCGGCCCGAGCCCAGGAGGCCGGCCAGTCCGATGACCTCGCCGGGATGGATGTCAAGGTCGTACGGTTCGATCGAGCCCGTACGGGTCAGCTGTCGGGCCTGGAGGAAAGGCTCGCCGGCCGCCCGTTCGGCCGCTTCCTCGTGGGCACGGCCGGACAGCTGGTCGAGGGTGGCCAGTTCTCCGCCGATCATGCGCTGTACCAGCGTCACCGGCGTGAGTTCCCCGATCGGGTACTCGCCTTCCAGCCGGCCGTTGCGCAGGATGGTGACGCGGTCGCAGAGGTCGAATACCTGGTCGAGGAAGTGCGTGACGAACAGGATGGCCACACCGCGGTCCCGCAGGCGCCGCACCAGGGTGAAGAGCTGGGCGACCTCCTCGCGATCCAGGCTGGAGGTGGGTTCGTCCAGCACGAGCACCTTCGCCGAGACGTCCACCGCCCGGACGATGGCGACCAGTTGCTGCACCGCCAGGGAGTGCGAATCGAGCAGACTGGTGACGTCCAGATCGAGGTCGAGTTCCGTCAGCAGCTCTGCCGCCCGCTGCCGCATCGCGGACCAGCGGATGAGACCGAACCGGCGCGGTTCGCGCCCGATGAGGATGTTCTCGGCTACCGAGATGTTCGGGCAGAGGTTGACCTCCTGGTAAACGGTGCTGATTCCGGCCTGTTGCGCCTGGAGGGGGTCCGTGAACGCGTGGGGCCGGCCGTCCACGAGGACGGCGCCGCCGTCGGCGGGGTGGACACCGGTGAGCACCTTGATCAAGGTGGACTTCCCGGCACCGTTCTCGCCCATCAGGGCGTGCACCTCACCGGGGAAGAGCCGCAGGGCGACTCCGTCGAGGGCGAGCACGCCCGGGAACCGCTTGCGGATGTCGTGGGCTTCCAGGACCGGCCGCGGGCCGCCGGCGCCCGTGGCCGGCGGGGTGGACGGATGCGTCATCCGCCCTCCTCTCATGTGTGGGGTGGTGGAGCGGGCTCCGGAGGGTGAAGGAGGCACCGGAGCCGGGCCTCCTCCGGCACCAAAACCTGTCGCGTCAGTAGTTCCGGGACGGCAGGGCGGCCGCGGCCTTGTCCTGCGGGAAGACGCCCTCCTGGGTCTCGACCCGGGTCGGCACGCTCTCCCCCGCCACGACCTTCTTGGCCAGCTCCATCAGCTGGTCGCCGAGCATCGGGTTGCACTCCACCACGACGTTGATCTTGCCCTCGGTCATGGCGACGAAGGCGTCCTTGATTCCGTCCACCGAGATCACCTTGATGTCCGTACCGGGCTTCTTGCCGGACTCCTCGATGGCCTGGATGGCGCCGAGGGCCATGTCGTCGTTGTGGGCGTAGAGGACGTCGATGTCCTTCTGGGACTTCAGGAACGCCTGCATGACCTCCTTGCCCTTGGCGCGGGTGAAGTCGCCCGTCTGCGAGGCGACGATCTTGAACTTGCCGTCGGCACGGATGGCATCGGCGAAGCCGGCCTTGCGGTCGTTGGCGGGTGCTGAGCCCGTGGTGCCCTGGAGCTCGACGATGTTGACCGGGCCCTGTTCGTTCGCGTACGCGCCGGTCAGCCACTCGCCCGCGGACTTGCCCTCCTTGACGAAGTCCGAGCCCAGGAAGGTCTTGTAGAGGGAGGTGTCCTTGGTGTCCACGGCGCGGTCGGTGAGGATGACCGGGATGCCCGCGTCCTTGGCCTCCTTGAGCACCGTGTCCCAGCCGGACTCCACGACCGGCGAGAAGGCGATCACGTCGACCTTCTGCTGGATGAAGGTGCGGATCGCCTTGATCTGGTTCTCCTGCTTCTGCTGAGCGTCGGAGAACTTGAGTTCGATCCCGGCCTTCTTCGCCGCCTCCTGGACGGACTTGGTGTTGGCGGTACGCCAACCGCTCTCGGCGCCGACCTGGGCGAAGCCCATGGTGATCGTGCCGCCGGAGCCCGTCTTGGCCCCGGAGGCCGGGGCGGAGGCGGGACCCTCGGTCGAGCAGGCGGTCAGCGCCGAGGAGGCGAGAAGGGCGACGGTAAGGACGAGGGCTGCTCTGCGAGCCATGACGGGTGTCCTTTCGGGGGCTACGGATGAGGCTCCGCACGGCCGGTGCCGGGCTGCGCCCGTGGTCATGGGCGTGGCGGGGCCGGGGCGGGGGCCGGGGGCGGGGGCGGGGGCGGGGCGACAGGAGCGGGATGCCCTTGAGGGGGCGCCGTCGCATTGTGAGCGCTAACAAGCCGGGTTCTCAACCCCTTTGCGCGCGTTACCTGTCCGTTACCCCGTCACGTGCGACAACAACGCTGACTCCATCCCTTCGCGCGACCATCGACCCCGCCTACCCGAATCGGAGACCTCAACCCGCCTCGCATCAAAGGCACATCGAGCCGCGGCCCCGTATACGAAGGCCGCCGCACCATGAGGGTCTCCCACATGATCCACGCAGACCCCTTGCCTATCGACATTGTTAGCGCTCACACTGCAAGCTCATCGGATCCTCCGCCGACCGCCAGGATGGTCGGGACGGCATCTCCGGCTGCCGGGCCGCGCCGCGTGCCGCCCACGGCTCCTTCGAAAGGCACTCTGTTGACGTCACCCCATCTCCTCGCGCCCGCCCCTCCTTCCGAGGAATCGGAGCAGTACACGGTCGGTGTCGACTTCGGCACCCTGTCGGGCCGCGCCGTGGTGGTGCGGGTTCGCGACGGTCAGGAGCTGGCCGCGGCGGTCCACCCCTACCGGCACGGCGTCATCGACCGATACCTGCCGCAAGGCGGTGCGCCGCTGCCTCCGGACTGGGCCCTGCAACACCCCCAGGACTGGCGGGACGTACTGCGTCGCGCCGTCCCGCAGGCCCTGGCGGCGGCCGGGATCGATCCCGCCGCGGTGATCGGCATCGCCACCGACTTCACCGCCTGCACCGTCCTGCCCACGCTGGCCGACGGGACTCCCCTCGCCGAGACCGAGCTCGCCGGACGGCCCCACGCGTGGCCCAAGCTGTGGAAGCACCACGCCGCCCAGTCCCATGCCGACCGCATCAACGAACTCGCCCACGCCCGCGGGGAGAAGTGGATCGCCCGCTACGGCGGCCGGATCTCCGCCGAGTGGCAGTTCGCGAAGGCGCTCCAGGTCCTGGAAGAAGACCCGCTCGTCTACGAAAGCTGCGCGCGGTGGATCGAGGCCGCCGACTGGATCGTGTGGCAGCTCACCGGAACCGAGTCCCGCAACGCCTGCACCGCCGGATACAAGGGCATCCACCAGGACGGCGCCTACCCGAGCGAGGAGTACCTGGCCGCGCTGAACCCCCGGTTCGCCGACTTCGCACGCACCCGCCTCGAATTCCCCCTCTCCGCACTGGGCTCACGAGTGGGCTCGCTCAGTACGGAGGCGGCAGCGTGGACAGGGCTGCGGCCCGGCATCGCCGTGGCCGCGGGCAACGTCGACGCCCATGTCACCGCGGCGGCGGCCCAGGCCGTCGAGGACGGACAACTGCTCGCCATCATGGGGACCTCCACCTGCCACGTCGTGAACGCCCCCGTCCTCGCCGACGTCCCCGGCATCTGCGGTGTCGTGGCCGGCGGGATCGTCGAGGGAACCTACGGCTACGAGGCCGGCCAGAGTGCGGTCGGCGACATCTTCGCCTGGGTGCTGGACCAAGGCGTCCCGCCGGACTACCTCGCCGAGTCCGCCGAGCGCGGCGAGGACCTGCACACCCTGCTGACCCGGAAGGCCGCCGGCCAGCCGGTCGGCGGACACGGACTGGTCGCCCTCGACTGGCTCAACGGCAACCGTTCGGTCCTCGTCGACCACCACCTCTCCGGAGTCATCGTGGGTCTCACCCTCGCGACCCGCCCCGAGGACGTCTACCGCGCACTGCTCGAAGCCACCGCGTTCGGCACCCGCGTCATCGTGGAGGCCCTGGAAGCAGGCGGCGTACCGGTCCACGAGTTCATCGTCGCCGGCGGACTGGCCAAGAACGAACTGCTGATGCAGATCTACTCCGACGTGCTGCGCCGCCCCGTCTCCCTGGCCGCGTCCGACCAGGGCCCCGCCCTCGGGTCGGCCATCCACGCCGCCGTAGCCGCCGGCGCGCACGGTGACGTACGGACGGCCACCGCCGCCATGGGCCGCCGGCTGCCGGCCGTCTACCTGCCCGACGCCACCCGGGCCGAGGCGTACGACGCCCTCTTCGCCGAATACCGGCTCCTGCACGACCACTTCGCCACGGGTGGCCTGCTGCACCGCCTCAGGCACATCCGCGACACGACCCACACCGCGGGCTGACCCCCGCCCCGTTGTCCGTTCCCGCATTCCCACCCGCCCGCCGCCCTCACCACCGTTGCGGGACGTCACCTTCAGGAGTCCATGTGCCCAGCCGAACATCCCCCGTCCAGGAAATCTGGTTCCTCACCGGCAGCCAAGGCCTGTACGGGGAGGAGACGCTGAAGCAGGTCGCCGAACAGTCGCTGCAGATCGCCGCCGCGCTGGCCGACGCCTCCGGCATTCCCGCACGCGTGGTGTGGAAGCCGGTACTGACCGACGCCGACGCCATCCGCCGGGTGTGCCTCGACGCGAACGCCGACGACCGGTGCATCGGGCTGATCGCCTGGATGCACACCTTCTCGCCGGCCAAGATGTGGATCGCCGGACTGGACGCGCTGCGCAAGCCGTTGCTGCACCTCCACACCCAGTCGAACGTGGCCCTGCCCTGGGACACCATCGACATGGACTTCATGAACCTCAACCAAGCCGCCCACGGAGACCGCGAGTTCGGGCACATCCAGACCCGTCTGGGCGTACCCCGCAAAACGGTGGCCGGCCACGTCACCGATCCCGAGACGAGCGCACGCGTCGCGATCTGGGCGCGGGCGGCCGCCGCACGATCCGAACTGGCCACCCTCAAGGTCGCCCGCTTCGGCGACAACATGCGCGACGTGGCCGTCACCGAGGGCGACAAGGTCGAGGCCCAGCTGCGCTTGGGCGTCTCCGTCAACACCTACGGCGTCAACGACCTGGTGAAGGTCGTCGACAGCACGGACGAGACCGACGTGGCTTCCCTCGTCGAGGAGTACGCCGACCTGTACGACCTGGCGCCGGAACTGCGACCGGGCGGCGGACGGCACGACGCGCTGCGTTACGCGGCCCGCATCGAAGCCGGCCTGCGCACCTTCCTCCAAACGGGCGGCTTCGGGGCCTTCACCACCAACTTCGAGGACCTGGGCGGACTGCGCCAGCTGCCCGGCCTCGCGGTCCAGCGGCTCATGGCCCAGGGGTACGGCTTCGGAGGAGAGGGCGACTGGAAGACCGCCGTCCTGCTGCGCGCCCTCAAGGTGGCTGCCGCCGGCCTCCCGGGCGGCACCTCCTTCATGGAGGACTACACCTACGACCTGACACCCGGCAACGAGCTCATCCTCGGCGCGCACATGCTGGAAGTCTGCCCCACCATCGCCGCCTCCAGGCCCAGCTGCGAGATCCACCCCCTCGGCATCGGCGGGCGGGAGGACCCGGTGCGGCTGGTGTTCGACGCGGCACCCGGCCCGGCCGTGGTGGTCGGGCTCGCCGACCTCGGCGACCGCTTCCGCCTGATCGCCAATGACATCGACGTGGTGGCACCCCCTCACCCGCTGCCCGCACTGCCCGTCGCCCGCGCGGTCTGGCGGCCCCGCCCCGACCTGCGGACCTCCACCGAATCCTGGCTGACGGCCGGAGGACCGCACCACACCGTCCTCAGCACCGCCCTGGCCTCCGACCACCTCGACGACCTGGCGGAAATGCTCCGCCTGGAGCTCGCCCTCATCGACGAGACCACCACCCCGAAGCAGTTCCGGCGCGATCTCCGCTGGAACCAGGCTTACTACCGGCTGGCACTGGGACTGTGAACCAGTTGAAGCCCGGCACGGTCCGCGCGGCCTGGCACCGGCCGCGACCGTCCACATCACGGCCGTGGAGCAGTGGCCGGCCGCCTGTCCGAGCGGCGACTCGCTGCGAGCGCGATCGACGACTGACCGCCCCGGTACACCGGGGAACGGCGGCCCCCAGCCCGGCGAACCCACGCGGTCACAGCACTACCGGGCCGGCAGGCGAGTGGGATCGGCGATGATCTCTCGGACGGTCGACCAGGCCGCGCCCAGCACCGGTCCGCGGCGCCCCAGGGCGGAGGGTCGTACCGCCTCCGGGGTCCAGGGCCGGACGGTGATCCGGGCGGCCAGTTCGGCGCGTATGGACGGGAGGAGCCAGTCGGCGAGTTCGGCGTAGGCGCCGCCCAGAACGAGGCCGTCCGGGTCGATCAGGTTCACCGCCGAGGTGAGGGCGAGGCCCAGGGCCCGTCCTGCGCGGTCCAGGGCGCGCAGGGTCGCCGCGTCCCCGGCTCCCGCCCGCTCGGCCAGCAGGGCCACCGGGTCGCCGACGCGCCCCAGCCCGGCCTCCCGCAGCACGGCCGCTTCGCCCGCGTACTGCTCCAGGCAACCGCGCGCCCCGCAGGCGCAACGGGCGCCCTCCGGGTGGACGGGCAGGTGGCCGAGTTCGCCCGCGTAGCCGCGGGCGCCCCGGAACAGCTGCCCGCCGATGACCAGTGCGGCACCGATTCCGGCCTCGGCGGAGACGTGCACGAAGGTCTCGGCGGGGTTTCCCTGGTACCACTGCTCGGCCAGCGCCCCGAGGTTGGCTTCGTTCTCCGGCTCGGGCGCGGTGTCGGGGTCGGGCCAGTGGTCGGCGGGGCGGACGGCTTGCCAGCCGAGGTTGGGAGCGTTCGCGACCAGTCCGCCCGGCTCGTTCGGCACCACCCCCGGCACGGCCAGGACGCGGCCCTCGACGCGCAGGCCGAGGGCCGCGGCCTCGGACTCCGCCTCGGCGCCCAGCGCGGCGGCCTCCGCCAGCACCTCTCCGGCCGGCCGGCCCGCGTTGGCCCGCTCCACGCGACGCCAGACCCGGGGTTCACCGCGCAGGTCCACGACGCACGCGGCGAGATGGGTGACGCCGATCTCCAGGCCGAGGCCCGCGGGACCCCGATCGTTCAGGGCCAGCGCCCGTCCGGGGCGGCCGACCCGTCCGCTGGGCGCGGTCTCCGTCTCGGTCAGCGCTCCTCGACCGATGAGCTCGTCGGCCATGGAGGAGATGGCCGGCCTGGTCAGGCCCGTGTGCCCGGCCACGTCCGCCCGGGAGAGCGGGCCGTGCGCGGCGACCACGCCGATCACCACCGCGAGGTTCCGCCGGCGCATCCCCTGCTGCGAGGCGGGCGCGGCCTCCGCGCCCCCGCTCGCCCTGCCGGTCCCCGTCATCGGCCCTACCCTCCTATCGCTCTCCCGGCGGGACCTCCTGCAAGGCCCGCGCCCGCCGCAGCGTACTGGTGATCCGTTCGAGCGTGTCGTCGTCAGGGGGTACGGGCTCCAGTACCCGGCCCTCGGCGGTCCGCCAGCGCCGGGCGACGGCATCGGCAGGCTCACCGGTGAGCAGTGCGGCGGCCTGGGCGGCGGCCCCGAGCGCGACCAGTTCCCGGGCCTCGGGCACCTGGACCGCTCGCCCGGACAGTCGCAGGACGGTCCTCTGCCAGGCCCTGCCGCGCGCTCCGCCGCCGATCAGCAGGAGTGGTTCGCCGGGGGCGGGGCTCTCGCCTCCGGCGCGCAGCACGTCGTCCAGGGCCGCGAGCAGGGCGTGGGCGGCGCCGTCGTAGGCGGCCTGGAGCAGCTGGCCCGGCGTCGTGTCGTGGCGCAGGCCGTGGACCAGGCCGGAAGCACCCGGGAGGTCGGGGGTGCGCTCGCCGTCCAGGTAGGGAAGCACCACCGCCGTGCCGCCTCCCTCGACGTCCTCCCGGTCGCGGCCGACGAGGGCGGCGAAGCGGTCGACGGCGAGGGTGCAGTTGAGCGTGCAGGCGAGCGGCAGCCAGCCGCCGAGGGCATCGGCGAAGCCTGCGACGGTTCCGCCCGGGTCGGTGGGCCGGGTCCGGCCGACGGCGTAGACGGTGCCGGAGGTACCGAGGCTCAGCACCGGACGTCCGGGGGTCAGGCCCAGGCCGAGGGCGGCGGCCATGTTGTCACCGGTCCCGGTCGCCACCAGTGCGCCCCTGCGCAGCGGCATCCCGGCTCGGACGACGCCCGCCCGGGCTCCCGGCGGGAGGACCTGCGGCAGCAGCCCGGGGTCGAGGCCGATCCGGCCGAGGACGTCGGTGTCGTAGCCGTCCGGGCCCCACCAGCCGGTTCCCGACGCGTCTCCGCGGTCCGTCACCGCCTCACCGGTCAGGCGCTCCGTCAGGAAGTCGTGGGGAAGCCGGACGGCCGCGACGCGGTCGGCGGCGGCGCGCTCGTTCGTGTGCAGCCAGACCCACTTGGCGGCCGTGAAGGCGGCCGTGGGGACGCTTCCGGTGCGGCGGGCGAGCTCTGCCGCACCGAACGCGGCTGCGAGTTCGGCGGCCTGCGGGGCGGAGCGGACGTCGTTCCAGAGCAGCGCCGGGCGCACCGGCCGTCCGGCCGCGTCGAGGGTGACCAGGCCGTGCTGCTGGCCGGCGATCGAGCAGGCGGCGGCGCGATCCGCCCAGCCGGTGCCCGCCATGGCCTCGCCAAGCGCCCGCCACCACTGTTCGGGGTCGCTCTCGCGTCCGGCGCCCGCGCTGACGGCGTGAGCGGCGCGGCCCTCGCCCAGGACGGCGCCGGTGTCCAGGTCGACGGCGAGGGCCTTGGTGGCCTGGGTCGAGCTGTCGACACCGATCACGACACGCTGAGCAGACATGCGTTCCTCCGGTGGGGTTCCTTCTGGCGTGTCCGCATACTAATTTGTTTTTCGCCATTACAAATAGCCCTCGGCCCAGATCCGGAGCGCCTCATGACCAGCGACCCGCTCGTCCCCACCCCCGCGCACAGGTTCACCTTCGGCCTGTGGACCGTCGGCTGGCAGGGCCGGGACCCCTTCGGCGACGCCACCCGACCCGCCCTCGACCCCGTCGAGAGCGTGGAGCGGCTGGCCGGGCTCGGCGCCTACGGCGTCACGTTCCACGACGACGACCTGATCCCCTTCGGCGCCGGCGAGGCCGCCCGCGAGCAGGCGGTCAAGCGCTTCCGCACCGCACTCGACACGGCCGGGCTGAAGGTCCCGATGGCCACCACCAACCTCTTCACCCACCCGGTGTTCAAGGACGGCGCCTTCACCGCGAACGACCGGGACGTGCGCCGGTACGCGCTCCGCAAGACGATCCGCAACATCGACCTGGCCATGGAACTCGGCGCCTCGGTCTACGTCGCCTGGGGCGGCCGCGAAGGCGCGGAGTCGGGCGCGGCCAAGGACGTGCGCTCCGCCCTCGACCGACTGAAGGAGGCCTTCGACCTGCTGGGCGAGTACGTCGAGAACCAGGGATACGACCTGCGCTTCGCGATCGAACCCAAGCCCAACGAGCCGCGCGGCGACATCCTGCTGCCCACCATCGGCCACGCCCTGGCGTTCATCAACGAGCTGGAGCGGCCCGAGCGGGTCGGCCTCAACCCGGAGGTCGGCCACGAGCAGATGGCCGGGCTGAACTTCCCGCACGGCATCGCCCAGGCCCTGTGGCACGACAAGCTGTTCCACATCGACCTCAACGGCCAGACGGGCATCAAGTACGACCAGGACCTGCGCTTCGGTGCGGGCGACCTGCGCCAGGCCTTCTGGCTGGTCGACCTGCTGGAGTCGGCCGGCTACGACGGCCCCCGTCACTTCGACTTCAAGCCGCCGCGCACCGAGGACTCCGCCGGCGTCTGGGCCTCGGCGGCCGCCTGCATGCGCAACTACCTGCTCCTGGCGGAGCGTTCCCGCGCCTTCCGGTCCGATCCGGAGGTCCGGGCCGCGCTCGCCGCCTCCCGGCTGCCCGAACTGGCCCTCCCGACCGCCGCGGACGGCCTGGCCGGGCTGCTGGCCGACCCGTCCGCCTTCGACGAGTTCGACGTCGACGCCGCCGCCCGCCGCGGCATGGCCTTCGAACAACTGGACCAGCTCGCCCTCGAACACCTCCTCGGCGCCCGCTGAGCCGCAGCGCCCCGGAGCCGGGCCGTGGCGTTCCACGGCCCGGCTCCGGGGCGCCTTGGCCGCCGGTACAGGATGAGGAACCCCAGCCGATGCGCGGCTGGGGTTCCTCGGTGCGGTGAGCATGGGTCAGCAGGTGGAGCTGCCCACGCCATGAACCCGGCATACGCGCCAGGCTTGAACCCGGTTGAAGCCGTCTGGTCACTCGTGCGCAGAGCCACGGCCAACACCGCCTTCGACACCCGACGACCTCGACCGCACACTCCGCCGCGAGTTACGCAGAATTCAGCTCCGACCCCACCTCATCGACGGCTGCCTCACCGCCACCGGCCTGGCTATCAACCCACCGACTCCAGCCTGCCGCGAACTGGCCGGCGACCACCCCGTAGTGCCGACCCGCACCATGACCTCGCCCAGCCATCGTTGCCTTTGTCGGCAGCATCGGAGGAGGCCTCGTAGGTGCCAGGACTGGCCTGGCACAAGCCAAGGCCACAGCGGCTGCAGCCAAGACGACTGCCGAAGCCGCCATCAAGCAGGCAAAAGAAACAGCAGGCGGGCCCAGTTTCGAGGCAAGTACCGCAAGGAATGCAGAGTTCCAGAAGCAGCGACGGGACCGGTACACAACGCTCGTGGAAGCTCTTACAGACAGTGCTCTGGCGTCCGAGATCCCCGCACGCATCAGAGCTGCACAGATCGTCGTCAAGAGTCCCGATCTCAGCCGCATGCTCGACAACCTCGCCGCCGATCCCACTCACTACCAGAACAACGCGCAACATCTCAACGATCTCGCCCGGGAGATGAATCGCGACGCCGCTCTGGACTGACCGCGATTCTGGCAAGCCGACCCGCTTGACGTCCCCACAGAAATTGCGCCGGACATAACGCCCGCTTGAACGGGGCTGGCACGTGGAATCGGCTGCTTCTTGATTGGGTGTTGTCGGTCAGCCATCCATGATCAGCCCGGTGCTGGCGAGGCAGCCGTTGATGAGGTGCGGGCGGTACTGGATCTGCTTGAGCTTGCGTTTGACGGCTCGGGTGAGCTGGTCGAGGTTGGCGGCGCCGAGGTTGCCGATGTCGCGTTTGACCAGCGGCCAGATCGGCCGACAGACCCCCTCCTCCGCCTGGCCAAGCAGATGGACAAGACCACCCCTACTGGCGCCGCAATTGCGAAGAGTCGGAGGCGCCGGCAGACGCTACCCTCTGAATAGCTTCTGGAGCGCAACGCACCACCGCTGACGAGGGAGAAGGGAAGGTGCGACATACGGCAGCGCCGCTCATCGCCCTGCCGCCCGGAAGCCCACCTCGCCGAGCCTGCGTGTAGGACGCCGCTGCGACGACCGCTGCGGGGGTTGTAGGCTTCCCACAAGCGGTAGCCCCAGGCGATCGGACTCTCGCTCCAGCCTTCGCGAAGCGCAGTGGGCGACCCGACCGGCATGAAGCCGGGAACAACTTCCAGGCAAGCGCCGATCGCCGACGAAGTCGATAAGACGTCTACACCTGCCCGAAGCCTCACCTGATGCGGCGTCAGAAAAGTCAGCATTGGGTCAGCATTCGTAGACACACGCCCATCCACGGACGCCCACAGAAGGGGAAGGCCCCGCACCTTCGAAGGGCAAGCGCGGGGCGTGATCGGAAGCGCGGAGGCTTCAGCAACCGGAAGGCATAAGCCCCGCGCCCTGCAGGACTGCCTCTCTCCAGTTACCGCAGGTCAGCGCGCTCGGCCGCGTGGTTTGAGGTGAGTCGGGGGCAGGTCAGGAGCCGGAAGCGGAGGGCCGTCATACCCCTTCACCTCGCCGAATCTGGTCCCGTTCATCCAGTCCTCGCGAGCCTGTGCGATATCCTCGTGGGACCGGCCAATCCAGTTCCAGAACATCACGATCTCCTCCTCGAACGGCTCGCCTCCCAGGAGCATCAGGCCCGCGTCGGACGCGGCCCGCAGGGGGAGTTCGGTGCGGCCGCAGCCGAGGTAGAGCATCGAGCCCGGGAGGACCGGGACGCCGTCGACGTGGGCCTCGCCCGACATCGACAGGACCGCGTACTCGAAGTCCGGGTCGAGCGGGAGACGGGCCTCGGCGCCCGCGGCGAGGGTCAGGTCCGCGCCGACGATCGGCGAGTACGTCGATCCGGGCGAGGTGGCCGTGTCCAGGGTGCCCAGGATGACCGTCGCGTTCAGGCCCGGGGCACTCACCTGCGGGAGCTCGGCGTGGTGCTGGAAGTGCGGCTCCACGTCGCGGTGGGCGTCCGGCAGGGCCACCCACAGCTGCGCGCCGTGCAGGAAGCGGGCGTGCGGGCGCGGGCTCTCCTCGGAATGGCTGATGCCTCGGCCGGAGGTCATCAGGCCCAGCTCGCGCGGGCGCACCGTCGCCAGGCTGCCCACGCTGTCGCGGTGCAGCACCTCGCCCTCGTGGAGCCAGCTCACGGTCTGCAGTCCGGAGTGCGGATGGGGCGGGACCTGCATGCCGGGCTCGTCCGCGATGTCGTCCGGGCCGTAGTGGTCCACGAAGCACCAGGCGCCCACCATGCGGCGGCCCAGGTTCGGCAGGAGCCGGCGGACCTCGGTGGACTCCCCGAGCTTGACCGTGCGCGGGCTGAGGAGTTCGCGTACCGGTTCGGCCACGACGAAGCCGCGGCCTCCACAGGCGGAGAGAGCGGGCTGGCGATCGAGATTGCTCATGCGGACAACCTAGCCCCGAGGCGGGGGCCGTGCGGGGTGGAATGTTCCGCCGCCGGGACGTGTTGGAGGCTCCGGACACACCAGCTGGAAACGGATCGACGGAAAGACGGAAAGGACGCGATGGACGCGATGGACGCGCCGACGACGTACTTCGAGCACGGGACGGCGGCCGAGCGCTGGGAGCGGGCCCAGCTCTTCTTCGACGCGAAGGAGTACGCGACGGCCGCACGCATCCTGGACGCGCTCGCGAGCGAAGCCCCGGAGCAGCTGGCGCCGCGCCTGCTGCTGGCCCGCTCCTACTACCACTCCGCGCAGCTCTCCCGCGCCGAGCGCGAGCTCCGCGCCATCCTGGAGCGCTGGCCGGTGGAGGACTACGCGCAGCTGATGCTCGGTCGCACGCTGGAGCGGAGCGGCCGGGCCGCCGAGGCCCGTCCGTACCTGCGGATGGCCGCCGCGATGGCCGGGGAGTTCCCCGAGTAGGGCCGTTCAGCCGCGGTCCCCGTACCGGACAGGCCCCTCCCCGCCCCGTCCGTGCGGGGCTGGGGCTCCGGCTCGGCTAGCCTGGGTCCCATATGAACCGCCTGACCACGCCTTTCGGCACCTACGAGCTCACCCGCTTCCCCGAGGACCCGCGCGACCGGCTCCGCGCCTGGGACGCCGCCGACGAGTACCTGCTGCGCCACCTCGACTCCGGTACCGGGGAGCGCGGGCCGGTGGACCTCGCCGCCGCCGGGCAGATCACCGTGCTCGGGGACCGCTGGGGAACGCTGACGACGGCGCTAGCCGCGTACCGGCCGACGCAGATCACCGACTCCTCCCTCACCCGCTCCGCCACCGCGGCCAACCTCGACCGGAACGGGATCGGCACGTCGAAGTCGACGGTGACGCTGCTGACCACGCAGGATCCGCCGCCCGGGCGGATCGACGTCCTGCTGGTGCGCGTACCGAAGAGCCTGGCGCTGCTGGAGGACCAGCTGCACCGGCTGGCCCCGCACGTGCACGCGGGCACCGTGGTCGTCGGCACCGGCATGGTCAAGGAGATCCACACCTCCACTCTGCGGCTCTTCGAGCGGATCCTGGGCCCGACGAAGACCTCGCTCGCCGAGAAGAAGGCACGGCTGATCTTCTGTACGCCGGGCACCCCCGGGGCCGTGCACCCGACCACTGCCGGGCCGTGGCCGCTGACGTACACGGTGGACGAGGACGCGGGGTCGGGCTCCGGTCTGACCGTCGTGAACCACGCCGGGATCTTCTGCGCCGACCGGCTCGACGTCGGCACCCGTTTCTTCCTGCAGAACCTGCCGATCAACACGGACGGTGCCCGGGTCGTGGACCTGGGCTGCGGCAACGGGATCGTCGGCACGGCGGTCCAGGTCGCCGACCCGGACGCCGAGGTCGTCTTCACGGACGAGTCCTACCAGGCGGTCGCCTCGGCGCAGGCGACGTACCGGGCGAACGTCCGCGAGGGCCGGCGTACCGCCGAGTTCCTCGTCGGCGACGGGGTGGCCATGCTGCCCCCGGGCTCCGTCGACCGGGTGCTGAGCAATCCGCCCTTCCACTCCCACCAGGCCACGACGGACGCGACGGCGCTGCGGATGTTCGCCCAGTCGCGCAAGGCGCTGCGGCCCGGCGGGGAGCTGTGGATCGTCGCCAACCGGCACATGGGGTACCACACCCACCTGCGCCGGCTCTTCGGCAACAGTGAAGTCGTCGCGAGCGAACCGAGGTTCGTGGTGCTGCGCGCGGTCAAACAAGACCGCCCGCGCCCTATGTGACCTGCCAGTACGTCCTACACTCGGCCGCGTGAGCAGCCAGGTGGAGGACGGGAACGGCGGCGGGCGCTACCGCCGCGAGGACGTGGCCCGGGCGGCCGGCGTCAAGGTGCGCAACCTGCGCTACTACCAGGAGCGCGGGCTACTGCCGCCACCGCGCCGGGAGGGCCGGATCGCCTGGTACTCCGACGACCACCTGACGCGGCTGCGGCTGATCAGCGACCTGCTGGGGCGCGGCTACACCGTCAACGGCATCGCCGAACTCCTGCACGCCTGGGAGGACGGCGGCGGTCTGTCGCAACTGCTGGGCCTGGAACGGGAGATGACCCGGGACTGGGTGCAGGAGGAGCCGATCACGATGACCCGGGCCGAGCTGCGGGAGCTGTTCGGCCCCACGGCCACCGCCGAGGACACCCGGCGGGCAGCCGAGTTGGGGTACGTGACGGTCGACGGGGACCTCGTCACCCACCCGAGCCGGCGGCTGCTGGACGCGACGCTGGCGCTGGTGCGTCAGGGGGTGCCGATGGCCGAGATCCTGGACGCCGGGGAGTTCGCGCAGGCACAGGCTGCCGCGCTCGCGGACCGGTTCGTCGGACTGTTCCGGCGGCATGTGATCGGTGCGCAAGGGCTGGAGCGGCTTTCGGCCACCCAGTTGCAGCACATCACGGCGGCGGTGTCGGCGCTGAGGCCGGTGGCGGGCGAGGTCGTGGCCACGGAGTTCGCGCGGGCGATGGCGCGCCGGGTGGACGCGGAGGTCGCCGAACTGCTCCGTACGGAGCAGTAGGAGTCGGCCGAAAGGCTGCGCTCGCACAACCTTGCCAACCTCCATTGGCACTCTTACATTCAACTCGTCGGTAACAACGGTGCACAGCCGAAGTTAAGGGACGATCTCATGGCAGATTCCCCCAAGTTACCCGAATCCCCCGATGGCCCCAACGGGCCCGGGCCGGGCGACGGCCGCGTCCGCTGGCGCAGGTTCGCGGTCCTGACCGTCCCCGCCGTCGCCGTCACCGCCGGCCTCGGCATCGCCCTCGCACAGGGCGCGCTCGCCGCCTCCTTCGCGGTCTCGGGGCAGCAGTTCAAGGTGTCGGCGAAGAGCCTGGAGGGCGAGGGCTTCGCCCAGTACGGCAGCGTCGACGTCAACGCCCGCGAGGAACTCATCCCGGTAGCGGTCACCGCCATCCGGGAGGCCAAACTCAACAGCCTGTGCCAGTCGGTGGTCACCTCGCTCCCGGTGATCGGGGACATCTCGCTCAACCTGACGGCCGGCCAGAAGAAGCCGGTCGAGGCGAGCAACCTGTTCGTCGACGCGACGCAGCTCTCCGGTGACGCGGTGTTCACCAACATCGAGATCGGGCGCGACGCCTCCACCCTCGACAAGGGGCCGGCCGACGCGCAGGGGATGCAGGACCTCTTCGCCCAGCAGGCGGACAGGGTCAGCATCACCGATCTGCAGCAGACGGCGTGGGCGACCAACGCCGGCACCTTCAAGCTCTCCGGGCTCAGCATGCACGTCAGCAAGGGCAAGAAGGAATGCTTCTGAGTCGCTGGCGGCGGTGGCGGCGCAGCAGACCGTTCTGGGGCGGGCTGTTCGCGGTCCTTGCCGGGGCGTGGATCTGCGTCCTGCCGCTGGCACCACTGAAGATCATGCTCCAGCAGGGGGTGGCGGGAATCCCGTCCGTCCTGATGGGGATCGTCATGATCGTGCTCGGGCTCACCGCCTGGTTCGCGCCCCCACAGCGAAGCCTGGCCGGTGTCCTCACCACGCTGATCGCGACGGCCGCCCTGGTCCTGTCGAACCTGGGCGGCTTTCTGATCGGCACCCTGCTCGGCATTCTCGGCGGTGGCCTGATGTTCGCCTGGCAGCCGTCCGCCGCACCCGCTCCGGCACCCGCAGCTCCCGTACCTGCTCCCTCTCCCCCCACCGCAGTCCCCACGCCGCACTCCGATCCCCAAGGAGCACAGCCATGAGCCGTACGCGCACCGCGCTCGCCCTCGGGATGGCCGCCGCCGCAGCCCTGTCGGTGGCCTCGGCCACCGCCTCCGCCTCCGCCACGCCCATACCGCTGGCCGGGTCGACCACCGTCACCCCGGCCGGGCACGCCTTCCAGGCCACCCTCAGCGGAAAGGCCACCCTCAAGGCCGGGTCGGTGACGGTCACCTGCTCGGTCTCCGTCTCCACCGGTACGGTGCCGGCCGCTCCCGGCAACGCCAACGCGGCCGGGCCCGTCTCGTCGCCCATCTCGCCGCCCACGTACAGCTCGTGCACCTCCAGCATGTGGGGCGTGACCCCCACGGTCACCACCAGCGGCGCCTGGTCGGTGTCGATGCAGAACGGCGCCCCGAGCACCGCCACCATGACCGTGCCCGTCGGCGGGCTCGTCGTCCACACGACGGGTCTCGCCACCTGTACCGTGACGGCGGCCCCCGCGGCCGCGGCGAGCGTGGGCGGATCCTGGGTCAACGGCGCCCCGTCCGGCCTGACCTTCACCAACGTGTCCGTGCCGGTCACGGTCACCGGCGGGTTCGGCTGCCCCACGAGTGCGACGTCCTCCACCTTCAACGCCGTATACAAGGTCACCGACACCACCGACCCGGCGCAGCAGATCACCGTCGGTCCCTGACCACACCCCGCGTTCGCCCAGGCCCGCCCGCCGCGGACATGTCCCCGGCGGGCGGGCCCCGTGTGCGCGTACGGGACGCCTCAGCGGTGGGCCGGGAACTCCACAACCTGCTGGTAGGTGGGCCTGTTCTGCCAGTTGATCTGCGGATGGCTCAGCCCGCCGACCGGGCGCTGCACGATCGAGTCCGCGCACCACTGGTTGCCGGCCGCGCAAGTCCCGTCGGCCGGGTACACGGCCGCGGGGGTGGCCGCGGCCGCCTGCTTGAGCGTGGCGGTGATGGCCTCGCGGCACGCGGTGAGCGAGCCGCCGCCGCAGTACACCTGGGACGGCGGATCGGCCACAGGCCGTCCGAGGACCATGCGCAGGTCCTCGTCCGCGTAGCTCCACCAGCCGTACTGGAAGGCCGATCCGGCGTGTGAACCGGTGGGTCCGTGGCCCGCGTTGGGAGCCTCGTCGACGCTCAGCGAGGCGCGCAGGGCATCGTACAGCGGGGCACCGAGGCCGGGCTTGAACTCCGCCTCGATCAGCAGCGGCCACCAGGCGTCCATGATCCGGACGGCGTCCGCGTGCGCGTACGCCTTCGAACCCTGGGCGGTCTCCTTGCGCTTGGTGCCGCTCGCCTGCCACGCGGCCAGCTTGTCGATCGCCGCGGTCACCGCCGGATCCGTGCCGGGCGCACTGCGCAGGACGGCGAGGAGCTCGGGCAGCAGGTTCTCGGCGCGCAGGTCGGTGACGGCGGCCTCGGCCATGGCCTGGGTGAGCTCGGCCCTGGTCACTCCGCCCGCCGCTACGAGCGGCTTGACCCGGCGGTCGAGGAGGTCGCCGCGGTGGACGGCGCCCATCCCGAAGCCGGCCGCACTGTAGTCCTTGGCCTGCTTGTTGTTCCAACTGATGTAGTAGTCCTGGCCGATGGACTGCGGGTGCTCGGCCGGCGGTGTGTAGACGGCGGTGTTCGCGGCCGGGTCGAAGCCCTGCCACTCGTACGCCTGCCTGCCATGCACGGGCAGGGCCGCGTCCACCCCGGCGGGACGGACCGGGTTCAACCCGCTGTTGTAGTAGGCGGCTTCGCGCGAGTCGGCGTAGAACCAGTTGAAGGCGTAGCCGATGTGCTCGGCCGCCTGCTGGAAGGTGCGGGCGTCCTTGACGTAGGAGGGGTCGTTCAGCATCTGGAAGCCGATGATCGAGTCGGCCTCGTGGCGGTAGGTGGAGCGCAGCGCGGTGTAGGCGACGGGCTTGCCCGCGACGGTGGCACGGTGCGTGACGATGCCGTAGTTCGTGCGCCGGACCTGCATCCGGTACGAGCCGTCGGGGGTCGGGTCGGCTACGGACTTCTTCCAGGTGTTGGTGTGCTCCAGCTTCTCCATGGGGGTGCAGGTGCCGTGGTAGAGGTACGAGGTGCTCGCCTTCGTCGGCGCCCCGCCGCCGGGCTCGCACAGTTCGACGGCGAAGGTGTCGGTGATGTCCTGTCCCGCGGAGGTGGCGCTCCAGGCGTAGTCCTGGCCGCGGCCGAGCTGTACGTACATGCTGACGCCCGCGAAGGAGGCGCCGCGGGCGCTGATGCCGGGGCCCTGGAGCTCCTGGAGCATGAGGAGCTGGGGCGCGAGGTAGCCGGTCTGCGGTCCGAAGACGGCGATCGGGTGGCCACTCGCGGTGTGCGCGCCGGAGACGAGCAGGGCGTTGGACATGCTCTGTTTGACGGGCTTCGGCGGGTCGAGGGCCTCGTCGGCCGTCGCCGCGCCCGTCCGGTCGTACACGAGCTGTTCGGGGACCACGGAGCCCGCGTCCGGGAGCGCGGTGCCCTGGGGGTTCGTGGGCTTCTGGGCGTACGGGAAGCTCGTACCGTCGTGGACGGTGAGCACGGCCTCGGGGTCGTTGCGCTGGCGGAAGGACTCCCAGACGCGGGTGCCCTCCTCCAGCCCGTACTTCTGCTGCGCGGACAGCAGGGACAGCGCGGCCTGCACCTCGCCGCCGCCTCCGCCGCCGAACAGGCCGCCGACGACGGAGGCGAGGGCGATCAGGTCGGTGATCTTGAAGGGCTGGATCTCACCGGCGTTGGTGACGGAGTCGATGTGGCCGGTGAGGACGTACTCGCCGGGGAAGTAGCGGCCGTTCTTGGACTGGGTGCGATAGAGGTTGATGCCGTCGACGTAGGCCTGCGCGTCCTCCATCGCGAGGCGGCCTCGCTCGCCCTCGGTGGTGCGTATCCGGTCGACCTGGGCCTGGAGATCGGCTTCGGTGTACGGCGCCTGCGGCCAGAACTGCTGCTCCAGGCCCTGGTTGGCGAGGGCGCCGCCCGCGAAGGGGGTCAGGTCGCCGCGTCCCACGTGGCGGAAGAGGTCCATCTGCCAGAGCCGGTCCTGGGCGGCGGCGTAGCCCGCGCCGAAGGAAGTGCCGTAGCGGGTGGTGCCCTTGATGTGGGGGACGCCGGTCTTCTTGTCGCGGGTGATGGTGACGTCGGGACGCGGACTGGCGGTGGACTCGACCTGGTCGGCCGGCACGCCGAAGGAGGCGCTGTTGAAGAAGTCGTTGACCTTGGCGTCGGTGAGGCCGGGGTATCCGGCCACCAGCGAGTCGTAGCGGGCCAGTTGGTCGGAGGTGTGGGCGGGCATCGTGCCGAACGCCTTGTGCAGGAGGATCTGCGCGAGGGTGGCGTTGCCGTTCTGGCCGGGCGGCAGGATGTCCGAGCACTGGCCGCCGCAGTAATCGGCGACGGGGAGGGGTACGGGGTCTCCGGGAGCGGCGGCGGCCGCGGGTGCGAGGGGGGAGAGCAGGGCCGCGGCGAGGGCGATCAGCCCGGTGGCGACGGCGGTTCTGAGGCGAGCGGTGGGACGTCGCATACGTGCTCCTCCGTGGGGGGGCAGGAACCGGTCACGGGGAGGGTACTGGCGGGACTACCACTCAGTAAGATGAACGACCGTCACTTTTGTGGCGTCGAGGCGCTTTCGCGCCGGAAATTGCGTTGCCCCGCGGGAGGGCGCCGGGTGAAGCTCACAGACATGTCACAGCAGAGCACCGAACAGCAACAGTCCTCCAGCCCGGCACGGCGGGACGTTTCCGACCTCTTCTCCCGCGGGCGCCTCGTCGTCATCCCGCGCAGGGCGGCCCGGCGCGAGCAGTTGCTCGCCCACCTCACCGAGACCCTGTTCGCGGTGGACCGGGAGTACACGGAGCCCGAGGTGAACGACGCGCTGCGCACGGTGCACGAGGACTGCTCGGCGCTGCGGCGCTATCTGATCACCTCGGGCCGTCTCACCCGGACCCGGGACGGCAGTTGCTACCGGCGGGCGACGACCACGCGGTAGTGGGTCGTCAGCCGTCCGTCCTCGCCCAGTACGTGGAAGGCGACGGCGGGCGGCTCGTCGAGGTGGACGTGGTGGTCGGGCGCCGTCTGGACCTCCCAGGGGAGCCGGAGGGTGGAGACCACCCCGGGCGCCACCAGCAGCGGGCGGCCGGCGAAGGTGGTCGCGGCCGCGGTGTGGGCGTGCCCGCACAGGAACGCGGTGAGGTGCGGGTGCCGTTCGGCGAGGGCCGCGAGCCGCTCCTCGCCGAACTGCCGGATCCCGTCGACGTACGGGGTGTGCAGCGGGACCGGCGGGTGGTGGAACGCGACCAGCACAGGCGTGTCGCGCGGGGTGTCGGACAGTACGCCGTCCAGCCAGGCCAGCGTGGACTCCTCCAGCAGGCCGTGGTCCTCGCCGGGAACGGACGAGTCGCACACGGCGAGCACGAAGCCGTCCCCGCGCAACACCTGGTCGACCGGCCGCGCGGAAGCACCGGCCCCCTCCCCCAACAGCCCCTGCCGGAAGGCGACCCGCTCGTCGTGGTTGCCTGGGCAGACGACCAGGGGGTGCCGGGACCGGAGCAGCTTGGCGGCCTCCTCGTACTCGGCGGGGGCCGCGTGGTCGGCTATGTCCCCGCTCACCAGCACGGCGTCCAGGTCGTGGGGCAGGGCGTCGAGGTACTCCATGACGGCGCGGGTGCGCTCGGCAGCCCGCGGGCCGCAGTCGAGATGGATGTCGCTGAGATGGGCGATCACGATCACTTGCAACGCCTCTTTCGTCTCCGGTCCACACATGTGTACGCCCCATTCAACACATGACGGAGATCTCTTCTCCAGGCGATTCACGCCGGGCGCCCGCGTTCTTGCGCAGGTGGCCCGTCTGCGCATGTCCGCTAGCAGGCACCACCTCCCGCTCGACGGGTGACGGGTGGACATCCACCCGTGGCGGGTCGACCATGGAGGTAGGACGATCACGCAGCGCTGTATCGCGAGCGCGGGGCTTGGTATGTCGACGATCCTCATCCACGTCGGAGACCCCCAGTCACAGGGGTTTCCCGAGGACGTCTACGTCGACGACGGTTCGGATCCTGAATGGTTCGTCAATCCGCGTGCCCGAAAGTTCATACCGAGCTACGAGCTGGCACAATGCCCCGGCCTGATGGATGACGGCATCCAGGCCGACGACTTGCTGTCGACCGGGCGGGACCTCTTCGGCGCCCTCCTGTCCGGCAGCCCAGCCGAGGTCTGGGAGGCTGCGACCTCGAATCGGGACTCGCGCATGGTGCTGGACATAGAGCCCAGCGATCTCCGCTCACTGCCGTGGGAACTGCTCTGCACGCCCGAGCCCCAGGAGCACTGGCTCTTCGAGAACGAGGCAAGCCCCTGCGTCCGGGCGCGCATCCCCTTCGCGATGCAAACAGAGCCGTTGACCGGACCGGTCCGGCTTCTCGTCATCATGGGCGACCCCGACGACGAGGTACTGAAGGGGGACCGAGAACTCGAAGCCATATACACCGGGCTCAGCAATGTCCCCTGCTGCTGGCAGGTGCACGTTCTACGCGCACCCGATATGGAGAAGACGCGCCAGGCCCTCGCAGACTTCACCCCGCACATCCTTCACTTCATCGGGCACGGCAAGCAGTCATCCGCAGGGCCGTCCCTTGAGATCATGGCCCCGGACCAGCCCTGGGACCTCAGCGCCGGTTTCATCGCCGGAGTTCTGACCACGCCTCTGCGCCTCGCAGTGCTGAATGCGTGCCGGACGTCAGGTGCGGATCCCCAACAAGTGGTCTGGGGGCTCAGCGACGCCTTCTTCGAACGTGAGACACTGGCGGTCGTTGCCATGCAGGGCGATATCGCGTCTGTCCCTGCGGTGCGGTTCAGCAGAGAGTTCTACGGGCAGTTGGCGGCGGGGCGAGCTCTCGACGAGGCCACGGCCCACGCACGCAATCGACTCCACTGGGTGAACGGCGGTCATCCCCGCGACGGGGCCATGCCCGTGCTGACCGTCCAAGCCGACCCCTCGGTGATCCTCAAGTGGCCCCAGCCGATCGACCATCTGACAGTGACGAAAATGCGCGGGCAGGAGTTCGAGGGGCCACGCTGGCTGGTGGGACGCGGGATGGAGCACCACGAGATAATGGAGCGCCTGGCCTCGATGCTCACGGCGGACAAGGCCGATCTGCTGGCCGTCACCGGCGACAGCGAAGCCGGAAAGTCCGAGCTGACCCGCTCTTGCCTGTTGACCAGTATCTGGTGTGGCGTTCCCGTCGTCTACGTGAATCTTATGAACAAAGGTAATCTCAACCTGCAGGGGTTGCTCAAAGAGATCAAGGATGCTGTCGCTCATTGGCTCGGACCGAAAGCCGAGCGGCCGGTCACCACCTTTACCCAGGCGCTCCAGGCCAAGGAAGATCTCGTCCAGTCACTGCGCGAGGGGCAGCCGTTGGCCGCCACCGCACCCGGCGTGGCGCTGCCACCTCTCAACGACCGTCCGCGCGACGCCGTGGCCTACGAGAAGAGCTTGCTCAACGACTTCGCTCTCTTCCTCCAAGCGGTCACCCACGAACCGATCCTGCTGATCCTGGACCACGTCCTTCGCTGCGAACCGTACGGCCACGTCGTGGAGAACCTGCTGAAACCCGCTGCTGCAGGAGACTTCGATCCGGTTCGCATCGTGGCCGTCGACTGCGGGCTCGACGCAAAGCTCGGTGCGCAACTGGTGGACCGGGTCAGGACCGTCAGGACCTTCGACCGGAGTGAGGCAAAGCTCCTCGTCCGCGAGTACTGCGCCCGCAAGCGGGACTTCTACCGAGGACAGCGGCCCGACGAGGAGTCCTGGACGGCCTTCGTCAAGAGCATGCGAGCTCGGGCTCTCGAACGAGAGGGAGAAGACGGAGAGTACTTCAGCCCCAAGGAACTTGTGGCGTGGGAACAGATGGCGTACACGTTTCGGCAGGTGCAGCAATGATCACCGTGGACGAAGCCGCGAAGCGCCTCGCATCAGGCGAGGACCTTGCCGACGTCACCCTGTCCTTGATGCCCGAGCCCCTGCATCGGACACTGCTGCGGTGCGCCTTGGTGGACGGTTTCGACGAGGCGCTGTACGACGCGGCCCTGCGTGACGGTGTGGGGCCGCCGCTGGACGAGCTGGTGCTCCAGCCGTGCGTCCAGCCGCAACCCGGGAGGGCGGGCACCTACGAGGTGGCGTCCGGACTACGGGAAGCGGCCCGGCGAGCCTGGTGGCTCGAAGTCGGAGCGGTACTCGACTCCCTGCCGGTGCCTGAAGCACTCCGTGCCGCCGAGCAACGCATCGCAGACTTCTGCGAGCGTACGGGCCGAAGCCTGGCGGCCTTGCACGCCCTCGTCGTCGCTGATCCCGACCGGGCAGCCGCGCGCTTCGAACAGTGGTACCGGGAGCGGGACGAGCGCTTCGACTTCCCCGGCTGTCAGGACCTGCTCGACGCTTTGAACGACTCCTGGGCATGGATGTTCAGTCCGCGCCTGGCTGAACTGCGCAGTGATTGTGACCGCTATCTCCGGTCACGGATGCTCTGGTACGACGCGCTGCTCAGGTCGGGCCACTATCTGTCCCGGCCCGACCTGGAGCACAGACTCGACCAACTGCTGACCGGAACCCCCACCCGCGCACTGCGACTGCACGCCTTCGGCGGTATGGGGAAGTCGATGATGCTCCAATGGTTCATCGCCCGCCGCTGCGTCGCCGCACCGGCCCGGGTGCCCTGCGCGCTGGTGGACCTCGATGCCGTCGACGTGGTGAATGTCGTACGGAGTCCTTGGCTGCTCACACTGGAACTCGCGGAGCAGCTCAACGAGCAGATGGTCGGCGCCCCCTTCCAGGAGCTGCTGCGCCGGCACGGCGCGTACCGCTCGGTGCTGTTCCGAGACGCCCCGACGTTGGCCCGGTCGGGGGCGGCCGCGCTCGATACCGCCGCAGCCGAATCCGACGCCCTCGATGTCCGCGACCGGTTCCTCAGCACGCTGAGCGAGGACCATTCCGGAACAACGCTGCTCATCGTGCTCGACGGCTTCGAAGTCGCGGTACTGCGGTCACTCGGCGGCTCCGCCGGACTGGTCGATGTCCTGGCGGACATCCACGCTTCGTCGAACCAGGTGAGGCTGATCCTGTCCGGGCGGGTCACCGGCGCCGAGGAGCTGATCCGGCTGGACGAACGTTTGTCGGAGCACGACATGGGCCAGCTGGAGATCCCACCGTTCACCGCGGACGAGGCCAGGAGCTATCTGACCGGAAAGCGCGGCATCCGGCGTACGGAGCTGGTCGACGCCATCGGGCGCAGGGCCCAGGGGATCCCCTGGCAACTCGCGCTCTTCGCCGACGTGGCGGACTACTCGCCGGACATGTCGGTGGAGAGCGTGGCGAGCCTCGACCCCCAGCTCGCCTGGTGCATGGACCGCATCATCGGCAAGATCGAGGACGACGCCCTGAGGTGGCTGGTCCGGTACGGCGTGCTGGCGAGACGACTGAGCCGGGACTTCGCCGAGCAGGTCGTTCTCCCCCGAATGGTCTCGGCGATGCGGGGTACCAGGGACGACTGCCCGGAAGATGATCCCCGGCCGTCCGGATCCCCACCCGCGTTCCGCACCGGAGTCGCACCTCCGCACGGGCCCGCGGATTTCGCGCGGATCTGGGAGAACCTCAAGCAGTATTCGGCCGAAGTATCCTCCTGGGTGAGCACTGCCCCGACCGATCCGGACACCCTGGTCTTCCACCCCTGCGTGGCGGAGCCGCTGCGGCGCCTTCTCTCCGGACAGCCCGTCTACCGGCTGCTGCACGAGGACGCCGCGCGCTACTACGAGCGGCTGGCCCAACTGCAGCCGACGGCGTGGGCCGCCTGGACCAGGGCAGCGCTCTACCATCGCATCCAGGCCTATGGATACAAGGCGGCGCCCGCCTGGCGGGAGGCCGTGGAACAGGCCAGGGCTTCCGGCCGCTTCGAGGACCTGGCCGAGATCGCGGGGGAAATCCTCGGCCCGCAGTACGTCGACGAGGACGGCGAGCCGCTCAAGGTCGCGGGAGACATCCCCGCACTCGACCCGCGGCTGCACGCAGAGGCCCACGTGGAACTGGCCTGGGCTCTCGCCCGCAGAGCGCGCAGCGATGAGCTCTCCGGGGGACACCAGCTCTGGAGCGAGGCCGAGCGCAGTCTGAGCGCCGTGGAAGCGATCGCGACGCAGTCCGCCGTACGGCTTCCCCCCGTGCGGTGGAACACCGCACGGGGCGCGCTACTGCTCGCCCGTGGTCGGCCCGGGCGCGCCGAAAAGGCTTTGAGGCCCACCGCGGAGACCATCGAGCTGTCCGCGGACTTCTGCTTCGCGCTGGAGGTGTACGCGGGGACGCTGAGCGCCCTCGGGCGGCCGGACGAGGCGTCCGCGGCGTTGCACACGGCCCAGCAGATCGCCCAGACCTTGGGAGACCAGCCCAACTCGGCCCATCTGGCGCATCTTCTGGCCCAGGACGCGGCGGCCGGCCTGAAGTACGAGGAAGCCCTGCGATGGGTCCACGCGGCCCCGCGCGAGGGCATCACGGCCGCCGCGCGCACCGGGCTGCGCCGTATGGAGGCGGAGCTGGCCCTAAGCCTCGGGCTGCCCGCTACCGCCGCCCGGCTGGCCGCGACACCGTCCGACGACCCAGGGGCCCGGCCGCTGCCCCTGAGCGTCGAGGCGCTACTCACGCTCGGTCTGCCGCGGCAGGCCCGTGCTCTGTGCGAACGCGCGCTGAGCACACCCGTCAGCCTGCATCCGGAACAGGAGGCCGCGGTGTTCGCTCTGCGCGGGCGGGTCAATATCGAGCTCATGCAGGTGGACCGGGGCATGAGCGACCTGCTGGTGGCGCGTGAGCGATATGCCCGCTTCCAGGACTACGAAGGCACTGCCGAGTGCGCGCTCCACGCTGCCAGGGCGCAGCTCGACGTCGTCGGGAACCACTTGGAGGCGGCGCAATTCCTCGACGAGGCGATGCGGCTGAGCTACGAGGACAACAGTGAGATCGCAACCCGGTGCCTGTTGCTGCAGTCGGATCTCATGGCCGGGCACGGAGACACAGCTGGCGCCACAAGGGTGTGTGAGGACGTTCTGGCGCAGCTGGAGCAGACCGGTGCGGACCCACTGCTCATCGTCGAGGCTGCCGCACACGGGCTGGCCCTGGCGGACGACCGGCCCGAACCATTCGGCGAAGCCCTGCTCCGCGCACTGCGCCGGGTGACGCCGGCCACGGCGCGCCTCGCGCTGCTGCGCACGCTGGAGTACTGCCCGGGGCCGCTTGCCGTCGGGCTGGAGCTGCTGACGCTCGTCCTGCCCGACGGAGGCCCGCCGAAAGCGGTGGATCTGATGGACGTCGGATGGTTGGCCGCACGCGCCGCGACCGCGTACCGCCTGGCAGGCCAACTCGGCGACGCGCGTCGCTGCGCCGCCCGAGCGGCCGGGATCCTCACGCGCGAGGACAGCTTCGCCTGGTGGCGGCTGGCCCGGTTCATGGAGCTGACCGGGCCCGTCGGGCAGGGAGAGCCGCAGCCGCCTGCCCTCGACGGCTATGACGAGTATCCGTTGCTGCAGGCTGCCCATCTCATCACTGTCGCCCGGCGCTGGGCTGACCGCGTTTCGCCGGACCGGACCGCCGAACGGCTCCGCCTGGCGGACACCCTTCTGCCGCCGGGGCCGGCGAACCGGTGGCAGGTCCTGTCCCACGAGACCTGGTCCCGGCTGCTGGCCAGGACCGAGAGCGCCGAGGCGGACCTCCACGTGCACGCCGCCCGTGCCGTCCTCGCGGAGCTCGGCGACGAGCGCGGGATCCCCTCGTCGCAGCCCCCGGCCCCGGATACCGTCGGTTTTGCTCTCGCTCCGGACGGTGCCGTGCTCGTTCACGGCGGCGACCGAGAGCTGGGCCGGGTAGGGCCGTTGGCCCCGCTCGCCTTGGCGCTACGCAAGAAGAGCCATCGGATGTCCCTCGGGCCCCTCGTCAGCGCGATTCTCGCCGGTGACCCTCTGGTGCCCGGCGAATGGACGCTGGAGCCACTTCTCAACCAGGGCATGATGGAACCTTTGGACATCTGTCTGACCGTCGCCCAGCCCGAACTCGCGCAAGTGCCCTGGGAGATCGCGGCGACGAGATACGGCATGCTGGCCACCGACGACCGGGTCCGGTCCGTCTACCGGATGCCCCGCACCCCTCGGGCCGGGAGGGTCCGTACCGGTGTGCTGCAGGAGACCCTGGACCTGCTGGAGGCCGGCCCCGGCCCGGTCGACGGGCTGATGGGGCCGCAGACCACACGTGCGGTGTCGGATGTGCAGCGTTCCCTCGGTCTGGATGCGGACGGAGTCGCCGACTCGCTCACGTGGGCGCGCCTCCGCGCGGAGCTGTCGGGGCGCCGCCGCAGTCCGCAGGTGCTGATCCTGCGGCGCGGAGCCGCGCGGCAGCTGGAGTCCCAGCGCGGGCACCAGCTGGGCGGGGCCGACCTGAGGGTCGCCTACGAGAGGGCCGGCTGGGTCATGGAGGTCGCGGACGACCCGAACGGCATCGTGCTCGAACATCTGGCGGCCCGGATGCCCGCGCCGGACGTGATCCATGTGAGCGCCACCATGGAGGGGGTAGGCACTGTCCCGTACATCGATTTCGGAGCGTCCATCTACTCGGGAGACTCCGCCTGGGCGACCGAGGCCTCGGACACGATCACCGTGACGGACCTGGACCACTTCGTCTGCAGGATGTCCGCCGGACGTCCAGCGCCGCTGGTGATCCTGGACATCGCCAGGCCCGCCCGGCCCAGTGAGCTGGTTCGACAGCTCCTGCTCCGCAACGACTTCGCCTTCCAGCTCGCGAGTCTGGGCAATGCCGTGGTGGTGCTCGCCACCGGCCTCACCTCGGCGGGCGATTCCCAGCAGATCGAGGAGCTCGTCCAGAAGCTCAGGGATGACCGGACACCGGCCGAGGTCGCCCGGGGTCTGCAGCACATGGCAACCGGGGACCGGCTCAACGCCCTGCCGTACGCGGCGACCGCGCTGATGAGTTCGCTGCGGCCGTACGAGATGCTGCCCATCGGCATCTGACGCGGTCAGCTCCCCGGCAGCCACTCCGCGAGCCGCGAGCGCACCTGCGCGTCCCGGAAGAAGTCGAGGTGCGCCACCGCACTCGTCGAGGGGATCACCAGTGGATCGCGCACGACGTATGAGCCCGCGCGATGGACGCCGTCGGTCGGCACCACAAGGTCGTTGCCGACGCCGAACAGACGGTCGACCATGAGGTTGAGCGCCTTGATGGCGAGCCCTGCCCCTTCGGCAAATCTGAAATCGGATGTGATCGCGCGCACCGTCCCCCTCGTCGGCGCTGCGGCCGCGTTCAGATCACTCAGCTCGGGAGAGGCGGGATCCATCGCGGCCAACCCGCCGAGTCCGCCCAACGCTCCGGTGGCGCAGTGCTTGACGACCTCCAGGATCACCTCAAGCGTGGTGCTCACCATCTCGTCCGGGAGCAGGCCCAGCAGATTGGTGAACACGTCGAGCAGATCGCCAAGCCGCTGGTCATCAGCAAGAACCGTGCCTGCGTTTGGGGTTCCGACGTGAATGAGCGTCCGTACCGAGGGAGCGGGCCGTCCGGTAGCCCTGACGACTCCGTCTTGGCCGAGCTGGCGGGCCACCAGCCCTCCGCGCGAGTGGGTGACGACGTCGAGGGTCAGCGGCCGGCTGGTGGGGAGCTGCTCGAGGAACCAGCGGGCGTTGTCGGCCGGATCCAGATGGACGGTCGGGTGATCGAACAGGAGGACCCGGTCCCGGTACCGGCCGTGGAGGTCGTGCAGCAGCTGCCCGTCCATGGCGATGCCGTGGAATCCCGAGTGACACCGGCTGAAGGTGCCATGGACGAACACAAGGAACGGCTGGTCGGCGAGCTCGGCGAGCCGGTCAACAGTCACCGGCTCGCCAGCCGTCGGGTCGAGGAAGCTGCCCGGACTGGTCAGCCGCAACCCGTAAGGACGGAACCGGTTCTCCCAACGGCCCACCGCGAACTCCGCCGCCCTGCCTGCCGCCCGCTCAAGGGGAAAGCGCAGGACATGCAGGACCTTGCGAATCCCGAACCCGGCGACTCCGCGTTCCTGTGTCCCGTCCGGAACGACGAACCGCTCCATGGAGACCCGGAAGGTCTGGACCGACCCGGCCCGGTCCGTACCGCCCCCGTGTGCCGCGGTTTCGGACACCACCCAGCGCACCACTCCGGTCCCGTCGACCTCCAGGACGACCTGCCCTTCGTCCTCGCCCGGTGCGGGTACCTCGAGCGCCACGTGAGCGACGGCTGCGTCTCCTCGCACTCTTCCGCTGGGGCGGGTGGGGACGGTTAGGTCGCTGAGGGGCAGCGTCAGAACCGGGCGCATCCCGGCCTCTTGGGCGAGCGTCCCCAGCAGCCGTGCCGCGCCGTCAGGAACCTCGTCGGTCGCCAGCCGGTCTGCGAAGTCCACCGGACCGGTGGCCCGGACGGGGCCGTTGGCACCGGCCCACTTCCGGATCTCGCCGACCCGTCCGCCCACGCCAGAGGACCGCAGGACGACGCCGTACGGAAGATCCACACGTCCGTCCCGTTCGAGCTCAGACATCGTCCGCTCCTTCCTGGTCCCACTCGATGGTCAGCCGGGGATGGCCGTAGAACAGGTAGGCGAGGGGGGTCGAAACACCCGCGCCTGATGCCCCCTGGGTGGCGGCGCGCTGTCGCCGTAGGTATTCCGCGGGCGCGGTCTTGCCTTTGAGCGCGGCCTTGTAGAAACCTTGGGCGAACTCCCTGGCGACGCCGTCGTCGACGTTCCACAGCGGTGCGACGGCCGCGCTGATGCCAAGGCCGACGAAGGCCGGCACCATGCCGACGTACGAGCCGAGCGCCTTTCGGCTCTGTCCCAGCTGGCAAGCGTTGAGGAAGACGAGACCCACGAGACTGGTCTCGACCCCGCGCACCGACTGCCGGCTCAAATACGAGCCGTCGGTCATCATGATGCCGTCCTCCGAGTCGGCGGCATCGAACTTCCCGTGTACGGCAAAGTGCAGGATGTCCGGGGCGCCCACCTTCCGCCCCAGCCTGCCCAGCACCGGATCGGTCAGAGCGTCCACGGTCTCGGCCCGGTACTCCGTGATGAGGTGATCCGCCTCGGCGGCCGCCTGCTTGAGTGGGCTGGTGGGGTAGTCGCCGGTCACGACAGCCATCGTCCGAGCCGTCAGACGGGCCGGGGGGGCCGCAGAGCGAATTTGATCCTTGTACGTCCACCGTCCCACGGTCGCCTGCGCGCCGAGGTGGGCGGGAATGCTGGTGTCCCAGGGCTCGGGCACCATGGCGAGCTCCCAGGGGACGTACGGATCCCAGGTGGCAATCAGCACTGTAGGGGGGTTCGTCACCCGGGCTGCGGCTCGGAGGGCTTCCCACACCTGGAGTGGCACCGCATCTCTCACGTCCAGGCCGATGCCGCGGAGGTGGGATGGGAGGTCACTGGCATCCTTCCGGTCCTGGACGCTACGCATGGCCGAGCGCGCCCACTCCGCCTCACCGCCGAGCCTTGAACCGGGGGTTTTCCCAGCAGGTCGCACCTGGCGATGCGGAGACCGGTACAGCCAGCAGAGCCGGGTGCCTTCGGCATCGTTTCCCGGAGCCACGATGATCTCCAGGTCCGGCTGGGTGGCCGGATCGTCAGGCAGCACCCAGGTGATACCGGCCGGCTCTTCCGAGACCTGCGCGGCTACGGCGTCCTCCGGGCCCTCCCCCACCAGTACCGTCCGGTGGGCCACTCCGATCACTCGCCCACTGACGGAGTACACCGCGGTGATCACCCGCTCGGCGGCGAAGGCGTCGTCGTCCGTCGCGCGCAGCCGCCGCAGCTGGTAGGGGTACAAGTCGTCCGGGCCGGCCTTCATCCGGACGCTGAGCTGGTCCCCGCCCATCACCTCGAACCCTGGAGCGAGGATCTCCACGTCCAGCAGGAACTCTCCGCCGGGGACGGTGAGCGAGGTGGGCTGAGACACCTCGGGCGACGGGGTCGGGGCCAGTCCCACACGTAGTTCGAAGACGTGCGCCGGGGGGACCCGTCTCGGCGCGTCCAGTCGAGCGTATGCCTCACGTCTCCCGCCGTCGGGCGCGGGGGACGGCGCCACGGGCTCGTTGCCGGCATCAGGTCTCCTGCCGTACCCCGCGGGGGACGGCGCCCCGGGCTCGTCACCGGCCCGGCGCGCGCCCCGGGCTTTCGGGCGCAGCAGCAATGTGACGCTGGCGAGCGTGCCTGACTCCCTGGGGGGCGGCCAGTTCAGTGGCGGCCGGCCGAGGTGTGGTGCCGCCCGCGTCAGCTGGCGAAGGGTGTTCAGCTGTCCACTGGAATCCTCGGCGTCAAGGCGCCGGTAGACGGCGCTGAGTACGGCGGCGGGCGGCACGAGGGTGAGCAGAGCGCCCAGCCAGTTGTCCCGTTCCCCGGAGGGCCGTTCGGGCAGGGCCTGAAGTGCGGCCACCGCCGTCGTGGGCAGGGCCTGAACGACCAGGCTCAGTCGTTCCGTAGCGGCGGCCAGCGTGTCGTCGTCCGAGTCCATCGCCGCGATCAGCGTGGAGACAAGGCTGGTGAGCAGCTCTCGGGCCTCTGCCTTCGGCAGCGTGGCAAGCGGTGACAGGTCGGCAGGGAAGTCCGAGCCCTCCAGCAGCCCGTCCCTCACGGCCGCCGACAGTTCCCGCGCACCTGCGGCGACCGGGACCGGAGGGCTTTCAGCCGGTGGCGCCGGCGGCTGGACATCCGCCGCGAGGGAACGCCCTGCCGCCTCGTGGTGCGGTGAAGTGCGATCGGCAGCCCAGTGGTCCAGCACGGCCCGAACCTCCGGCACGGGAAGGATGCCGGCCGCTGCGATCAAGGCGCCGGGCAGTTCGCGCTCCGTCCGCAACCGATGGAGAACGATTTCACCGACGGCCTCGGCAGCCGCTGCGTCCAGGGGCAGCGAGGCGGACGCCGTGAGGGCCTCCATGCGGAGGCGACGGTCCTCGCCCTGCCCCGCAATTTCGAGGAGCGGTTCGATGTCGCTCGTGGTGACGAAACGGTCCGACCCTGCAGACATGACGCCTCCGGATGCCGATCAACAACCGATACGGAACGTAGCGAAAGGGAAGCACAAGGTCACCAACCGTCGGCTGCGTTTTGCGGCTCGGAACTGACGCCCCGTCACCGCGAGTGTGCGGCGGGCGACTTCTACCCCCGGTACGTCTCCAGCAGGCGCAGCCAGATCTCGCTGATCGTGGGGAACGCCGGGACCGCGTGCCACAGCCGGGCGATCGGCACCTCCCCCGCCACCGCGACGGTGGCCGCGTGGAGCAGCTCGGCGGCGCCCGGGCCGACGAAGGTGGCCCCGAGCAGGACCTCGCGGTCCAGGTCGACGACCATCCGGGCCCGTCCGCGGTAGCCGTCGGCGTAGAGCCCGGCGCCGGAGACCTTGGACAGGTCGTAGTCGACGGCGCGCACCCGGTGGCCCGCCCGTTCGGCCTCGGCCAGGCTGAGGCCCACCGCGGCGGCCTCCGGATCGGTGAAGACCACCTGCGGGACGGCCCGCGTGTCGGCGGTCGCCGCGTGCGCGCCCCAGGGTCCCGTGTCTTGCGGAGCGTTGCCGGCCGCGCGGGCGGCGATGGCGGCGCCCGCGATCCGGGCCTGATACTTGCCCTGGTGGGTCAGGAGCGCACGGTGGTTGACGTCTCCGACGGCGTACAGCCAGTCGTGCCCCGGCACCCGGCAGCTGTCGTCGACCCCGATCCACTCCCCGGCGGGCAGGCCTACGGTCTCCAGCCCGATGTCCTCGGTCCGCGGCGAACGGCCCGTCGCCATCAGCAGTTCGTCGCCCTCCAGCATCTCGCCGCCCTCCAGCACCACCGTGACGGGCCCCGTGGAGCCGTCCCGTACGACCGCCTCGACGGACACGCCCGTACGGACCACCGCGCCCGCCTCGCGCAGCGTTTCGGCGACCAGCTCACCCGCGAAGGGCTCCATCCGCGGCAGCAGCCGCGGTCCGCGTACGAGTACGGTGACCTGCGATCCGAGGGCCTGCCACGCCGTGGCCATCTCGGTGGCGACCACCGAGCCGCCCACGATCAGCAGCCTCCCGGGCGCCTCCTGGGCGGAGGTCGCCTCCCGGCTGGTCCAGGGACGGGCCCCGGCCAGCCCCGGCACGTCGGGGATCACGGCCCGGGTGCCGGTGGCGACCACCACCGCGTGGCGGGCGGACAGCACGTGGTGCTCGCCCTCGGGGCTGGTGACGGCGATTTTGCGGACCCCGTAGAGCCTGCCGTGGCCCCGGTACACATGGGCGCCGATCGAGTCGAGCCAGTCGATCTGGCCCCCGTCCTTCCAGTTCCCGGTCCAGTAGTCCCGGTGCGCGAACACCGCCGCCGTGTCCAGCGGCCCCTCGACGGCGCCCGCCAGCCCCGGCACTCGCCGGGCATCGGCCCGGGCCAGCACCGGGCGCAGCAGCGCCTTGCTGGGGACGCAGGCCCAGTACGAGCACTCCCCGCCCACGAGCTCGCTCTCCACGAGGGCGGTACTCAGCCCGGCGGCGCGGGTCCGGTCGACGATGTTCTCGCCTGCCGGTCCCCCGCCGAGCACCACGACGTCGTACTCCACGGCTTCGGTCATACGGATCAGTGTCACCGCCCGCCGGGGGCGGCGTCACGCATCAGGCCTCCGGCGTGCCGGGTTCCCGCGCGCCGGCGTCCTGCGCTCCCCCGTCCTGCGCGCCCTTCTGCTCGGCGGCGATCTTGGCGCGCACCTCGTCCATGTCGAGAGCGCGGGCCTGCCCGATGAGGTCCGTCAGCGCCGCCTCCGGCAGGGCGCCGGGCTGGGCGAAGATGGCCACCTGGTCCCGGACGATCATCAGGGTCGGGATCGAGGTGATCTGGAACGCGCTCGCCAGCTCCTGCTGCGCCTCGGTGTCCACCTTGGCGAAGACCAGGTCGGGGTGGGCCTGCGAGGCCTTCTCGTAGACGGGGGCGAACTGCAGGCACGGCCGGCACCAGCCCGCCCAGAAATCGATCAGCACGAACGGGTTCTCGCTGACCGTCTGGTCGAAGTTTTCCTTGGTGAGCTCGACTGTAGCCACGGTTTCCAGACCTCCTGATTGAGCCGTCTGCTCCTTGAACGAACGACCTGCCGTCCGCATTCCTGGGCCCTTTCTAGAAAGGATGGCCTGCGGGCGTGGCGCGGGTCGTGGTCCAGCGCAGTTCCGTGAACGCGTCCAGGTTCGCCTCGCCGCCGAAACGGGCACCGGTGCCGGAGGCGCCCACTCCGCCGAACGGGGCGACGGCCTCGTCGTTGACCGTCTGGTCGTTTATGTGCGCGATCCCGGTCGGGATCCGCTCGGCCAGGTCCAGCCCGCGCGCCGCGTCCCTGGTCACGATCCCGAGCGAGAGGCCGTACGGGCCCGCGGAGGCCAGGGCCACGGCCTCCTCCTCCGTCGCGAAGGAGCGTACGGGCGCGACCGGGCCGAAGACCTCCTCCGCGTAGGCAGGGGTGTCGTCGGCGACGCCCGCCAGCACGGTCGGGCGGTAGAAGAGGTCCCGGTGGGTACCGCCGGCGACGAGCTTGGCTCCCCCTCCGGTGCTGGCCTCCACCAGGGCGTGCACGCGCTCCAGCTGGGCCCGGTCGATCAGCGGGCCCAGGTGGACCTGCTCGCGGTACGGGTCCCCCACCACCAGGGCCTCCGCACGTTCGGCGAGGCGCTCCACGTACTCGTCGTAGAGCGAGGCGTGTACGAGGTGGCGTCCGGCGGTCATGCAGATCTGGCCCTGGTGGAAGAAGGAACCCCAGGAAGCCTGGGCCACTGCGGCTTCGACATCGGCGTCACGCAGCACGACGAGGGCGGAGTTGCCGCCCAACTCCAGGTGGGCGCGCTTGATATGACGACCCGCCAACTCACCGACCGACCGGCCGGCGGCGGTGGATCCGGTGAAGGAGACCACCCGGACCCGGGGGTCGGCGACCACCGCGGCTCCGGTCTCGGCCCCGCCCGGCAGGACGTGCAGCAGCCCGCCCGGCAGACCGGCCGCGGCGAACACCGCGGCCAGGGCGATACCGCCGCACACGGCGGTGCGCCGGTCCGGCTTGAGCAGCACCGCGTTGCCGAGGGCCAGCGCGGGCGCGACGGAGCGGATCGCGAGGATCAGCGGGGCGTTGAACGGAGCCACGACCCCCACCACCCCGGCCGGCACCCGCCGGGTGAAGGACAGCCGGGGCGCCTCGCTCGGCAGCACCTGCCCGGTCGGGCGCGAGGCCAGGGCGGCGGCCTCGTAACACTCCTGCGCGGCGACGTGCAGCTCGAAGTCGGCCTTGCCCGGTATCGAGCCGGACTCCCGCACCAGCCACTCCCGCAGCTCCTCGGCGTGCACGGCGAAGAGGTCCCCGGCGCGGCGCAGCACGGCCGCCCGCTCCAGGTGGGTGGCGCGCGCCCAGTCCCGCTGCGCGGCCTGGGCCCGTACGGCGACCTCCGTGACGTCGGCGGGGGCGGCCAGGTCGATGGTGGCGAGGGTGCGGCCGGTGGCGGGTTCGACGACCGCGGCGGCGCCGCCGGTGAGGGTGGGTCCGTCCTGCCAGAGCGTCGGATCGAGAAGCGGCATGGCGCGGGGCCTCCGGGTGGGGATGGGGCGGGGCGGGGGGCGGCAGCTCGCGCCATCGTGCCAGACCGGAGGCACCACTTCTGTTCAGTTATTAGGCAGTTGACACTGGACCGTGTCCGGAATCGATCGACGACCGTAGGGCGGCGGTGGGTTCAGCGCTCCAGGACCAGCGCGATGCCCTGCCCCACGCCGATGCACAGCGCCGCCATGCCGGTACCGGACCCCGCCGCCGCCAACTGGTGCGCGACCGAGCCGGCCAGCCGGGCTCCCGACGCGCCGAGCGGGTGGCCGATCGCGATGGCCCCGCCCCGCGGGTTGACCACGGCCGGGTCGAGCTCCGGCCAGGACGCCAGGCAACCCAACGCCTGGGCGGCGAAAGCCTCGTTGAGCTCGAAAGTGGTGAGATCGGCGAATCCGCGGCCGGCCTTGCCGAGCGCCCGCTGGACGGCGTCCACCGGGCCCAGGCCGAAGAGCTGGGGTTCGATCCCGGTGACGGCTGAGGCGCTGATCCGGGCGAGCGGCTCCCGGCCGGTGGCGGCCAGTCCCGCCTCGTCCGTCAACAGGAGTGCGGCAGCACCATCGTTGAGCGGCGAGGCGTTGCCGGCCGTGACCGTGCCGCTGCCGTCCGTCCGGAAGGCGGGCTTGAGCCGGGCCAGCGCCTCGGGCGTGGAGCCCTCCCGGATGCTTTCGTCCCACTTAAGGTCCACGCCCGCGTAAGGCACGACCTCGTCCTCGTACAGGCCGGCAGCCCAGGCCGCCGCGGCCTTGCGGTGGCTGTCCAGGGCGAAGGCGTCCTGCGCCTCGCGGGTGATGCCGAACTTGTCGGCCACGAGTTCGGCGCCCTCGCCGAGCGAGCCGGTCCACTCCGCGGGCATGCGCGGATTGGTCATCCGCCAGCCGAGCGTGGTGGACCACATCTGCTGGTGGGCCGCGGGGAAGGTCCGTTCGGGCTTCTGCACCACCCAGGGGGCGCGGGTCATCGACTCGACGCCGCCCGCGATGGCTACGGAGGCGTCGCCGAGCGCGATGGCGCGGGCGGCCTGAATCACGGCTTCGAGGCCGGAGCCGCAGAGCCGGTTGACAGTGACGCCGGGAACGCTGACCGGGAGCCCGGCCAGCAGCACGGCCATCCGCGCGACGTCGCGGTTGTCCTCGCCCGCGCCGTTGGCATCACCGAACACGACGTCGTCGATGCGCGCCGGGTCGAGGTCGGGCGTACGGTCCACCAGCGCGCGCACCACGTGCGCGGCGAGATCGTCCGGCCGGACCCCGGCCAGGGCCCCGCCGAACTTGCCGATCGGGGTGCGGACGGCGTCGACGACGTACACGTCGCGGACGGTGCGGATGCTCATGGGGTCTCTCCTGGGCGGATCCGTACGGGCGGTGGCGCATCGGTGCGTGCGTGGGCACCGCTGAACGCCGCCGGGCGCGCCCGGTGGGGCGCGCCCGCAGTCTCCGTCCGCAGGTCACCGCCTGTCAACGGCCCCCTGGAGCCAGGCCCGGGTCCGGTGGGATCCCGGCAGCGTCAGGTCGACTCCCGTTGGACTGCCACGGCCGCCATCAGGTCGTGCCGCTCCGTGATCTCCGAGGGCTCCCGCACCGCGCGGTCCACCAGCGACGCCAGGTGGTCGCCGGTCGGCATCTCGATCTGCACCGTGCTGAGCCGGGGCCGCAGCAGCCGCCCGATGAGCAGGTCGTCGGCGCCCATGACGGCGACGTCCTCGGGGATGCGCAGCCCCTCGTCCTGGAAGGCGCGCATCAGCAGCATGCCGTACTCGTCGTTGTACGCGAACACCGCGTCGAGCCCGAGCCCGCGCCAGCGGGCGGCGAGCGCCGCGGCAGACTCCTCGGTGTAGGCCATCGGGAGGGCCTCGATCCCGGCATCGGACCCGGGTCCGGATCCTGCCTCGGACCCGGCCACCGAACGGGCGCCCGCCAGTCGGGGCGCGGAGAACAGGTCGAGCCCGTCCTCCTCGGGCACGATCACACCGATCCGCCGCCGGCCGCGCGCGACCAGATGGGCGGCGGCCCGGGCACCGACCTCCTCCTGGTTCATGACCAGCGCGTGCGCCCCCGGCACGCTGACCGGGCCCATCGTTATCACCGCGCGGGCGCCGGCCCGCTTGAGGGTCTCCACGTTGCGCGCCGAGAGCGTGATCTCGCCCAGCGAGATCACCGCCACCGGACGCAGCTCAGCCCAGGCGCGTGCGGCCTCGTCGCCGCCGAGACCGAGGCTCCCGTACTGGACGACGGTGTAGTCGAGGCGGCGCAGCGCCCACTGGAGCTCGTTGAGGAAGGTGCTGTACAGCGGTCCGACCGGCACGTGCGAGGTGGGCAACAGCACGATCCGGGTGTGTCCGGCGCGCAGACTGCGGGCGGCCGCGTGCGGGACGTAGCCGAGCTCCTCGGCTGCCGCGCGGACCTTGCGGCGGGTCGGCTCGCTGATGCGCACGGCTTCCGCGTTGTTCAGTACGTACGAGACCGTCGCGCGCGACACACCCGCGAGGCGGGCCACGTCGGCGCTGGTCGGCACGGGGGGCGGCGTAGGAGACCCGGAGGCCGGTGCCGGGGGCTTCGGCGATTTCGATGACTGTGACATTGCCGTCGCATCTTTCCAGACCGGTTGCGCCCGGGGGCTGGCGGATGGCCTGAAACGGATGCTACACAGTGGTTACACGATTCATTGACACGTGTAACCCGGGTGTCGCATCCGCTCGTCAGATGTATCCCCGGACGTGTCGCGACCGTGTCCAGCCGTGCCGTCGCCCTGTCGCGCTCCGTCGCACCCCCGCCGTCGCGACAGGGCGGCGCGCACCCTCGTCCGCACCTTGCACCGCCTTCATCCCAGCTCAGCCGCACCCCCGCAACCCCGCCCCTCATCCGCTCGCATCTGCCCAGGAGGACACCGTGGCCCTTTCCTCCCCCGGCAATGGCACCAGCATCGACACCGCCGACGCCGACGCCGACGACGCCTCCTCCGGCCCGGGACGCGGCCTGCTCCCGCTGCTGCTCGTCGGCAACAGCGCGATGTACGCGCTGTACGTCGGGGTCGCCGGCGTGCTGCTCGCGCTCCAGGTGGAAGACATCGACCCGGCGAACAAGGTCGCGAACTTCGGCCTGATCGCAGGGGTCTCGGCGATCTTCGCGACGGTCTTCAACCCGGTCGCCGGAGCCCTGTCCGACCGCAGCGGACGGCGCAATCCCTGGATCCTCGGCGGCGGACTCGCCGCCGTACCGGCGATGTTGCTGCTCGGCTTCGCAGACACGATCCTGCTGATCACGATCGCCTGGTGCCTCGGCCAGGCCGTCATGAACGTCTACCAGGCCGCCATCACCTTCGTGGTCCCCGACCGGGTGCCGATGAGCGCCCGCGGCAAGGCCTCGGCGGCGGTCGGCCTCGGACTGCCCTTCGGGTCGACCCCGGGCGCACTGGCCGGCGCGGCCTTCTCCGAGGACTACCGCACCGGGTACCTGGTCTTCGGCGCGCTCGTGGCGGGCGCCGCGGTCCTCTTCACCGCCTGCACCCGGGAACAGCGGCTGCCGGCCCGCGCCCCGATGCCCGTCAAGGCCCAGCTCGCCGCCTTCGCGAGCGCGTTGAAGGACCACGACTTCCGGTGGGCCTTCATCGGGCGGGCGCTCCTGGTCCTCGGGTACTTCGCGGTGAGCGGCTACCAGCTGTACATCCTGCAGGACCACACGGCGCTGCCCGACGGCATGAAGCCGGAGGCCGCGGTGGCGGTGCTGATGCCGCTGACCAGCGTGGCGATGGTCCTCTCCACCGTCCTCGGCGGCTACCTCTCCGACCGGTTCGACCGCCGCAAGCTCCTCGTGGGCGCCTCCGCCCTGCTGTCGGCGGTAGCCCTGGTGATCCCCGCCGTATCGAGCACCTGGACCGCGATGCTCGCCTTCTCGGTCGTCAACGGGCTCGCCTTCGGCTGCTACATGGCCGTGGACACCGCCTTGGTCACCATGGTGCTGCCCAAGGCCGAGGACGCGGCGCGCGACATGGGGGTGCTCAACATCGCCAACGCGGGCCCGCAGATCGCCGCCCCGTTCATCGCCTCGGTCATCGTCTCGCTCAGCGGCGGGTACACCGCCCTGTTCATCGTCGCGGCCGTACTGGCGGTGGCGGGCGCCCTGGCCGTGAGGCCGATCCGCAGCGTGCGCTGACCGCTCTGCTCCCGCGCGTCCTCCACTTCCTCGGCTTCGTCCACTTCTTCGAACGCTTCGAAGCCTCCGAGTACTTATGGAAAGGCACCACCGTGCAGCTTCACACCCGGACCTGGGGCGAGGGCGACCGCCTCGCCCTCCTGATCCACGGCATCATGGCCGACCACCGCACCTGGCGCCGGGTCGGCCCCGCCCTGGCCGGCCTCGGGTACCGCGTCATGGCCGTGGACCTGCGCGGCCACGGGGCCAGCGGCCGCGGCGAGTACCGTCCGGAGCTCTACGCCGACGACGTCGTCGAGACGCTCCCCGCCGGCGCCGAACTCGCCATCGGGCACTCCCTGGGCGGTCTGACCCTGTCCCTCGCGGTGGACCGGCTGAAGCCGCGACGGGCGGTGTTCTCCGACCCGGCGTGGTACCTCACCGCTCCCGTGGAGGGCTTCGGTCCCGAGATGCTCGCGCAGTTCAAGGCGGCGCCCAAGGAACAGATCCAGGCGATGAACCCGCGATGGGACGAGGCCGACGTCGACGTCGAGCTGGAAACCCTGGCGGTGTGGGACGAGGCCACCGCACTGAGCCTCGGTCCCCTGATGGGAGCCGACCTGATGCCGGGAGCGCCGGTGGTCCCCTCGCTCGTACAGCTCGCCGATCCGAGCACCCTGATCACGGAGGAGCGGGCCGACATCCTCAAGGAGCGTGGTTTCGAGGTGCGTTCGGTCTCCGGGGCCGGACACACCATCCACCGTGACGACTTCGACGGGTTCATGGCCTCACTGGAGGGCTGGATCTAGTCGACCACGACCGCTCCCCGTTACCGTCTTCCTACCGGTCGGTAATGGGGAGTGGGTCGCGGTGTCGGATTCTTCAGTGACGGGTTCAGTGTCAGGTTCTTCGGGGTCGGATGCTTCAGGGCCGGATTCTCCAGGGTCAGCGGTCGCGGCGGCCACGAGGACCGCATCGGGCACCGTCAGGCCCTGGGGGTTGGTGGAGATGGCGGCTGCTCTCGCCGAAGGGAGCATTACCGCACGGCAGTTGACCGATCAGTCGCTGCGGCGGATCGCGGCCGCCCAGCCGGAGCTCAACGCCTTCCGGACCATACGCGCCGAGGCCGCCCTGGCCGAGGCGGACGCGGCCGACCGCCGGCTGGCCACGGGCGAGCGACTGCCGCTGTTGGGCGTCCCGCTCGCCGTCAAGGACGACATGGACGTGACGGGCGAGCCGACCTCCTTCGGCTGCGCCGGGAACTTCGCCCCCAAGACCGCCGACAGCGAGGCGGTACGAAGGCTGCGCGCGGCCGGCGCCGTGATCGTCGGCAAGACCCAGACGCCGGAGCTGGGCCAGTGGCCGTTCACCGAGGGGCATGCCTTCGGCGAGACCCGCAATCCCTGGAACCGCGCCTACACGCCCGGTGGTTCCTCGGGCGGCTCGGCCGCGGCCGTGGCGGCGGGGCTGGTCCCGGCGGCACTCGGGTCCGACGGAGCCGGCTCGGTACGGATCCCTGCGGCGTGGACCCACCTGATAGGCGTCAAGCCGCAGCGCGGACGCATCTCGACCTGGCCGGAGCCCGAGTCGTTCCACGGGCTCACCGTCAACGGCGTACTGGCCCGCACCGTCGCCGACGCCGCACTCCTGCTGGACGCCGCGAGCGGCCCGCACCCCGAGGACCTGCACCGCCCGGCCCGCATCTCGGCCGTCGAGGCAGCCCGCCGCACCCCCCGCCGGCTGCGGATCGCCCTCTCGTTCGCCATGCCCTTCACGGCGACGCCCAAGTCACTGGATCCCGAGGTCCGTTCGGCGGTGGAGCGACTGGCCGGGCGGCTGGAGTCGCTGGGCCACGAAGTGGTCCCCGAGGACCCGCGCTACGGCCCGATCGGCCTGACCTTCGTTCCCCGGGCGACCAGCGGCGTACGGGACTGGGCGGCCCGGGTGCCGGATCCCGCGCTGCTGGACCCGCGCACGCACGAGGCCGTACGGACGGGCCGGATCCTGGGCGGCCTGCCGCTGCGGGCCGCCCGCCGGGCTGAGTCCGTACTGCGGTGGCGGGTCGGCGAAATATTCGGCCGCTTCGACGTGGTCCTGACCCCGACGACGGCCACCCCGCCGCTGCGGATCGGGGCGCTGGCCGGGCTGGGGGCGATGGCCACGGACCGGGCGATGATCGCGGCCTGTCCGTACGCCTGGACGTGGAACGTCCTGGGCTGGCCGGGGGTGAACATCCCGGCGGGCTTCACGGCCGACGGACTCCCCATGGGCGCCCAGTTGCTGGGCCCGGCGGAATCGGAGCCGACACTGCTGGGCCTGGCGGCCCAGGTGGAGGCGGCAGAGGCGTGGGGGGCGAAGCGTCCGGGGTGAGGGGTGTTGGGTGACGGGGCGGGGCGGGGCGGGGGCTTCGGGGGGCGGGAGCCGCTTACTCCGGATCAGGGTGGGGCTGGGGGTTTCCCGTCCGTCCCATCGTCTTCCGGGTCGGGCCGGTCCCTCAAGGGCGCTC
>NZ_JBEZLW010000053.1:0-44916 GCF_040652395.1 Streptomyces sp. NPDC048269
TATATCGCTTCGTGTAGTTACTTCCCACCTGGCACTGCTTCCCCTGGGCTCATACGTCCCAGTGTCCAGGTGTCCACATCAACGGGGGAACTTCAGTTGACCAGGCCGATCAGGTGCGCGGTGGTGTTGTGGACGTAGGTGGTGCTGGCGCAGCTCTGGTCGGTTGTGTTCCAGCCTCCGGTGCCGTTGGGGGTGACCACTTCGGACTGAACGGTCTCGATGAGCCCGTGTGAATCGGCGGTCTTTGGTTCAAAGGTGTTCAGGGTGCGCTGCGTGCGGGTGGCGCCGCCGCTGATCCACTGGGTCTGGTCCGTGCGCGAGGTGCCGGAGCGGTACGCGTACAGGGTGGTGGTGCCTGCCCTGGGCCGCTCGCCGCTCTTCTCACTCCAGGGCACGGTAAGGGTGCGGGAGGCGGGGCTGCTGTTCTCCTTGGAGTACGTGGTGGTCTCGGCAGCGATTCCCTGGTACTGGGGGAGGTCCTCGCCGAGCTCTTCGGCGCCCGTGGAGTCCTTGACGGTGATCTTGGCTCGCCCGGCGTCGCCGGACATGCCGCGGAAGTACCGGGTTTGGGTCTGCGACTCCTCGGTGGAGTCGTGCTCGCCTGTGGTGGGGGCGCCTCGGGTGGTCTTGACGGAGGCGTAGCCGCGCCACTGGCTGTAGGTGCGCATTTTGGGCTTGGAGAACTCGTCGGTGTCCTTGGCCCAGGCGGCGTCCCCCTCGTAGGTGTAGGTGGTGGTGACGTCGGGCTGGCGGGCGACGCGGTCCTTCTCGGTGACCTGCTCGACGACGTATTTGTTGAACCACGCCAGCGGAGGGTTTTCCAGACCGGTGTCCGGTGACCAGTGGACCGGGTAGCAGCGGCTGGTATTGGTTTCGGGCTGTGGGCGCGGATCAGTGATCTTGCAGGGTGCGGAGTAGGTGACGTGGATGTCGCCGCCGGTCTCGGTGCGGATGGTTTCCACACGCAGGCGGTCGAAGTCGGGGGTGGCGTCCGCCTTCCCGTCCGCAGTGGTCGGGTTGGCGACCCGGTTGGGCATGTCCTTTCCGTTGGGGATGAAGGAGACCAGCGGCAGGGACGTGGTCAGCTGCTTGTTCTGGTCGTCTCTCTCGGTGCTGTAACCGGTGCGGAGAATGGATTCCAGCCACAGCGGTGGTGAGGTGTCAGTGCGCTGTTCGAGGAATTTCTGGGTGAGGGTCCACTTGTCGACGTACGACAGGGCGGTCGAGCCCTCGGTGCGCTGGGCGGAGGTGGTGACGGCGGTCAGGCGCTTGCGGCTCCAGAAGGTCGGCGAGCCGATGTTGCAGTCGGCGCCGTCCTTGCAGTGGAGCGTGGAGGGCGTGTCCCACCAGTACTGCTTGTCGCCGTAGTTCTTCGACTCGAACGCCGCGGGTTCGCACTTGCCTTCCTTGATGCAGCGTTCAGCGACGGTGAACTCGACCTTCGCGGAGGGGGCGCCGGACAGGTTGTCCTTGCGGAGACCGTAGGTGATCTGTGTCGGGTACGCGGCGCGGTTGTAGGTGACCGCTTCTTTGTACTTCTCGTTCCTGGCGTAGCGGTTGTTCTCCTTGGCCCAGTCGATGGTCATCGCGTTGCCGTGGACGTCTTCGACGTAGTCGAGGTTCCAGCGCCAGGCGGTCTGTGGCTGGGTGCTGCAGGAGGAGTCGGCGAAGGCGGGCTGGTAACAGGGCTCCCCCGGGTGGTTGCCGAAGACGGGGACGGTCAGGACCGAGTTGGTGCCGGGTCGGCTGCCCGCGCCGTCGAGATCGTGGCGCCCGAAGAAGTAGCGGGTGCCTTCACGCGTGGTGACGATCCAGTATTCGCCTTCCCTGGCCCCGTTGGCGAGGCTCGCGTCCGTCAGGTGCTCGATGCGGGAGCCGTCGTCGCTGGCCGGGATCCACTTTCCGGTCGCCGTGTCGTGGACGATTTCGGTGGTGGAGCCGCCGAGCGACATCACCACGTTGTCGCCGGCCCAGCACAGGTCGCCCTTCTTCTTGTCTGCGTCGTTGTTGTTGTTCGCCGCGCTGGGATTGGCTTCGAGGTCGTCGGCGCACGAGCGGTAGCGGCGCTCGATGTAGCCCGGCTCGTAGTCCCAGCCGTCACCGACCCAGGAAGCCTGGCTGTTGGCCGCGGACGTCTTCCCGTCGACCGCCTGGGACGAGTACGAGAACGCGATCTTGGGTGTCGGGCCGGCTGGGGGTTCCGGGACCGTCAGGGGATAGGTCCACGAGAAGCCGCCGCCGCTGCTACCCGCGGTCCAGGAACCGGAGGGCGCAAGCGAGGTCGCCTTGTAGGTGCCGCCCACACCGGAGCCGCTGTCCGAGGCCGCCAGGACCATCGGACCGGACCCGCCGTTGAGGGCCAGGGTGCGCAGGCCCTGGGCCGGGGCGGTCGCCGGGTCGACGGTGGCCCTGACCGTGGCCGTGGACGGATCGTTGATGCTCGGGACTTCCTTGGAGACCGAGCAGTCAGGGGCCGTCGGAGTCTCCAGGAAGCACGCGGGAAGCTGCCTGATCTTCAGACGGGAGGCCCACTCGGTGCCGTAGATGTCCTTGAACTTGGTGTAGTCCAGCTGGACATCGACCGGTGTGGCACCGTCCGCGGGCGGTGTGACCTTGATGAGGGCGCCGTCGACGTTGGCGGCCTCAGTCGCCGCACGTCCTTCGACCGCCACCGTCCACGTCCCTGACGGGTTCGCCTGAGCCCCGGTGGCCTTGCCGATCTTCACCGGAAGGGTGCCCGCCTGAACGGGCTGGTCACCGCTGAGCGTGACAGGGACGGAAGCGGGGGCAGGCGGAGTCACCGCATTGGCCTCGTACGGCCCTGGCGCAGCCGCGGACGACGCCGGTGCCCAGTCCTCCAGCTGTGCTGCCGCACCCTGGTCGAGTATCGCCTTCAGGTCCTTCTGGAGGCCTGGCAGGGTGACGCCGCTGCGGTCGCCCGGTGGCGCCGCCCAGGCTTTTGCGGGTAGGAGAGATGCAACGAGCATCACGGAGAGCGTGATGCCGGTGCGCCCGGCGAGGCGCGCGCGTTTCGCGCGTGCCTTTCTGTTTCCGGGCAGGCGGAAATTCGCCGAGAACGGCGACATGTGGACCCCCCACGCTCTGCCGCCGCGGCCGAGGGCCCACGGCCGGCAGGAAACTGACAATTAGCCAGCTGATTCTGCGGCCGAAGAGCCGGAAAACCTACGGTTCCGATATCCGGTGTGGCGTTTATCACTTTACTCACTGCATACAGTGGTGTAATCGGCGCGAACCGGTCGTAATGGCTGGTCGGTGGGTTGATGCGGGGAGCGAAGATGTCGGTGCGAGGTCCCAGGCTCAGCTCGCACCTCGTGTGTGCGAAAGGCAGGCGGGGAGTGGGCCTTTCACGTATTCCGGCCCTGGGCCGAATCATTCTTTTGGTGAGTTCCGAGGGCTGCCGAAGGGTGTGCCCGAGGGGGGAGAAGTACACCTGTGTCTGTCAGTGAATCGGTGGACGAGAGTCCGCCAACCGTGGCCGGTGAAAAGGAAGTTGCCTTGCCCGTGCCCCGCTGGTACCGGCGCCGCAAGGCCCTGGGGGGGATTGCCGCTCTCCTTGCGGTAGCGGTCGCCGTGCCCGTCGGCGTGCACGTCACGGGGAGCAAGAAGCCGCAGGCCGGCCAGGCCGAGGAAGCACCCATCGCGGAACCGCAGGCACGGCGTCTGGCCGCGGAGTCCGGCAAGGAGGTCGAGGTCACCGCCGCCCGCGGTGCCAACACCACGACTTGGGCCAGGCCTGACGGCACGTACCGCAAGCAGGTCTTCAGCTCGGCCATCCGCGCGCAGGTGGGCGGACGGTGGAAGCCGATCGACACCACCCTTGAGCGCATCGAAGGCGGTTTCGCCGCGAAGGCCGTCAACGGACGAGTCGTCTTCTCCGCCGGGTCCAAGCAACAGGCGGCCGGCGGCGAGAAGCGTTCTTCGCGCTCCGTCACCCGCATGACTCTGCGGCAGGATGCACCCGGTGAGGTGTGGACCGAGCTGGTGCGGCTTAACACCGACGGCCACGACATCACCGTCAGCTGGCCCGGAATCCTGCCGCAGCCGGTCATCGACGGCCCCCGCGCCCTCTACGAGAACGTGCAGCCCGGCATCGACCTGCTGATGACCGCCCAAGACGGGGGCTACTCCCACCTGCTGGTCGTCAAGGACCGACAGGCCGCCGCCAACCCCCTGCTCGGCCAGCTGAAGTACCGCCTCGCCTCACCCGACCTGGCCTTCCGCCTCGACGCGGAATCCGGTGCGGTCAGCGCACGCGATGCCCAGGACGAGGAAGTCGCAGGCTCGCCGACGCCGATGATGTGGGACTCCAGCGGGAAGGTCGCCACCACCGACAACGAGCCGGCCTGGAAGCCCACCGACGTCGCCGCCCAGCACCCCACCCTTGCCTTCGCAGGCCTGGCCGGCGCGGAGGGCGCGCGCCTGAAGCCCGCCAAGGCAGCCCTGGCGGAGAACACACTCTCCATCACCCCGGACACCACACTGCTGAACGCCCCGGAGACGGCGTATCCGGTGTTCATCGACCCCTCGTTCAAGGGGCACAAGCACTCCTGGTCACTGCTCTACAAGACCGAGGGCAACTCCAGCTTCTACAACGGGCAGAACTACAACGCGAGCGGCACGAACGAAGCCCGCGTGGGGTACGAGTCCACCACCGGTGGCACTTCCCGCTCCATCTTCAACTTCTATTTCGGCAGCGAGCTCCACGGTGCCGACATCATCTCCGCCAGCGTCCGGGCCCTGCAGACGTACTCCTGGTCGTGCAGCCAGAAGGCGATGGACATCTACTCCACCCCCTTCGTCACCTCCTCCAGTACCTGGAACAACACCAACAACTCGACGTGGTGGAACCGGAAGGTCGCCACCGAGTACGCCGGCTACGGCTACAACAGCTCCTGCCCGGACAACTGGATCGCCCCCGACATCAAGGGCCTGGTCACCGACGCCGCCAGCAGCGGCTGGGGCGCCCTGTCTCTCGGATTCGCCGCCCCGAACGAGTCGGACTCGTACTACTGGAAGAAGTTCATCGCCAACGGCGAGACCGCCCCGTACATCGAGATCCTCTTCAACAACCCGCCCGACACCCCGACCGCCGCGAACATGCAGACCTTCCCCGGCGGCCCGTGCCTGACCACCAGCCCCGGCACCGGCATCGGCAAGACGAACGTGATCTTCCAGTCCAAGGGCAGCGACCGCGACGGCCTTGCAACCCTCGACGCGGTCCAGATCGAGATATGGGATGCCGCGACCGGAGCCCAGATATACAACGAGTGGCTGCCGCCCAACAGCGACGGCGTCGTCACCCACGAAGTGCCTATGGGCGCCTTCACCGACGGTAAGAAGTACTACTGGCTCTCCCGCGTCAGGGACAAGGATCTCCGGGTGTCCGGCAGCGGTCCGAACGACTCCGGGGGCGGCGGCTGGTGCACTTTCACTGTCAGCCACTCGGTCCCGCAAAACCCCGCCGTCTCCTCCACCGACTTCCCGGTGCCCGGCCCGAACTACTCCGAGTGGAGCATGAAGCCGGCCAGCACACCTGACCAGGTGATCACGGTCAGCGGTAACGGTGCCAAGGCCGAGGACATCCGCGAATACCAGTGGAGCCTGAACCGGCCGCTCTTCGACAAGAAGGCCGTGCCGACCGCCACCAGTGGTGACCGGGCCGACATCCGCCTCCAGGTCGACACGGCCGGCCCCAACGTCCTGTACGTCCGCACCGTCAACACGTACGGCAACACCTCCCCCCAGACCACCTACCAGTTCCTCGTCAGCCCCAGAGCCGGCCAGGACAAGCCAGGCGACGCCACCGGCGACGGCCACCCCGACCTCTTCGCCATCGACAAGGACGGAAACCTCCGCTCCTACGCCGGCGACACGATGGGTGACACCGACATCTCCATACCCGGCGCCGTGCAAGATGGCGTCCCCGTAGCCGCTGGCTACTGGAAGACCGGCGCCAACGGGAAGCCCGCACTCATCGGCCACTCCACCGACTGGTTCCCCGGCGACGGCCTGACCGACCTCATCGCCCGCATGCCCGACGGTAAGCTGTACGTCTACCCGGGCATCGGCACCGGCCAGTTCGACGTCGGCCGCCGCATGGAAATCCTGCTGCCCACAGGCGCACCCGACCCCGCAACCTTCCGGCAGATCGTCGTCACCGAAGACATCGACGGCGACGGCTTCGCCGACATGTTCGCCATCGCCGACGACGTGCTGTGGTCCTTCTCCGGCTACACCGGATCCAGCTTCACCTCCTACAAGAAGGTAGCCACCACGGTCTGGGCCGACCGAGACGTCATCAGCGTCCGCGACATCTCCGGAGACAACGTCCCCGACCTCCTCTTCCGCGACAACGCCAACCCCAACCGCGGAATCGCCCTCCGCAAGGGCAAGCCCGGTACGAACGGCGGAGTGGACCTCGTCTCCCTCAAGGACGCCGTCAGCTCCGCAGGCGGCGTGGACTACAGCTACGCCACCACAGGCTGGGGCCGCACCACCATCCCCATGATCCTCGGCACACCCGACGCCACCGGCGACGGCATCCCAGACATCTGGGCTGTAGACACCCTCGGCAACCAATGGCTCTACCAAGGCGGCACCGCCACACTCGGCGCCGCATCCGGCAGGGACGAAGACGGCTGGAACACCTTCCTCACCATCGGATAAACGCTCAGCAAGCCCTGTGGCAGCGCCCGACCGGGACCAGTCCCGGTCGGGCGCTGCCATGTCCGGAGACATGCGCTGCCTCGATGTCTCGGTCACAGCCGGTGGTTGGGCGGGCCCGGAGGCCACCTGGGACAGTGGACGCCGCGCCTTCACCGAGCAGGTGGGCGGATCCGGGGTTTCCGGGCTGGCTGCTGGCGGCCTCTGGATCACCCTGTGGTACAGAGCACCCCGTCGCCGTTCGCATGACTGGCTGGGCAAGAGCTCCCAGACCGACCAGGCTACAGCGGACCCAGGACGGGGGCACCGTGACCACTACGACCTGGCAGCGCGAGGCCGGCTCCCCCGGCACCGGCTGCACCGCGCTACCGATGGGCCCTCCCAGTCGCGGCTGCGATGACCCGGGCGATCGTAGAAGCAGCTCTGCGCCTCGCCGAAATGCGCCAGGCTGAGCGTGACTCTTCCCGAGGGCTCTGGGCCGTACGGTGCGGCTTCATGGCGGCAGGGTTCCTGGAACTCGACCGCTACGCGTTCACCTCCGACGCGGTCACGCTGGAGTGCGGGGTGACCGATCTACGCCACTCTTTGAAAGAGGAGCCTGCGCTGGAACATGGCGTGCTTTGCCCTGACCCTGACAGAGAGGCGTCGGCTCGGGTGAAAGGCCCGGCAGCTGGGCTTGTCCAGGGAGGTGCGGTCACCAGCTTCGGGATGGCAGGTTCCGCTTGAGGAGCTCCGCGACGGTCGTCTCGGCGAGGCGGTCATCAGGGCAAGAACGTCTTTCCACCGCGTATTCCGGGACTCGTCCGGCTGCTGGTGGTGGCGAGTGCGGCAGGCCGGATGGTGCCGGGACCGTAGCGGGCGCGGGCTCGGTCGGTGACGGCTTCGATGGCGAGGGTGCGGTCATCGGTGGGATCGAGTGTGAGTTGCTGGGTGGCCTCTTCGGCGGGGCGGAGGTCTTGGGCGCGCAGGCTGATGGCGCGGACGCGTGCCCGTTGGAGGCTGAGCACGTCGTAGAGCTCGTACGCGGTGGTGGCGAGCGGGCGGGTGTGGGCGGTGGGTTCGGGCAGGGTACGGCTACGCGTGCTGCCGGTCCGGTCGGCGTAGCGGACGGAGACGGTGAGGTGCCTGGTGGCCTGCTGCGCGTCGCGGAGCCGCGCGCCGAGTTCCTCGGTCAGGGCCAGCAGGTTTCTGCGGTGCTCGGCGGGGTCGAGGACGTCGTGGTCGAAGGTCCGCTCGGCGCTCATCGACTTCGCGACTGGCTCGGGTTGGACGGTGCGCGGGTCTTGGCCGTGGGCGTGGGCGTGGAGGGAGCGGCCGGTGGCCGCGCCGAAGAGCCGGACCAGGGCGGTTACGGGGGCGTCGGCGATGTCGCCGATGGTGTGCAGTCCGTAGGTGCGGAGCTTGTTCGCGGTCGCGGGGCCGACCTGGTGGAACGGCGACGGGGCGCGGCCGCAGCCACGCTTCCACATCTCGGGCCTTGATCACTGTGGTGGCGCCGGGCGGCGTGGCTGCCGCGGCCATGGTGGCGAGCATGCGACTGGAGTCCCGACAGGTTCCCGCAGAGGTGTGTGCTGACCCGTTGTACCTGTTCATGCTGGTCAAGCCCATCCTGGCGCTTTTCACTCGATCTGGTGTGATTCCGCTACTTAACCGCAGATTCCCGGAGTCGTTCTCGTAATTTGCGTGGCTGTGACGGATTTCGGGAGTCGCCGCTTCAGCGTGATCGGTGCCCCTCCTCCGGCCAACGGGCCGGAGGAGGGGCTAGCCGATGTTCTGACACTGCAGCGGCGGGCAGAGGCATCGTCCTCACCGCAGGCCGAGCGCGACCTGTTCCAGGACACGCTCGCCGAGTACTGCTGGGCGAGGGACGTCGCTGGCCTGGCCGCCTCGACCCTGAACAGGCTGGTGCAGCCGGTGATCGAGGTGTGTGCGTTCTACGACACGGTGCCCTGGCGGCTGACGCCGCGCGAGCTGGACCAGTACTTCGCGGGCGCGGGCAAGCGCGGTCACGCGACGGTCCGTAAGAAGATCACCGGCATCGATCTGTACTTCGCGTTCCTGGAACAGCGCTACGCCGGGGAGGTGCTCCGCCGCTTCGGAGCGGCGGTGGAGTCTCCGATCGACGCGTTCAACCGGCCCCATCACCGGGGCGACTTCGGCCTTCGGATCCCACCGTCGGCGAAGGAGATGACGGCGTTCTTCGCCTCGTGGAGGGACGAGCTCGCTCTCGCGCGGAAGTATCCGGTCGCCGTGAGGGACTACGTGATGGCGAAGATCGCGTACGTGTCGGGGGTACGGGCGGCCGAGCTGTGTCAGGTGCGGCTGGGGGATGTGCACTGGGACAGCGGCCAGTGGGGCCGCTACCTGGTCCGCGGCAAGGGAGCGCGTGGATCCGGACCGCGCGAGCGGGAGGCATTCCTCTTCGCCGAGGGCCGGCAGCTGCTGTGGTGGTACGTGGAGGAGGTCCGGGGGCAGTTCCCGGACGATGCCAGTGATCCGTATGCCCCGATGTTCCCCTCGGAGAGGCTTCCGTCAGCGTTCGGCGTGGACGTGGCGATCGCCCCGCCACTGCACCCGGACACCTTCCGCCGGACGCTGAAGGCTGCCTCGCGCCATCACCTTTCGGGGACGGTGACGGTGCTCTTCCCGCACCTGCTGCGGCACGCGTGTGCCACCCACAACTACGAGGCGGGGATGCCCCTGTGGGACGTGCAGGTGTTGCTGGGACATCAGTGGCCGACCACCACGGTCGGCTACCTGGCGACCGTGAAGGGCGATCCGGAGCGGGCCAGTCTGGAATCGTCGCGGCGTGCGGTGCGTCGGCTGAGCTGGGAGAGCTGAAGAGATGAAGTGGAATCTGCGGTGGGTGGCTGCCAAGCGGGACATCTGGCGGCCGACCCAGCTGAAGACCGCGTTCGAAGAAGTCGGATTCACCCCGTCGCTGAGCAAGGTGGCCGCGCTGTGGTCGAGCAAGCCGCTCACCGTGCGTCTGGACGACCTGGACATGATCTGCACTGCCCTGCAGTGCACGGTCGGGGACCTCATGGAGACCGAACCTGTCGATTAGAGGCGGGCGAACGGGCGCCGCAGGCCGTCGGCGAGAGTACCCCGGCGGCTGGCGGGGGCAGGCCGGTGCCGAAGCAGGCGGGCGGCAGGGGCGGCGCGTTCCGCTCACTGCCGCCGAACTGACGATGCCTGCCGGGCGCCGGCCCGAACGGGGCGGATGCGTGCTCTGCGGGAGCTGGGGAACGGTGACGATCAGCGGTCACTGCCCGGAATGCTCAGCGGCCCGCAGCCCGAGCAAGCACGCCGTGGAGGGGGCATGCCGGCGGTGCGGATGGCCGGGCATCCTCGCCGTGGACGGAACCTGCCGCGGGTGCCGCGCCGCGGTCCGCCTCGGCCAGGACGACGAGTGGATGTGGGCCGAGCTGGAACGGCGCCAGCTGCCACGCGGGCGCCCGCTACAGCTGTCGCTGCGTCTTGAGGGGGTACGGCCTCCGGCGGCTCAGCCGCTGCGGCTGACCGGCGAGCCCACCACCGTGGTGAAGTTGCCCCGCTGGGCCCGGGACCGGAAGCCGCCGCCCCGCGACGATCCGAGAGTCTGCGAGGTCCAGGTGCCTGGGCAGCTCGGTCTGTTCGCGCCGTGGCCCCGGACCTTCACCCTCGGCCACGGCAAGCTTATTCGCGGCCGCGAGATCGACGGCCTGCCCGCAGTGCTGGTGGTACTGCGGGAGATGGCCGCCGAACGCCGGGTCGGCGAGAGCTGGCATTTTCACACCGAGGAGGGCACCCGCCTCGCCCTCGCCGCGCGCCCGCCCGACGAACACCTAGTACGCCCCGAGGCGCTGGCCGACCTTCCCCAGATGAGACCAACCATCACCGAGGCCCTGGCTCGCGCTGGCCTGCTCGCTCGGCTGCGGACCCGACTCGTCCCGGGCTGGATGGCTCCGGCCAGGGAAGCTGCCGTTCATGCCTGGCCTGGACGAACCAGGCCGACCAACGGTGCGTCGACTGCCTGAACTGGGCCGCCACACATCCCGCAACAGCATCCTGCACCCGCTGCGCGGACCTGCTGCCCCTGCGGGACGGTCACTGCCGGCGCTGCCTGCTCCTCCTCGCCGAAACCACCACGGACCTCGACGGCATCGCCCTGGACGGCGGCGACCAGCTCTGGTTCGGCGGAGCGCTCGCTCCGCGCATGCGGACCACCGCCGGCGGCCTGGCCCTGCACCGACGCCTGGAAGCACGGGCCCGCACCGCCCGCCGCACCCACCAGGACGGCAAGACGGCCTCCCCACACCAGAGCCTTCCAGGCCAGGCGGCCCTGTTCACCCTGAACCGGAGCTGGGACCGACTGGACGAGACGAAGCTGCCGCCCCTGACCCCCGAGTCCCAGGCCCTCCTCGGCGGGTTCGCCCACCACATCACCGACCGAGGCTGGAGCCGCGACGCCCACAGCTCCGCCCACCGCACCCTCCACGTGATCGTCGCGTACCTCGGCGCCCAGGTCCCGATCCCCGAGGCAGACGTACGCGCCGTCGCACACCTGCGTCGCGCCAGCGCCGCCCGCATCATCAACTACCTTCGCACCGCTGGCATGCTCATCCCCGACCCCCGGCCCGACTGGTACCTCACCCGCGCCCGGCACCTCGCCCAAGTCCTCCCGGAAGGCTTCAGCGCACCAGCCCTGACCTGGATCGAGGTACTCCTGGGCCATGGCGCACGACCGGGCCGACGCAGGGCGTCCTCCACGATCTACCACTACCTGTGCAACGTGAAGCCGGTCCTGGACCGGTGGGCCCGTCAGGGCATCGACGACCTCCGCTCGATCACGCCCACCCATATCGACGAAGCCGTCAAGCCCGTTCAGGGGGAAGCAGCCCACTCCCGGGCTACCGCCTTGCGCTCCCTGTTTCGGGCCCTGAAACGAGAACGGCTCATCTTCCGTAACCCGGCCACCGCCCTCTCCGTCTCCATCCCGATCGCCCTTCCCCTCCCGGTCCCCACTGACCGGCTCCGCACTGCCCTCGCTACTCTGACCACGACGCGCGCCCGGCTTTGCTTCGCGCTCGCGGCAGTCCACGCCCTGTCCGTGGCTGACCAGCGGGGAATCCTCCTCGAAGACCTCAACCGCACCACCGGGCGCCTCACAGTTCGGCGGCCCGGCCGCGCGGACCACATCGTTTTCCTCGACGAACTCACCTCAACGCTGGCCACGGCCTACCTCGCCGAGCGCCACCGGCTCTGGCCCGCCACGGCCAACCCGCACCTTCTGGTGACCGGCCGCACTTCCGCCGACGACACCCACCCACCGGTCAGTACCGAGGCCGTCGTCAAACCGATCCGCGCGATCAAACTCACCGTCGGCGCCCTGCGGGCCGACCGCATCCTCAATGAAGCCCAACACAAAGCCGACCCCGTCCACCTCATGCGCCAGTTCGGCATCAGCGCCTGCACCGCCGTGAGATACCTGCACACCGCCTACCCCGCCGGGCCGCCAGTCCCCGTTCCCGCCGGTCTCGGACCGGGGCCGTGACCGAGCGGACCCTGCTGAAGTGGGCGGCGGTGAAGTCGCCACCGTCTAATTGAGCGCCGGTGAAGCCCGGTACAGCGAGGCGCCCGAGGGCGCGCCGAGCCCGGGCTACACCGGCCAACAGCGGGAGCGCGTCCGGGCCTTCGAGCGGCGGATGCGCCGCCCGACCGCTCTCGTGATCACTGACCCGTTCTGGGTGACGGTGGAGCGGGAAAAGGTCGTGGAGGCGCGGATGGCTCTGAAGCGCGTGCATGTCCTGGAGCAGGCGTAGCCGTAGAGGGGAGCGGTGGGGCGGGCCCGTCGCAGCTCAGGTCAGGTCAGGTCAGGTTGACGGGCTTGTCGCAGTTGACCTCCGCCGGTAGCTCGTCAGTGCCGACAGGCGGCGCCACCCCATTGCTGGCGGCGGGCAGTCCGATCACTCCTGTCATGCTTGCGCCGTCAAAGCGTGCACCGTAAACAATCGCCCCGGTCAGATTGACGTTCGTCAGCTGCGCTCCACGCAAGTCCGCGTTGATCAGGTTGGCGCCAGACAGATCCACATCCTGCAGAACGGCACCCTGCAGCTGCGCACTGGTCAGATTCGCGTTACGCACCCGGAGATCCGACCCGTCCGCTTTTTTCATGGGCTTGCCCGCAAGGAATGCACCGGGCGGCAGTTCCACCCCGGTCAGATTGACGTTCTTCAGCTGCGCCCCACGCAAGTCTGCGTCGATCAGGTCGGTGCCAGACAGATCCACCTTCTCCAGAACGGCACCCGTCAGATGCGCACTGGTCAGATCCGCGAGACGCATCCGGACATCCTTCCATTGGATCGAGTCCAAGCGAGCGAACTCCAAGTTGGTGCGGTGTATGGAGACGTCGAGGAAGTTGGAGCACGTGAGATTCGCCTTCCACAGGAACGATGTGTCCAGGTCCGTGTGCACGATGTTGGCAAAACGCAGGTCTGCGAAGCCGAGGTTGACCGGTCCAAACTTCAGCCTGGGCGGGGGGAGGACCCTCCGGCCCGGCGTCGTTTCTTGCTGTGTCTCGTCGACGTTGTAGGAGGAAAGTCTCAGGCCGTGTAGGTCGGCGTACGCCAGGTCGACCTGGCCACGGCCGTCCTCGCCGGAGGGCCGCGAGGCGAGCACCCGGGTGGCGGCCGTGACCTCCCTGGGGGCTTCAGGAACTCGCCCGGACAGCGGACTGAACTTTCCTTCCTCTGGGACACTGCGCTTGTTACGGACGTAGGCGGAGAGCACGCTGATGACACGCGGCTGGTCCTTGGGTGAGTCCGTCATGATGCGGTCGAGGGCGTAGATCCCGCCGAACGCGACAGGCTCTTTGTTGGAACCCAGGTTGGTGGTGGCGTCGTTGAAACGTGTGGTGATCTGACCCTGTTCCGCGAGCCGTACCTGCGAAAAGGTGGCGGCCAGCGCCACAAGCGCCGCGATGCCTGGGGCCGCGGCAAGAAGGGTCACCCAGGATACCGCTCTTGCCTCATTCGCCGGCCGCGCGGGGCGGCGGAGCCCACGGCGGCGTTCCGCAATCAGGCGTCGCCTATTCCTGTTGCGTCGCCTGTCCCTGTTGCCTCGCATTCTCCCAGCATGCGCCGCGCCCGTCGACGGGTACGCCTCCCACGCCGCTCGCCACCTCGATACCGGCTCCAGGGCCTGAGCGAAGAAGCCGACGGCCAGACAGCTCACTCTGCTCGGCTGGTACGCACCGTCGGCCAGGAACTCACCTCTTTTACCAGCCTCCGCAGCGTGCGCCGCGGGTTGGAGGACTGCGTGATGGCGTAGAACCGGACGTGCGAGGCGAGGCGTTCGACCACAATGGCCCTCGGGTTCGTCGCCAGGGGGCGCTAGGAATCCGGGAACCCGTCGGTTTCGGTTAGGGGCGATGGCGCAGGTGGTCTGCACGCCGTGCAGGGCCATGGTGCGCAGCCGCAGGAGGGCGGCCAGCTGCTCCGGGGTGCGGTCCCAGTAGCGGAGTGCGCCGCTGATGTCGAGATGTGCGGCGTCCGGGGGGATGGCCTGCACGCGCGGGGTGATGCCTTCGGCGAGCAGGAGGAGCTGCTCGTACAGGTCCGGATGGGCGCCGTAGGGCATGTGGAAGTGGGCGTGAAGGATGCGGCGTTCGTTCATGGCGCTCACCCGGCGCTTCCCGGGCTGGTGTAGCCGAGGGCTTTGAGGTCGGCGGCGCGGGTGCCGGCGGGCTGGAGGTCGGCGTACGGATGCATCCGAGCTCCTGCGGTGCCCACGGCGAGCGTCCGCGCCGGGACTGGGTGCTCCGCGGGGGTGGGCGCGAGTTCGCTGTGGCCGAGGAGGGTGAGGACGGCTTCGGGGCCGTGGTCGCGGCGGGCGGCGGCGAGCTCTTCCAGGTCCCACACCATCTGCCCGACGACGGTGCGGCGCGGGCCGCGGGCCTCGACGGTGCCGCGCACGAGCAGGAGAGCGGAGTGGAAGACGGTGTGGGCGACCTGGTCGTGGCTGTCTTCGAAGAAGGCGATGTCGACGAGCCCGAAGCCGTCTTCGAGGGTGACGAAGATGACGCGCTTGCCGGAGGGGATGGGCGGGGTCTGGGTGGAGGCGCGCACACCGGCGACCAGGACTTGCTGTCCGGGCCGAATCGTTTTGAGGTGGGCGGCGTCGGTGGCGCCGATCTCGCGCAGCAGCCGGTGGTGGTGGGTCATCAGGTGCTGGGACACGTCGATCTTCAGGACGTTGATCTCCGCGTTCAGCGCTTCGCGGCTGGTCATCTCCGGGAGCCCGGAGGGCTCGGCGGTGACGAGTTCGCCGCCGAGGGGGAGCTGGCCGTCGGCGGGCCGGGCCCGGGTGTGGGCGTGGAGCTCTGCGGCTTGGAGGAGGAGGTCGCGGCGGGTGAGCGGGCCGCGCAGGGTGTCGAGGGCGCCGATCTGGATGAGGCGTTCGGCGGTCGGCAGGGCGGGGCGGGCGCGTTGCCAGAAGTCCTGGAGGCTGTTGTAGGGCTGGCCGGCCGTGATCCGGGCGACCTGGTCCTCGCTGATCCCCTTCACCGAGGACAGCGACAGCCGAACCCCCCACCCCCCGCCTTCCGCCCGCTCGATGCGGTAGTCGGCCTTGGAGTGGTTGATGTCGACGTTCAGGACGGGCACGTTGTGGCGTCGGGCGTCGGAGACGATCACACGCGGCGGCCACATCCCGGGGTCGTGCTCCAGCAGCCCCGCATACAGGGCGGCCGGGTGGTGGGCTTTGAGCCAGGCGGACTGCAGGGCAGGCACGGCGAAGGCCACGGCATGCGCACGGCAAAAGCCGTAGGCGCCGAAGCTCTTGATGATGTCCCAGACCTCGGTGAGCACGGACGGGGTGTAGCCGCCGGCGCCTGCCTCTCGCCGGAACCAGGCTTCGAGCTTGGGCAGGCGGTCCCCGTCGCCGAGGGCGCGGCGGGCGACCTCTGCGAGGGCCCGGTCGCATCCGGTCATGACGGCCAGCATGTCGATGATCTGCTCGTGCCAGATGGTCACGCCGTAGGTGTCGGACAGGACCGGTTCGAGGTCGGGGGGCGGCGCCGTGGCGGGCGGCGATGTAAAGGGCAGGCATGCCGCCCTTGACCGGGCCCGGCCGGAAGAGCGAGATATCGGCGATGACGTCCTGGACGTCGCGTGGCTGGAGCCGGCCGACCAGGTCCTGCTGGCCGGGGGACTCCAGCTGGAACATTCCGACGGTGTCGGACTTCCTGATCAGCTCGAACGCGGCGTGATCGCCGAGCGGGACGTGGTCGGGGTTGTCGAGGTCGATGTGCCGGCCGGTGGTACGGCGGATCTCGCCGACGGCGTGCGCCATCGCGGACTGCATGCGTACCCCGAGCACGTCGAGCTTGAGCAGCCCGAGGTCCTCGACGTCGTCCTTGTCGGCCTGGACCATCGGGTACTGCCCGCCGGGCGTGGGCTGCACTGGCAGCCGGTCCAGCAGACTCGCGTTGGAAAGGATCACGCCACAGGGGTGCATGGCGATTCCCCGCGGCAGCTTGTCCAAGCCCTCCGCCAGTTCCCACAGCGCCCCGTAGGAGGCGGCGTCGGCGGCGAGCTGCTTGAGCTCCGGCAGGGAGACGAGCGCGTCGCGGATGTCGCAGGCCCGGATGTGCGGGAACGATTTCGCGACCTTGTCGATCACCTGCGGCGGAATGCCTAGCGCCAGGCCGGTGTCCCGCAGGGCGTGGCGGGCCCGGTAGGGCCCAGAACGCCGGGCTTTCCCGTGTCGACCTCGGCCGCCTGATTGATGCCGACCTGCTTCTGCGCGCCGTGCACGGCGCGTTGGTCCCGCAGAACGGCCAGTTCTGTGATCGTCTCGCCGCCGTCGGCGAGCATCACCGCGAGATCGGCGGCGATCCGGCCCGGGTCGTGGCCAGTGCCGCGTGGCCGAAGTTGCCTCAATACGGTGGAGTACGCGGTGGTCAGCCCGGTGGCATCGGCGAGATCGGCCAGCAACCGTGCCCCGGCGTGACCCACCACTCCTGCACCGTCAGCGGAGACATGGAGCTTGGGACGCGAACCGATACCCTGCACGCAGAAAGTGCCTTCCGTCTGGACCGACAGAACCCCTCGACAAGGTTCATCGTCCCAGCTCAGAAGGCACTTTCGCGTTACCGCACAGAAACCGGCCCCACACCAAGTGAAACGGCGAGGTTAGGTCCGCCCGTAGCACGCCGCCCCGCGGTGGTGCGATGGGTGTGAATGGTCCAGGCTGACTCAAATGATGGGGAACGGTCCGCGCCATGTGAAGGGTGGCTGAGGGTCGCGGAAGAGGTGGGCCAGCCGTGGGCCGATGCGGGCGATGACTTCCAGGTTCCCTGGGTCTCCGAAGTTGCTCTGTATCATGGTGACTGCATCGACTGTGCCCAGTCCGGTGCCTACCGGGAAGGGGCCGGCCCAGGGCATTGTGGGGTTGTCGTTGTCGCGGACGAAATGCCCGAGACCGCCGGCGGCCATGGGCGTTATGAGTTCGAAGTTCCCCTTGTCACCGAACTTGCTTTGGATGAGGACGGGGTTACCGCTGACTCCTCCCGGGACGAAGGGGAACGGGAAGAACGGTCCGCGCCAGGTGAAGGGTGGCTGAGGGTCGCGGAAGAGGTGGGCCAGCCGTGGGCCGATGCGGGCGATGACTTCCAGGTTCCCTGGGTCTCCGAAGTTGCTCTGGATCATGGTGACTGCATCGACTGTGCCCAGTCCGGTGCCGACCGGGAAGGGGCCGGCCCAGGGCATTGTGGGGTTGTCGTTGTCGCGGACGAAATGCCCCAGACCGCCGGCGGCCATCGGCGTTATGAGTTCGAAGTTCCCCTTGTCACCGAACTTGCTTTGGATGAGGACGGGGATACCGCTGACCCCTGCCGGGACGATGGGGAAAGGTCCGTGCCAGGTGAAGGGGGGCTCAGAGTCGCGGAAGAAGTGCACCAGCCCATCCTTGCGGTCATCCTTGTGGCGGGCTAGGACCTCCAGGTTCCCTGGGTCTCCGAAGTTGCTCTGGATCATGGTGACCGCATCGACTCTTCCCACTTCGGCGCCGAACCGGAAGGGTCCGACCCAAGGACTGGCGGGATTGTCGTTGTTGCGGATGAAGTGTGCCAGCCCTCCCTCGGCCCGGGGTGTTACGAGTTCGAAGTTCCCTTGACCGCCGAACTTGCCTTGGATGAGGACCGGGTTGCCACTGCAGCCAACAGACAAACGAACGAAGACGCCCTCCGAGGGGACGGCTTGGCCGTCCGCCTCCGCCACGATGAACAACAGGTACCAGCCGGGAGGAGCGATACCTCCGTGAAGAGGAGAAGTGGCCTCGATCCGGTCACCGACACGGGTGAAAAGGAGCCTGACATAACGCTGGTCGGAGTTGAAGGCGTGCGTCACCGAGCCTGCACGGATTAGCGCCACCCGGCGGATTCTGTCGACGTCCGGCGTGTCGATCAGGAACGTTTTGGCGTACCCGATGGTGGAGGGAGCGGAAGATATTTTGGGGCGATCGCTGCTTTCGACGTACGGCGGCTCGTAGATCTCAATCCGAGTCTCCCGATTATCCACTCCGACGCCTTCGTCTTCTGGTAGTTTACCTGGAAAGTCGTCCCTATTGTGATAACTCCAGTCACCCCGCTTATTGCTGCCGGCAGTGAACACCCGACCGTCGGGCATCAGGAGCGCGACCGAATGATATCCCCGCGGCACTTTGGCCGTGCCGGTATCCGGCAGTGTCATCCAGGGTCCCCGGCGCCCGCGGGGCGCGCCGAGCTTCTCTTCGAAAGCTGGGTCGTAGAGCTCGGTTTCCACCATCGCGCGATCGCCATCGAAGCCACCGCACACCATGATCTCTCCAGTGGGGAGGATGACTGCGTTGCTGTCTTTGCGCTCGCGGGAGCGGCTGCCTTCGATGGGTTCACGCGCCGATGTCTCCGTCCACACCCTGTCGGCCTTGTCGGCGTGCGGCCTGACGATGAATGATTTCTTGCCACCGCATATGAGAATCTGCGGCTCGTAGTTCGGCGGATGCAGTGGAAGCAGGACCGAAGTCGTTTTTATGCTGCTATAGAGCGCCTCGGGAGGGCTCGGCGCACTGCTACCGTTCCATCCGGACATTCGACCCCAAGTCTTGCATTCACCTGCGATGGGTGTCGCGCAGAAGACCTCGCCGTTCTTAAGAACATGGACCCGCGGATAGGAAATCTCAGCCGCAGAGTTAACAGGGACCGCGCCCAGTACGTTCCAGCTTCCCGAGAAAGTCTCGACATCGAGATTAACGTGACTCCCCACAGTGGCCGTGCTGGGGTGACCACATAGCGCCAGGCAGTCGCCATCGCCCAAGGTCACCAGGGTTGGATACCACCGGCCGTCCCGCATGTCGGCAGCCCTTTTCCATGGGTTCGCACCGAGCGGCGCTTCCGGGTCGAAGATCCAAGTGTAACGCAAGCCCGTGAAGTGTTTGTGCGTGTGGTGCCCGCCGGCGTCGGGGTCTCCTTCGTGTCCCTTGTCCCACGATTCGGTGCCGCCGGCGACGAGCAGGCGACCATCCGGCAAGAACGCGTGGCCGCAGCAGAACAAGTCCGGGGCAAGGGCGCCAGGTGGTACCTCGGGCGATGCCAGGATCCGGACCGCGCCGCTGCGGCAGTCGTAGATCCGCGTGCTATCGATGTGTTTGCGGTCGGTACGGCCGAGGAAGTGGCGGCCGGGGTCGTGCTCATCGCCGCTGAAGAACACGATCTGACCGGTGTGGAGCAGCGCGGCGTGGACAGCGAGTTTTCCGGATTCGTCGGTGCGAGGGTTCCAACTCATGAGGTGCGAGAGTCGGAAGGGACCGCGAGCTTCGATGTCGTCCACGGTGAGGCTGCCGCCGGAGGTGAATTCGAAGATGATGTGGCTGACGTTCGTGAAGTCCTGCCCCCCTGGGCCGGTGAAGTCGACGAATCGGAACTCGCTCAGTCCGGCGCTGGCTCGCGCACTGGCGGATGAGGGGCCGGCCGCAGTGACGATGGTGACTTTGACGTCTACGCCACCGGCACCGGATTGGGAGATCGTGGTCCGGAGCCGGTCTGCACCACCGTCATGCAGGTTCACGCCGAGAGGGGCCGGAGTGCCATCGGCCCTGAGCCCGTAACTGACCTGGAGGCGGGCCTGTTGGTCGGCACCGAGCGTCAGCCGGAGACGGTCCGCGCCGCCCACCTCCAAGCGGGCTGGCGCTCCCTGGGGGGACGTAAGGTTGGTCACGCTCGTTGACCGCTCGCCGCCGAGCATCGTCCCGGCCTGGCTGCGGGTGGTGGTGGCCGACAAGGGCACCGAGAAGTTGTCCCCGCCGGTGGTGAAGTCGTCGAGCAATCTGTTGTGGAGCAGGGTGCGCTGGGCAGTTAGTCCACTGGGGGTGACCGATATCTTGCCGTCGACGTCCAGGGTGAGTGTGAAGGAGGTGCCTGCTCCATCAGTGGGCAGGAACTTGTGAATCTGGGCCGGAACCAAGGTCAGTTCATGTGTCGAGGTACGTGAGAGCACGTCCCCGTTTCCGAGCAGGAACGGGGTGAGGTCGTGGGAGAGGGCGCGTCCGTCGATGGTGATGCGGTAGCCGTGGATGGTCAGGGTCTGTCCGGATGCTTCGGCGAAGCCGGCGAAGGGGGGTTCGACCGACACCTGGCCGTCCGTGCTGAGGACGAACCTGAAGTCGGCGATCACTCCGGCCAGGGCGATCGCGAATTCGGCGGGCATCAGGGTCAGCTCGTGTGTCGAGGTGCGTGAGAGTACGTCCCCGTTTCCGAGCAGGAACGGGGTGAGGTCGTGGGAGAGGGCGCGTCCGTCGATGGTGATGCGGTAGCCGTGGATGGTCAGGGTCTGTCCGGATGCTTCGGCGAAGCCGGCGAAGGGGGGTTCGACCGACACCTGGCCGTCCGTGCTGAGGACGAACCTGAAGTCGGCGATCACTCCGGCCAGGGCGATCGCGAATTCGGCGGGCATCAGGGTCAGCTCGTGTGTCGAGGTGCGTGAGAGTACGTCCCCGTTTCCGAGCAGGAACGGGGTGAGGTCGTGGGAGAGGGCGCGTCCGTCGATGGTGATGCGGTAGCCGTGGATGGTCAGGGTCCGTCCGGATGCTTCGGCGAAGCCGGCAAAGCGGGGCTCGACCGACACCTGACCATCCATGCCGACCATGAACGCGAAATCTGCGAACACTCCCGCCAACGCAATCGCGTAAGTTCCGGGGGTCAGTGTCAGATCGTGGGTGGAGGTGCGTGAGAGCACATCCGAGTTGCCCATCAGGAACGGGCTGAGGTCGTGGGAGAGGGCACGTCCGTCGAGGGTGATGGTGAAGCCTCGCACGATGAGCGTGTCGGTTCCCCGGCCGCTCAGGAAGCCGTCGTTCGCAGGGTCGTACGTGACGAGCCCATCTGCAGTGACATCAAAGTTGAAGGTGCCCAGCGGACCGCCCGTTTGCTGGAATGCATATGTTCCGGGGGCAAGTGCGAACGAAGTGGCCGCCGTTCCATCTACCGGCGTCGCGGTTTGCCCTGGTATGAGGAACTTCTTGCTCGACAGGCTGCTGGCGTCAATGCGAATGTTCGGCATTCTGATCCGCCTTCCAAGGCGCGACTTTCGCATGGTGTATCCAGCGCGGCGGACCTAGCCGCGATCGACCGGTCACAGTGTGCGGCCCCAGCCTCGCCGGCCTCGGGGCCATCGGATCGTCGCCCCTACCTTCACCTTGCTCCCGGAGCACTGATGCTGCATCTCGGGGCCTACCTGTAAGTGGGCGGTTCGTGAGTCTTTGAGTGGATCTTCTGTCGCCTGATGGTGTGGCGGCGGGGCGGAATCTGCCGGTCCGGGGTTGCTGGTCTGGTGATGTGTCCGGGTGAGTGAACGCAAGCCGTACCCGAGTGACTTATCGGACGAGCAGTGGTCGTTGATCGAGCCGGTGATCACCGCGTGGAAGGACCGGCACCGCTCGGTCAGCGGCCATCAGGGCGCCTACGACATGCGGGAGATCGTGAACGCGATCCTCTACCAGGGGCGGACCGGCTGCCAGTGGGCCTATCTCCCGCGCGACCTGCCGCAGAAGAGCGCGACCTACTACTACTTCGCCGCCTGGCGGGACGACGGAACCGACCAGGTCATCCATGAACTCCTGCGCTGCCAGGTCCGTGAACGCGCCCGGCGATTAGAGGACCCGACCCTGGTGGTCCTGGACACCCAGAGTGTCCATGTGGCCGCCGGGGTCCCCGCCGCCACGAGCGGCCACGATCCGGCCAAGCGGGTGCCCGGCCGCAAGCGGGGCCTTGCCGTGGACGTCCTCGGCCTGGTCATCGCAGTCGTCGTCCTCGCCGCGAACACCCACGACAACGCCGCGGGCATCATCCTGCTGGACCAGGTCGCCGAGCACGCCGGCGGAACCGTCCGCAAAGCCCTGGTCGACCAGGGCTTCAAGAACCGGGTCGTCGTGCACGGCGCTGGCCTGGGCATCGACGTCGAGATCGTCCAACGCAACCCGCAGGTCAAGGGGTTCGTGCCGCAGCCGAAGCGGTGGAGGGTCGAGCAGACCTACGGGGTCCTGATACTGCACCGGCGCCTGGTCCGCGACTACGAGCACCACCCCTCCTCCTCCGCCTCCCGCGTCTACTGGGCGATGACCCACGTCATGACCCGACGCCTCACCGGCGCGAACGCCCCCACCTGGCGCGAGGCGCAGGCGGTGGCAGCGTGAACATCCAACCCCTGCTCGACGCCCTGGACCTGCAGGAAGCCGCCGCCCCGGGCCCTGGCCGACGACCTCCGCGCACAGATCGACGGCCTGCAGACCCGGTTGCGGAAGGCCGAGACCCACCTGGAGCACCTCGCGATCACCCGCAAGACCGTCACCGGCCTCGCCGACCGGCTCCCGGCCGTCGCGCCGGACCTGCCCGAGCACCCGGACTACCCCCGCATCCTCGCCGCTTTCAACCACGCGACCGGCCCGCTGCGGGCCAAGGATGTCTGCGAAGCCCTCGGCCACGAACTGCTGCCGAAGAACGTCGAAGGCATCCGCGCCAAGCTGAAACGCCTGGTCAAACTCGGCATCCTCACCGAGGCCGACACCGGCAGCTTCGCCAGGAAGCAATAGCCGACAAAATCTCCACCACCGACCTTGCCCCAACCTCAGCCGGAAACGGACATCACCTTAAGAACCGCCCACTAAGCCACCTCGCCCAACAAACCCACGCCGGAGAGATCACGGCCCCAGAAGCCATAGAAGCTCTGCGTGCGCTCCACCGCCTGAGCCTGATCGACCACACCCCCAGCAGCCCACACCGCAGTGTCCGCGTCCACCAGCTCCTACAACGCGCCATCCGTGACCCTCTCTCCAATGACCAGCGCAACCAACTTGCACGTACCGTCGCCGATGCCCTGATGGCCGCGTGGCCCGAGATCGAACGCGACACTGCCCTTGCCCAGGCTCTGCGCGCCAACTTCGAAATCCTGACCCTCCACGCCAAAGACGCCCTGTACCAGCCCGATGCCCATGTAGTGCTCAGCCATGCTGGTACAAGTCTCGGCAAGGCTGGCCAGGCCACGGCTGCCTGCCAGTACTTCCAGCAGCTGGCCAACGACACCCAGCACCATCTGGGGCCCGACCACCCCCACACCCTCATCGCCCGGGGTAACGTTGCTTGCTGGCGGGGGCGTGCAGGGGACGCGGCCGGAGCAGCAGCCGCTCTTGAGCAGGTGCTGGCGGACCTAGAGCGGATACTGGGGCCCGACCACCGCAGCACCCTCACCGCCCGGCATAACCTCGCTAGCTTCACGGGAAAGACGGGGGACGTGGCCGGTGCTGTCACCGTCTTTGAGCAGGTGCTGGCGGACCTAGAGCGGGTACTGGGGCCCGACCACCCCGACACCCTCACCGCCCGGAACAACCTCGCCCACTGGCGGGGGGAGGCGGGCGATGCGGCTGGCGCTGTCACCGCCTTTGAGCAGGTGCTGGCGGATAGGGAGCGGGTACTGGGGCCCGACCACCCCGGCACCCTCAACACCCGGAACAACCTCGCGGGCTTCAGGTGGGAGGCGGGCGATGTGGCTGGCGCCGTCGCCGCCTTTGAGCAGCTGTTGGCGGACCAGGAGCGGGTGCTGGGGCCCGACCACCCCGACACCCTCAACACAAGGCTCTTCCTGGCTCTTCCTCGCTAGCTTCAGGCGGCAGGGATAAGGAGCGGGTACTGGGGCCAGCCCCGACCACCCAAACACCCTCGCCACCCGGAACGAGCTAGCTCGCTGGCGGGGAAAGACTGGGGATGCGCCCGTTCATTAACCGCCCATTAAGGATTCGGCTGCTCGCTGGCTTGGCCCGATCTGCAAGTACGTGCCTTGGCTGGAAGGAGGTCGTCTTGCTTTGCCGAGGCGGCTGCCGAGTCCGAAGTGTACGCATCCCCCTGAAGGGTCCGCGAACGAATGCCAGATGCGTTCGCGATCTCCGAGGTCTCCAAAGCTCCCGATGGGTTCACCACCCTGTCCAGCACGAGCTTGACAGCAGCGTCCAGGAGCGCGGCCTCAGCCTGATCCGCCGCCAGTCGGGCCTGCTCGGCGCTTGCCCGTAGCTCCCTCAGCCGTTCCAGTTCACGGGCCTGCTTCTCCCGCGCTTCCGGGCTTACACCTGGGCGCATCATGTTCTCCCCACCACCGCGATCCGGGCTCGTCATCAAACCCTGGTCCCATTCGCGTGCGGGTGGGGCCAGAACGTCCAGAAAAGTGGGTGTGCGCGGCACGCGTGGACCAGGTGCTCGCGGACGGGGCCGGCCAGCTCGGCGTAGAGGTCGACGCGGTCTTGGGCCTGGAGGGCCTGGGCGTACACGGTGAGCATGCCGGTGCGGGCCTCGGGCCGGTCCAGGACGGGGGACAGCTCGGTCCGGATGCGAGCGGCCGTCTCGGGGGTCAGCAGGGCGTACACGTACAGGGTGGCGGCGTCGTAGCCGTACGGGGCGAGGCCCCATCCTTCCCAGTCCAGGATGTGCGGGCCGCGGGTGACGTTGCCGTAGTGGAGGTCACCGTGGGCGGTGCTCCAGGTGACGTCGTCGACCTGGTGGCCGGTGAACTGGGGGATGACGCGGCGCAGGTACTCCTCGCGTACGGCCTCGCGGTCCGTCGGCGGCGGGACGTCGTCGAGGGCGTCCAGGGCGGCGACCATCTCCTTCCACCACGTCTCGGGCAGGCCGGGGTCCTCGTCGAGGACGGGGCGCGGGGAGACGATCGGGTCGGGTGCGAAGGCGTACAGCTCAGCCCGGTAGGCGTAGCCCTCGGTGGTCCAGTCCCGGATGCGGAACAGGTCGGGGCGCGGCACCGACGCGGGGAGGGCGCGGGAGGTGGAGGGGCCGTTCCACAGCGTGCCGCCCTCGGTGCTGACCTCGGCGCAGACCACGCGGAGCCAGTGCGGGCCGGCGGCCGACGACAGGGTCCGGCCCCGGTACCCCCACACCCGGCGGCCGGTGGCGCGCCCGCGAATCCCACCAAGCACTCCATGCACTCCTCCCGGACACCGACCAGCCGCTCACCATCCCCGCGGCCCGGCACCTGAGCAGGCGCAGCTGGAGGCCGCGGTCTTTCTCGCCTGCTGCAAGATCGGCAGCCTCTCCGAGTACCCCCTGGGCGTCGTCCAGGTGTCCTTGGGGGTAGCCGGCCCTCCGCTACCGCCGCGAAAGCAGCGGCATCAGCCTCCACCGCCCCGGCATGCCGACCCGCATCCTGCTCACCGGCTTCAACCCGGGCTGGTGGGAGTGGATCGCCGACCGGCTCACCACCGACTACGGCCTGCTCCAGCCCGAACCGGATTGCCCGTCTCCTCGGTCAGCCGGTCAGCGGCGTGTCTCAGGCCGGACAGTGACCGGCGAGCCGGCGGCGGGCGGCCTACTGTCGTCCTGCTGCTGCCTTTCCCCGGCAGGGCGAGCGAGCGGCCGACCTCGTGGGTTCGGCCTGCCGCCAGCCGGAGCAGTGCGTTCCTGCGAAGCGGCCCACTATGGCGGCTACGGCTGACGGGTCACTGGCTCGGCAAGGAGGCCGGCATCGAGGAAGGACGGCGTCCGGGGCACTGGCCGACGGAGTTCTGACCCCAGGACGTGCTGCAGAGTCCGGAGGCAAGGCACATCACAAATGAGTCACCGTGGCGAGATTATGCCCCAGTTGCCCGTTTCCAGGAATGAAATGCCTGGTCAGAGCGCTACGTTGCTCCTCTCGTACCTAGATCATCGGGTACTCGCAGAAAGACCGAGGACGTATGGCTACTCGCTTCTCCGCGGCAAGACGCCGCGGAAGAGGGCCCTGGGGGACCACCCACTGGATAGCGGGCGGAGCGGCACTCATCGTGACCGCAACCCTCATCCAGAGCTCGCACCCGGCAGACGCCGCTGCATCAACGGCCGCCGCGGCCAAGCCCGGCGCCGTGACCGAAGAACTCAACCTCGCGCGCGCCCGGGTGGCCGCGCGGACGGCGGGCCACCGCGTGGAGGCGGTCTCGGAACGGTCCGAGACCTCCACCACGTGGGTGAACCCGAACGGCACGCTCACCACCGAAGTGGCCGCCGGACCGATCCGCTTCTACGACCAGCAGGCACGCGGCTGGCGCGCCGTCGACGTGACCCTGGGCCACAGCCCGGACGGGTCCGTGGCGTCCAAGGCCCACCCACAGGGCCTGAAGCTGGCCGCCGGCACCCTTCCGCAGATGGCCAAGGCCGCGCCGCAGGCAGCGCCGTCGGTCAACTACATCAGCACCGACCTCGTCACCCTGGGCGAGGGCGACCAGCAGATCACTCTCAAGTGGAAGGGCGCCCTACCGTCCCCGAAGCTGGACGGTGCACGCGCCGAGTACACAAACGCCGTCCCCGGCGGTGACGTCGTCATCGAGGCCACGCGCGGCGGCTTCGAGCAGTTCGTCGAGCTGAAGCAGCGGCCGACCGGCGAGAACTACTCCTACACCCTGCCCCTGGTGGCCAAGGGCCTGAAAGTGGAGCAGCAGGCCGACGGCAGCGTGCAGTTCACCGACCGTAAGAGCAAGAAGACCGCGGTCATGCCGGCACCGGTGATGTGGGACTCCACGGTCGATCCGGTCTCCGGTGAGCACACCCGCAAGGTGCCCGTGGCGATGAAGGTTGTCCAGAGCACGGGCACGGTCGACCTGGTCGTCACCCCGGACGCGAAGTTCCTGGCGGACCCGGCCACCAAGTACCCGGTGACCGTGGACCCCTCCACCTCCGCGCTGGGCAACGTCTTCGACACCTACGTCCAGCAGGGCGAGACCGTCGACTGGTCGAACGACACCGAGCTCGACCTCGGAAACCCCGGTACGAAGAACGCGAACGGTACCTTCCGCACCGCGCGGTCCTTCATCACGTGGAACACCGCGCCGATCGCGGACGCGCTCGTCTCCGACGCCAAGCTGTCCCTGTGGAACTTCCACTCGGGCAACACCGACTGCGTCGCGCAGCCGTGGGAGGTGTGGGACTCGGGCACCCCGAGCACCGCGTCGCGCTGGACGAGCCAGCCCGCCATGGGCACCAAGTACGCCACCTCCACCGAGACCCGCGGCAACCCCGGCTGCGGCTCGGCACCGGACGGCTGGATCAACGCCGACGTGACCACCCTCGTGCAGACCTGGGCGTCCGCGAAGGCGCCGCTGTCCAGCATGGGCCTGCGCGCGACGTCGGAGTCGATCGTGGGGCAGTGGAAGCGCGTCAACTCCGCGAACGCCACCTCCAACCCGCCGAAGCTGACGGTGACCTACAACTACCGTCCGCAGACCGGCACCAAGCAGGAGGCCGGCCCTCCGTTCGTCCAGGACAAGACCCCCGCTTGGCGCGTGGACACGACGACGCCCACCCTGCGCGACACGTTCGCGGACAAGGACGGCGACACGGTCAACGGCACCTTCCAGATCTTCGACGCCGCCACCAACACCCAGGTCGGCAACACCCTGGTATCGCCGTTCGTCCCGGCCGGCACCCCGGCGTCGGTCGTTGTACCGGCGGGCGTGCTTCAGCACGGCCGCACGTACCGCTTCCGCACCTCGCCCTACGACGGCACCCACTACAGCAACAGCTGGTCGCCCTGGTCCAACTGGACCACCTTCACCGTCAGCCCGCTGCCCGATGCTCCGCAGGACATTCAGGCGGGCGCGCAGCAGACGCTGACGCCCATCCTGTCCGCGGTCGTCACGACCTCGGCGCAGACCCGTGTGAGCGCCGAGTTCTCGCTGAAGGACGCGGCCGGGAATCTCGTCCCCAATCTCCCGCTGCCTCCCGTATGGGTGGAGAGCGGCAGTCGGGCCTCCCTGCAAATCCCCGAGGGCAAGCTCGCGGACGGTGCGAGCTACCGCTGGTCGGTACGGGCCTGTGACAGCGTCGGCTGCTCACCCTGGTCGGCCGAGCAGAGCCTGACTGTCCGCCTCCAGCCGCTGCCGTCGATGCCGGCCACGCAGTCCCTGGCTCTCACCGGCACCGCACTCGCGGGCACGTCCGCCCCGACCGACTGTGACACGCCCGGCTGCGCCACGCCGCCGAACGGGCAGCTCCGGATCGGTACCGCGGACGGACACCTGTGGGCGACGCACCTGAAGGCGGACCTCTCCGCGCTCCCGCCGGGAGCCCGGGTCACTTCCGCCAAGCTGTCACTGTCCAGGGCCGACTGCACCACCCAGTGCGTGGCGCAGAAGCCGAGCGCGTACGAGCTCTCCACTGCCTGGACCGCGGCACAGAGCGGCAAGGACCTCCTGACGGCCGCGGGCAACGACAGCTACGTCTCCGACCTCGCGCTGTCCGAGGTCGACTTCGGCATGCTGGTGCAGTCCTGGCTCGACCGCGGCGGGAACGAGGGACTGGCCCTCACCGTCCCCGGCACGGCGGCCGGAGCGTCGTACCACTCGGGTGCGGCGGCGGACCCCGCCCTGCGTCCAAAGCTGACAGTCGAGTACCTGCCGCCGACCGCTCCCGGCGCTGTCAGCGACATCGTCACCACCCCGGGTGACACCGGCCTGCTCGCCACCTGGAACGCCCCGCTCGACGGTGGGACGACCGGTGACGTCACGTACGTGGCGAAGGCAGAGAAGAGCGACGGTACGGTGGTGGGCACCTGGGAGGGCACGGCGCTGCGCGCGGTCTTCGGCGGGCTGGACAACGTGACCTCCTACCGGGTTTCGGTGACAGCGAAGAATGCCGTCGGTAGCGGCCCGGTGTCCCGATCCGCACTGGCGCAGGGTGCCTCCGTGGCCGGTGGCACCACGCCGTACAAGGACTATGTCCAGGCCTACTTGAGCGCCCGGAACAAGGTCATGACGGGGGTCAGCGCCACCACGGCCGAGGCGGCGGCCGAGTCTCCGCATGGTGCAGTCTTCGGTGCGGTCCTCGACGTGCAGGAGGCCTCGCTTATTGGGGAGCTCGTGGCGCTGGGAACGCAAAGCCAGGCATACGTGGGTGCCTCTTCGGCTCTGACGGACACCATGGTTGCCGATGGTGGGGCCGCCCGCGTGCTGGTACGAGCCACTGTCATCCAGACGATGACCCTGCGGGTCAACGGCGTCGACGAGGTGTCGGAGGAGCGGCGGGCCAAGCGGTTCGTGTTCAACGTCTCGGGCGGGGCGGTGAAGCTCGAGAGCGAATCCGACGACAGCGAGGCGGGGCAGAAACTGTCTCCCACGGCTGCGGCGGGAACCCAGGTGGCCGCTACACCGGCCGACACCACGGGCGTGCCGACCGATGGCGCAGAGACCATTCTCCTGGGCGGGGACGGGTTCCCCGTGTCGGACCCCGTGGCGGCAGGTGCCCTCTCGGCTTCCTACGTCAACGGGTCGGGAACCGCGAGCTGGGCCTGGAACAACGCCGGCCGCATCCCGAGGGAGTACGGTCGCAACGACTGCACGAACTTCGTGTCCAAGGCCCTCTACAACGGTGGCGGCATGAAGATGCGCCATTGGGCGTACTGGCAGGACCGTGCCTGGTGGCGGAACACCTCCTGGACGTCGTGGAAGAAGAACAGCCACACCTGGTCAGGGGCGCAAAATCTGTTCACGCACATGTTGAACTACCGCCAGCCCGGCTACGTCAACCGTGCGTACAATCTTCAGCCCGGGGACATCCTGTTCTTCAGCTGGAAGAAAGACAACGGTGTGTACAATCACGCGGCGGTCGTGACCGGTAACAATCAGGGCGTCATCAGTGTTGCCCAGCACGGCTACAGCGCCCATGACACCCTCCAGGGGATCATGGCCCGCCACAGGACTGGTCCCAATCCGATCGTCGAGGTCGGCGCGCTTCGGCCGAGGTCTCGATGAGGCCAGGACCGGCCTTGCGGGCTGTGGCAGTTTCCGTGCTGGCCGTCGGCATGCTGACCGCCTGCTCCTCGGCCTACGATGCCCAAGACGTGGCGTACGCCGGTGACTACGGCAGCCACCCGCCGCTCGCCGTGGTCGGATACCCGTCCACGGGATCCCTGGGCATCACCCAGCAGGTGGTGTGGCGCATCGCCGACGGCAAGGTGGGCGAGCTGGCGTCGCTCGCCGACAAGGACGGCAAGGGCGCTCCCGAGAAGACTGCCGAGAACTGGATCACGGCATTCGGCAAGGGAGCCCGCGGCAAGGTGACCGCGGAGTTCTACGACGAGGGCTCGCTCCGGCAGGAGGTCGTGCTCTATCTGCACGAGACCGGCCAGATCAAACAGATCCAGGTCCGGGCCACCAGCGTAAAAGGCAAGGACATCTGGCGTGTGACCATGGACGAACCCTCCCCTGAGGAGGCCACCGCCGTGCACCCGTGGGTGCCGAAGAAGCCCGGCGAACTCGGTTCGAAGACCGTACGGTGAGCTGATCCGAACAAGTCCGGGCAAGGGGCGTCGCCTGCGTGGGAAACCGCGTGGGCGGCGCCCCTTCGCGGTACCGCAGCTGCACGTTATCTTCGCCGCTGCACGCCCAGCGGCTTGGCCACCAGAGTCCGGTCACTCCGAACGAGGAAGTGACGTGCGGTGCGGCTTATGCTCGCCTGCAGGGGGTTCGGGTCGGCGATCGGGATGTAGCCGAACATGTCGGCGAACGAGACCGGTTCGTCATTGAGTTCCGGTAATGCGAGTCCGGCCTCATCGACCAGGTCCCGCGCGTACCGGGCGGATTCCGCGGCCCAGGCATGAACGGCAGCAGTGTCGACCACGCCGCCCGCTCCGGCGACCCGGGCGTTCAAATGGTCTTCCTGCGAGACAAGCCAGTCCGCAAGGATGATCAGCCCCGTCACCACCGTGATCACCCCGGCAGGCATACGCTCCCGCACGATCGGCAGTGGCGGAGCCCCCGTAACGGCGGCCAGCACCCGGGCCATCGCCTCCCGCTGCTCCACCCACCCGCCAGTCCCCAGACCGGGATACGCGGCCACGGGGTCCGCAACCACGGACGGGTGGCTGGGCTCCGCGTACCGGCCGTGATGACCACCCGCGATCAGCCCGCCCACCACGGCGGCAACCCGGTCACGCTGCCCGTCCAACGCCCACCCCAGCCCGTTCAGCAGGGACGGCACCAGCAACTGAGATGACGCCTCGTGCCGGCCCAAAACAGCAGCATCCACCGCACCCGGCGTGGGGAACCCGACCTGCACCAGAGCGGCGACCAGATCAGCAGGCTGCCCCTGCCAACCGGGCACCGCCTTGCCAATGTCATGCAGCCCCGCCCAGAACGCCACCACCCTGCGCGCCACATCCGCCTCCACTCCCAGCGCACGCGCGATCAGCCGGCGCTGCGCCCGAGACAGGTACGTGTCCCACAGCAGGTCGGCCATCACAGCGGTGTCCACCAGGTGGCATAGCAGCGGGTAGTGCGACCCGGCTGGCAGGTCCTTCGACTTGCCCCATATCCGGCACTCAAAGGCATCGTTAGACATGGCACCCCTTGTGCGTATGCGGTTGGGAGCGTAACTGCTGCCACTGACAAGCCCGGTCCGCTCTGATCGGCGGTTGGCGAGATCGCTGTTGGCTGTGGGTGCATGGGTCGCAGATACGGCGCCGGATGCAAGATCTTTTCCGCGCTGATCCCTTCTCGGAACAGAAGTCCGCACCGGCTGCCCAATCACCTGCTGCGGACGCACTCTGTTCGGTGGCTACTACGGAGCTCCGTGCCCTGGCCGCTCGTTGCCCCCACTCCACCCTGAGGTCGGCGAGCTGCGCTGGGTCGAAGCGGTCGCGGCGGCCTTTGTCTATCCCCTGAACTCCGGAATCTCCGTAGTTCGTTCAGTCAACGGGGCATCCGCTGTCCGCTGCTCACGCGCAACCCGAAGATCCTGCCCCGCCTGGACGAACTGGAGGAGGACCTCACTTGCACGTCGTGAACGAGCCATCGCGGAGGATTGACGGGGTGAGATCGATGGCATCGACCTCACCCTCAGCTTCCTGTGGAGCGAGCGACAGCAGGCCCAATGCTTGAGCGGGCCTGTGTCACTGGGGGCTTCCGACCGTTCCTTCTAAAGGCGACTGATACCGCGAAGTACCGCACCACCGGCAAGACCGGCCGCACCACGGCTGTCGACGGGCTGCGCGTGGCCCCCTCGATCCCGCTGCGGTCCGCGATCGCGCCGATTACCACCGCCCACATGCCCTCGTGCAGAACCGCGCTGCGCACGGCGACGGTCCGCGCCGCGACGGAAACGGACGCTGTTCGGGGCCGCCTGGGCACCTCGGCCTCCGGGACGAGTGATCGGACCGCGATCGCCACGGCGCTGTCCGGCTGCGTACCGTCCGCACGCAGCCAGAGATCCACGAACATCTCGGCTACTCCGGCCGGATCGGCCGGGGTGCGGGCCGTGTCCCTGGCGCGCGGGGCGATGGTGGTCCGCTGCACGGTGAGGGTGACGGCCAGTGCGAGGGGGCCGGCCTTGAGTGCGGTCCAGATCCCGGCTCGGACCATAAGCGGCCCACGGGAGGTGGTCCGGCCGACGGGCACGGTCTGCGGACGCTCTGCGCGCAGCCGCCGCGACCGCGTTGGCACGGCTGGACGGCCGACGGTATGGCGGCGGGGTGGGTGAGGGGTGGTTTCCATGACGGCGCTTTCCGTGGGAAGGGAGATTGCTCTGCCCCACGAAACGGTGCGCCCCTCACCGAACCACACACCCACCGGTCTTTGGCCGAGGCCGACGACCTGCCCTCGGAGCTTGTCCGGTCGCCACAGAGCCGCCACGCCGGGTCAGGGGGCTCTGGCGGTTGTACCGCTTTGACGGGTCGGCAGTCGTCGCTGGGGTGATCATCTGCATGCCGTCGGCTCCGGGAGGTCAGGGTGGGCCATCGCGTTGCCGTGTCGGCGACAGAAGGCTGGTGGTCACGTAGTGGCCGTCGTGGCGGTGATCCAGTTGGTGATCCTGGCCAGCACGGTCTTGGTGTCGGACAGCAGCTCGGCGTGGTCTATGCGGATGGTCCGGGAAGGTGGGGCGGTGTCGTCGATGGCTTGGGCGAACAGGGACCAGGCGTCCTCTTCGGTGAGGTTGGCTCCGTTGCTACGGAACCGGAAGTGGTTGCGGCGCATGGAGTCTGCGGTCGCTGAGCGGTCGCGCTGGATGTTCAGGTACAGGGCACGGCGTCCGGTGATCTCCTCGATCTGCGGGATGCGCAGCGAGTTGAACGGCGACTTGGTCAGGAAGTCGCTTCGGCTGAACTGCTGGCGGTGCGCGTGAATGCTGGAGGACAGGAGCGCGGCGTCGTGGATGCTGGCCTGGGCGAGGTCGTAGGTGTGGCCGCCGAGGTGCCGGTAGGCGGGGATGGCCCGGCCGTAGAGATCTTCGGATTCGTAGGGCATGACCAGGCCGGGGACCAGGCGAGTCTTCTTGTTGTCCACGGTGAGGACCGAGGTGTCCAGGGTTTCGAAGGATGTCCGGCTGGGGTGCCTCAGGTTCCGGACGGGCCACGCCCAGCAGGACGCGGTGGTGAAGTAGGCGTAGCGGCCGGTGTAGGCAAGGCAGTTGAACAAGTGGCTGGTGCCCGATCGCGGGGCCCCGACGATGAACACGGTTGCAGCCGTGTCCCCCTGAGGGCGGGGGCTCGGGGCGTAGGGGGTCCGGGCATCCAGCTCTTGCTGCATGTGGATGCCTTCGGCTGCCGCTATGCGTGGGTCGTAGGGCAGGAGCGATCCTCCGGAGCGGATCTGATGCAGGGACGCCGTGATGTAGGCCATCGTCTCGCGGGCCGGCATGTGCCCGCTGGCGTACTTCTCCTCCGCGGCCTCGGCGATGACGTAGTGGCGGGGGTCGTCGCTGAACCGGTAGACGCGGGTCCGGTACAGGGCGATGGCTGAACCGTCGGGGGTTGGAGAGGCCAGCTGATCTGCCAGGGTAGGGATCGTCATGGGGTCCTCTCGTCGGGGCGCAGCGTGTGCCAGCTGTGGGCGTAGGCGTTTCGCCCCAGGTAGGGGCTGGTTAGGACGTGGTGGATCTCGGCCCACTGGGTGAGACGGGCGGACGTGCAGGGGTGCGGTACGGACCGGTTATAGGCGCTCAGGGCATCGGCAACGAGCGGGGCAGGCAACTTCCCGTGGGTCATGGCGGTGGTCGCGATCAGCTTGGCGAGGTCGTAGCCGAACGGCGCCAGGGTCAGGTCGTCGAAGTCGACGGCGGTCACGGACGTGGCGGTGACCATGAAGTTCCTGGGGTTGGAGTCTTTGTAGTAGGAGGCGGGTTCGTCGGAGGCGGAGCCGATCAGCTCGGCTGCCTGCCCCGCGGTCAGCGTGGCGCCCGGCACCCTTCCTTCGTTGAGCAGGCGCTGCACACGGTCGACCCTTCCTTCAGTGAACGCGGCCAGGCGGGTTCCGTCCGGTAGCAGGAGGGTGCGGTCGAGCCGGGCCCGTTGGAGTTCGGTTCGGTACGCGTGGGCATGGGCGGCCCCCAGCACCCTTGCGATGGCGGGGAGGTCGCTGGGTGCGGCATGCCTGCCGGGCAGGTGCTGGAAGGCCAGCACCTGCCCGTGGCGTCCTGTCAGCGCAGGTACGGGCAGCCCAGTCCGCTGGAGCCATGAATGGTGGGCGGCTGCGGTCCGGGCCGCCTCGGTGCTCTGATAGCGCTTGGTGAAGTTCACGCCGTGCGCCCGGAGGGTTTGGTGCCGACCAGGTAGCTGACCACGGACGCTGTCTCCACGGGCCCGTCGGGGACCGTGGCCTTCAGCCGGCTGGCGAGAGCATCCTTGTTCCCGGAGAGGCCGGCGGGGAGCGCGTACTTCGGCGAGGTGGCCAGGTAGGCGGCGGCGTGATCGAGGTCGGGGAATCGGAACCTGTGGACTTCGTGCTCGATGTGCACGAGGTCGAGGACGCCCTCGGCGGTGGCGCGCAGGTTTCCGCTGTGGAACGCGGCGTACAGGCTGATTCTGTTGGTGGCCTTCGGGTCGAGCCCAGCCTTCTCCATGAGGCGGTCGAGTGAGGCGTAGCTGTCGGCGGACTTCGTGGCGAGAATCGCCCGCCCTCCGGGTTCGAGGCAGCGGGCGATCTCTTGAACGGCCTGGCGCGGGATGGGCGAGTGGTACAGGCAGAACGCGGCTACCGCCACGGCGGCCTGGCCGGAGGCCAGCGGAAGGCGGTGGAAGTCTGCGCGGAGGGTGCGGGCCGACAGGCCGTGCAGGCTCAGCCGGTCGCGGGCGGCGGTCAGCAGCGAGGCGGAGGCGTCGATCGCGCAGATCCGCGCATCCGACAGGGCCCGCGTCAGCGCCAGTGTCGAGGCACCGCGGCCGCATCCGATGTCGAGGACGAGCCCACTGCCGGGGTTGGCGTCCACCGCGTACCGGGCGATGACCTGCGGGGCCGGGTGTCCGCTGATCTTTGCGGATAGCAGCGAACCGGTGCGGTCGGCCAGCCGCTGCTGATCTTGGTAGAGAGTTCCTTCGAGGAGGTTCTGGTCGAGGAACGGCGGGGTGTCAGCCACGGCCCGCCTCCCCCGGCCGGATGGTGCGGGCTACGCGGGCTGTGAGGTCTTCAGCTCGGCCAGCAGACTGCGGGCCTGCCGCCTGCTCGTGACGCGGCGCACGGTGGCGCCCTGGGCGTGCTCCGCGATCAGTTCCCTCACCCGGGGCGCCATGGTCTTGCGGTACCCCCACACGTACTTGATGAAGTTCCACGTGATCCGGTCGTACACGCCCGTGGCGTCGTCCTGCCCGCCGCCGTGCCGGATCCGCCTCTGCGTGATACCCCACAGGCACACGACAGGATTGATGTCCAGGAAGACCACCACATCGGCTGCACGGAGACGGATCGGGAGCGTGCCGGCGTAGTTCCCCTCGATGACCCAGGACGGCGCCTGAACCAGCTCCTCCTGAATCGCGGAGAACTTCTCCTTGTCCAAAGTGTTCCACTCGCTGTCGTAGTACACCGCGTCCAGGTGCGTCACCGGGGCACGGAAGTGGTCTCCGAGCTGCTTGGACAGGTACGTCTTGCCGCTGCCTCCGCAGCCGATCAGGGCGATTCGCATGGGATGAGACGCTACCGATTCGAGCTGGTGTGGCGGGTGGGGTTTCCATTCTCCCCCCTCTCTAAGGTGTAGAACACTCGGTCGATGACGTAGAGCTGCCGGGAGAGCCGGAACAGGTCCAGCCTGCGGATACACCGCTCCAGCAGCCGGGCCCGGTCGGCATCCGACATGCCCGACAGGGTGCGCGTGATATCGGACACCTGATCGCCGTCGCAGGCGTGGAGATCATCCGGGACCACCAGGATTGCCGACCGGTAGTGCGCAGGGGTGATCGGCGCGCACCCGGCCAGCACTGCTTCGAAGATCCTCTGCGTGTACTGGCCGCTAGAGGCGTACCGATCCGGCGCCAGCATCACCGTCGCGTGCGCCGCCTGGTGCAGTGAGATGCCCGTGCGGAACGGCACCCTGCCTATGAAGTTCACGTGCGGCCACCGGTCGATGTCCGGCCACTTCCCCGCCACCACGTGCCGGTGGTGACGGGCCGGGCGCGCGAAGAACTCGCCGAAGGCGTTGTCACGGCCGTACTGGTTTCCGACGTACACCAGCGGCCAGCGCCTCGGCCGACGCGCCAGCGAGTACGGATCGGCCTGGTCGAGGGCGGTGTCGGACACGGGGAACAGCAGGCTCGTCGCCCCGGACCTGGGGTGGAGTGCCGCCTCACACACGTGGATGTTCGACAGTCCGCGCAGCGGGTCGTCCACCGCCAGGTGCTGATCCTTGTCCCACAGCAGCGTGGGCAGGCCCAGGCGGCGGCTGTAGTGGTCGACAAGCTCCTCCTGGCGGTGCAGGTCGCAGGTGTGCCCCGGGGTCCCGCATGGAGTGTCGTTGCGGCCAGGGATGGGCCACCGCCACTCCAGGAACAGCGCGTCGATCTCGGGCAGCTCCATGTCCCACTCGTGTGCACCGAAAGCGGAACCTCCGGCCTCGGCGGTGTCGCGGTCTGCCTGAAGGAACACGATCCGATGGCCGCCCGCGATGAGGCCGTTGACGAGGGTGTGTCGGTGGCTTCGCCCGCCATCGGGGGTGTCGGTGACCCCGTCGCCGAGAAATCCCCAGAAGCTGTAGCCGATCTTCACTGCTCGACCACCCACCAGTCCTCCATCAGCAGGGCGTCGATGCCCGATTCGGCGAGGCAGTCCAGCGCGTGGTCGGGGGTGCCGCAGATCGGCTTTCCCTTGATGTTCAGGCTGGTGTTGATCAGGACTGGTACGCCGGTGATCTCCTGGAAGTCACGGAGGACCTCGTCGAGGAACGGATTCTGCTCAGGGGAGAGGATCTGTACGCGGGCGAGACCGTTGGAGTGGACGATCGTGGGGATCTCTTTGCGGGCGAGGTCGGTGACCCCGCTGGCGAACGACATGAACGGGGCCGCCTGCCCGAGGGTGAAGTAATCGCCTGCGCTGCTCTCCCGCACGACGGGCGCGAAGGGACGGAATGGCTCGCGGAACTTCACCTTGGCGTTCAGTCGGTGCACCACGTCGGGGCGCAGCGGCGAGGCCAGGATCGACCGGTTGCCCAGGGCGCGGGGCCCGGCTTCGAGCGGGCCACGGAACAAGCCGACGATCTGGCCTTCGGCCAGGCGCACAGCCAGGTGCTGGGCAGCGCCGGCCGGGCGGTGGGCGTGCATCCCGGGACGCGGGTTCGGGGGGAGTATCAGGCCCTTGTACGAGGGGCCGAGGTAGCACCATCCTGCTATGCCGCCGACGGGAGCCGGGGTGCGGGACTGGGCGATGTGGAGGGCGGCTCCTGCGGCGGTGCCGGAGTCGCCAGGGGCGGGAGGTACGAACACCTCGCGGTATCCGGCGCGCTCGGTGATCTTCCCGGTGCTGACGCAGTTCAGTGCGACCCCGCCGCCCAGACACAGGGTCTTTTCTCCGGTGCGGTGCCGGGCCTGCACCGCAAGATGGATCATGACCTGCTCGGTGCGCTCCTGGAGTGCGGCGGCCAGGTCGCAGTGCACCTGCGTGAGAGGTTCGCCGGCCTGGCGGGGCGGGCACGTCGCGGCGACGAACGCAGGAGACAGGCGCGGGTACCGGCTGGAGATCACCCGCAGGGGGAACAGGGCGGGGTCCAGGGCGAACGCATCGCCGGTCATCGGGATGGCCTGGGCGAACAGGTCCCGGAAGCGGTCCGGGTCTCCCAAGGCGGCGAGCGCCATCACGGTGCCTTCCTCGTCGCCGCGCCGCCAGCCCAGGTGCTGGGTGACGGCGCCGTACGCGTAGCCGAGAGAAGCCGGATCGGGCAGGGACCATCGATCGGTTAAGACGATGCCCTGCCCGGTGCGGCGGGCCGTGCAGATTGAGGTGGTCGTGGTCTCACCGAGACTGTCGACGACCAGTACGGCGGCGCTGTCGAATGGGGAAGCGGCGAACGCGTACAAGCTGTGAGCACGGTGGTGTTCCACTCCGTGGAGTCGGGCCTGGGGAAAGTGCTCCCCGAACTTGCGCAGACGCTCGGACGCACGGCGGTGTACGACGCCGAAGCTGCGGGCCCGGGGCCAGGCCCGTGCGGCGGTAGCCGCCCGCAGGTGCCGCAACGGCAAGGCTCCCGCCAGATAGCGGAGCGGGGCGAAGTTGTACGCCACGTCCGTGACGTCGGCGTCGTTCAGGCCGGCGGAGCGCAGGAGCCAGTCGATGGACAGCCGCGGGAAGTCCTTCGTGTGCTTTGTGCCATTGAGGCGTTCTTCCTCGACGAGTCCGACCAAGCGGTCCTCGACGATGAGGGCTGCCGATGAGTCATGCGTGCCCGAGCACAGCCCCAGTACCACCGGTCCCATCACGCTGCTCCCTTGCTCAGCTTTGCGTACCAGCCCACGAGTCCTTCGGTGAGGACCCCTTCGGTGCCTTCGACCATGCGGCGTGCGTCGGTACGGTCGCCGCCCTTCCACACGCGGTAGCTGCGCATCACATGGGCGAACTCTCCCCACGGGCCGTGCGGGGTCTGGCCGTCGGTGATGCGTTCCAGCATCGGATCGAAGTCCTCCCACGGCACGGTCAGCGGGTCCATGAACCGGCTGGGCTGCGGGGCATCGGGCAGCGTGCGGGCCGCGACCGTGTCGCCGTGGTACAGATGCAGGGAGTCCACGTGGTGGTGGTAGTCGCCGAGTTCGGCCCCGATCCAATGGGCCATCAGCTCGTGCAGGACCGTGGCGGTGAACACGTCGTAGCAGAACCCTAGCCACAGGTCCTGGCTGCGCATCGTGGTGTGCATCTCCAGACGGCCATCGCGCAGGTAGAAGCGATATCCGAGCGTGCAGGGCACGTCGCTGTGGTGGGGGACGTCGCGGTCCGGGTCGTACAGCTGGATCAGCGCCCGGCGGGAATCGGGGTCGGCCAGCAGAGTGCGTCGCACGTGGTCGAGCTGGTCGTGTCCGGGACGCCATGCCCGCAGGCGCGGCCCGTAGGCGCCACGCAGGGTGCCTCCATCGGAGTACTCGGCCATGCGCTGGTTGTAGGTGTAGATCCACTCCCCGTCCGAGCCGGACAGAATCCAGGTGGCTTCGGCCGCGGCGAACGCCGCGTTCAGGACTCGTACCGGAGGCAGACTGATCAGGCGACGACGCGGGTTGGTGAGTGTCAGGTGCGCGCCGATTACTTCGGTGGTGGCCATGCCGCGCGGCTTGACCTGACGTCCCTGCGCCAGGACTTGCGCGCAGGCTGCGGTGAACAGCTCGTTCGCGGAGCCGGCCGTTACGTGGATCATGCGATGCTCCCGATGGCAGGGGCTTTGTGCGTGTCGAGGGTCCACTGCCACTGGCGGCCGATGCCGTCCGCCAGGCCGATGCAGGGGCTGTAGCCGAGAACTTCCCGGGCCAGGCTGGAATCGGCTTCGGTGGCTTCCGGATCACCGCAGCGGGCGGTGTCGGCAAAGATGGGGACGGGTTTGCCGGTGACCTCCTCGACGATGTCGAGGACTGTCCGCATCGTGACGCTGGCGGGACCGGCGATGTTCACTGCCTGCCCGGCCTGCTGCGTCAGTGCGGACTGCACGATCGCCTCGATCACGTCGTCCACGAAGGTGAAGTTCCGGCGCTGCCGCCCGTCGCCGTACAGGCGCATCGGCTTCCCGGTGTGGACGGCGTTCAGCATCCGGTGGATCGCCATGTCCGGGCGCTGGCGCGGCCCGTAGACAGTGAAGAAGCGCAGCGCCACGGTGCTGGTCGAACCTGCGCCCCTGGCGGCGTAGGCCAGTGCGAGCTGTTCCGCAGCCAGCTTCGACACCCCGTACGGGGACATCGGACGGACCTGACCGTCTTCCTTGGACGGTAAGGCGGCGGTTCCGTACACGCTGGAGGAAGAGGCAAGAACGAGTCGGGGAACGCCGGCACGCTCGCATTCCTGCACCAGGTGGTGCGTCGCGGCGATGTTGTCGTGCATGTAGCCGGTGAAGTTCGCGTCCCACGAAGAACGGACCCCCGTGGCAGCTGCGAGGTGAAAGACGACCCCGACGTCAAGGAAGCCCCGCAGGCTGGGTTCGGCGATGTCCGCGTGCAGGAAGTGGAATAGCGGATTACCGACCGCATCCATGAGGTTCAGGCGCGCGATGGGGTCGCTTGTCGGTGACCGTCGGTCAACACCGATCACCCTCCAGCCCTTAGACAGGAGATGGTCTACGAGATGCGAACCGATGAATCCGGACGCACCTGTCACCAGAGCCTTCTTGCCGCCTTCGCGATACGACTGGTGGTCTGTGCCGAGCACGTGATGTCCTCCACAAGTGGCCTGCGCGTGGCCCTGCGCCTGGATCGGCGCAGGAGTTGGCGATCTTCTCCGCATGGTTGGCGGAAAGTCGTGGGTTAGGCGTTGCCGATGTCGGCGGCCTGGCCGCCGGTCAGCTTGAGCAGTTCGTTGAACGTCGTGCGGAACACCGCGTGGTGCAGGCCGGCTCCGGCCTATACCTCGGTGCAGGAGTCGAGGTGCGTGTCGACGAGGGTCCGGATCGGGAAGGAGTCCCAATGGGTGCACCACCGCCGATTTCCTGGCAGGTGACCTCCAGGACGAACTCGGGCGTGGCACGGCAGATCCTGGCGCGGCCGACGTCCAGCAGATTGGCGACCTTGCGGGCGTCGACGCGGTGGGCGCCGCTGGTGAGGACCAGCATCGGGCTGTCGTTGACCGAGAAGATCAGGCTGTTGGCGATGGCGCCGACCGCGCAGCCGAGCTGCTGCACGGTGGCCGCCGCCGCCGTGAGGGCCCGCTCGGGGAGCCCGGTGATGCTGCCGCTGTGACCGTGCCGGATGAGCGTGTCGCGGACCAGTTGGATTCGAGTGTTCACGGTGCTCTCCTCCGCGCCGATGGCGAAGCGAGCAGTATGCCTTCGTGGCCAGGGGTCAGCGGCGGCTTTTCGGCCGTGCGTTGCGGGCGTGGTGTGGGCTGCCGGACCGGTGCCCGGGGAAGGACAGGCCCGGTCCGGCAGCGGTGCGCGGCGGGGTGTCAGGGGAAGCCGGTGCCGCACCGGCAGGCGCGCGTCTCTGGGCCGCGTACGGGCTGGGCGGTCCGGGGGCAGCGGCCGTGGCGATGGCCCCCGGACGGGCGGGCTGCACTTCGACCGGAGACAGGTCCGGGACCGTGGCGGCCGGGCTGGCGGACAGCGGGGCCGCATCCGCGTTACCGGTCGTAAGTATCAGTGCCACCAGCCCAAGGCCGACGGCGTTCGCCCCGGTCAGCAGCGTACCGAAGACGGTGTTCCCGTCCGGCAGTGGGTGACGGCGGCCACGGCCGACGCTGGTGATCGCGGTAAGGGCGGTGGGGCCGCCTAACTCTCCCCATCCATCGCCGTTCACTCGGCGGTCCCGGCGGCGAGGTCGGCCCACACCCGCTTACCCGTGATGACGATCTTGCTGCCCCAGTCCTGCGCGAGCGCGTCCACCATCACGAGCCCGCGGCCGGACTCGGCGATCGAGTCGCCAGGCTCGGTAGCCGGCACGGGAGGCTTCCGGCTGTTGTCGGTGACCGTGATCCGCACCGAGTCGTCCCCGATGCGGGTGACGGACATCCCGATCTGCCGGGTCCGGGTGTGCCGTATGGCGTTGGCGACCAGCTCGGTGGCGACCGCCTGCGCGTCGTACAGTACGGGCCCGTCCAGACCCCAGGTGGTTAGGTACAGGGCGACGTCGGACCGGACGCGGGCCAGCACCTCGGGGCGGCTGGTGTAGCGGCCGGAGTACCGCTGCGGCCCGATGGGCGCCGACTCGACCATCAGGCTGACCATGCCGATCACTGTCCCTCCCGCTCGATGGTCGGGGTGGAGAGGAAGTCGAGGTAGAGGTCGTAGGTGTCGGGGCCCCAGTCGGCGGTGCTGCCGTGGTGGTCGCGGACGAACGCGTGGGCGGGGTGGTCACTGCCACGCTCGTACGGGGCGGGGGTGGTGCTTTGGCTCATGGTGGCCTCGGCGGGTTCGGGAGTGGTTGGTGGGCGCAGCTCGGTGTTCCCGACGGGGCGAGGGCACCAGGCCGCGTTGCCGGGCCTTGCTTGGAACCCGGCCACTGACGGATAACGTGACGCAGCGTCAAAGAGTGATCATGAACTGACGCACAGTCATGTGAGCGCTCTGGAAGAATGCACCTCTGCAACCCAGGTGCGCAAGTGCGTCACCTTGATTGGCAAATCTCGCACCTATGTTCCCGTGACGGTTGACACCTGGCGGGGGCAGAATGCAACCCGCAAGGGTCAACTACGCACCTACTGAGGGCGCATCGTCACCCCGAAAGGCAGGATGCAGGCATGCCGAACCAGAGGGCGAAGCCCACGCTCCGCAGGCGCCGACTCGGCGCGCTCCTTCAGGATTGCCGGGACAAGGCCGGACTGACCGGGGCAGCAGCCGCCGCACTCATGGGCTGGGACGACACCAAGCTGTCCAAGATCGAGAACGCCCGAGCGCACATCGCACCCAAGGAAGTGAACGAACTCCTGGGCCACTACGGGGTTACCGACCAGGCCCTGATCGCCGGATGCGCAGCACTGTCGAAGGACGCGGGCAAGCAGGGCTGGTGGGCGACATACGGCGACGTCGCCGCCAAGGAGTACCAGGATCTGCTCAGCCTGGAGACTGACGCGGAAGGCGTACGCTTCTACTCGCCCAGTCTCGTGCCTGGCCTACTCCAGACCCCCGCATACGCGCGGGCCATCATCTCCGCCACGGCTGTGACCCGCACCGCCGAAGAAATCGAGGCGCTGGCCGCAATCCGCCTCGCACGGCAGTCGGTCCTCACCCGGATCGGAAACCCCCTGAGGTTGCGTGTGGTGATAAGCGAAGCTGTCCTGCACCAGCGCTTCGTCGACACCAAGGGCGTCATGCTCGGGCAGATGGAGCGGCTGCTCGACGCTTCCGAGAACCCAAACTACGACATCCAGATCATGCCGCTGAACGCGACCCCGCACGCCGGCCTCGTGGGGATGTTCTACATCGTCGGGTTCCAACACCCGTGGCCCACGGTCGTCAGCGTGGAGAGCATCCGCGGCAGCAGCTTCATCGAGGGCACCGATGAGGTGGCCGTATTCGAGACCGCCTTCGAGCGCGTCACCGCCACAGCCCTTCCCGTCGATCAGTCGAGGGAAGTTATCAAGAAGATGATCGCCAAGGAGAAGAACCAGTGACCGAAGCCCGCACGGCCCTGCACGCTGCTTCACTCGACGGGGCTTCCTGGAGGAAGTCTTCCTACTCGGGCGGGGAAGGCGAGTGCGTTGAGATCGCCGACCTGCCGGGCGGCCTGGCCGTCCGCGACTCGAAGGACCCCAACGGTCCGGCCCTTCGTTTCCACGCCAGCGAGTGGACACACTTCTGCCAGTTCGCTGCTGGGAAGAGGTAGGCGGGCCACCGTCCTCCCCGCCCATAACGGGGAGGCGGGTAGCCCGCCTTCAACACTCTGTCAGTCCCCCCGAACGGACATCCATAACCATAGGCCCGCACCCTGCTCAGGGTGCGGGCCGCACGGCTTAAAGCCTTCGATCACCTCGGACTCTGCCTGACGCCGAGCCGACTCCGCTGCCGGGGACGGAGAGGAGTCCGGCCTTGCGTGCCTGCGCGCTCCAGCGCCCGGCGGTCGCGGACGACTACTTGCTCCATCGTCGGGCATCTCCTCGCGGCCGGGCAGGTTCTGGCGGACGGCTTGCCAGCAGGAGTCGGCGACGGCGGCCAGGTGCTCCAGGGTGCCGCCGTACAAACGTGTCCGCGGGTCCAGCCCGGCGGCCGGGACGCGATCCACGAGGCCGGTCGCGGCGGCGCGCAGCAGGGTGTCGATCGACAGGCGGCGCAGGGCGGTCGCGGTCAGGTGCTCGCCTGCCGGGGCGGTCACGACAAAGGAGGACGTGCCGATCTCGAAGGTCCAGCCGGGCCGGTCGCGTTCCGCGCCGTCGATGTCGACCGGCTTGCCGCCGGCCGTGAGGTCATCCATCGGCAGGTCCTCCTTGAGCGGGGGCGTGGTTGGTTCGGCGGCCCTGTCGTCGGGGTGGGGCGACGCCGCTGTGTCGTCCTGGTGCCGCTGGAGTGCGAGCCGTCCGGCAGCTTCGATTGCGCGCTGCTCGGCGCTTGGCCCGCAGGCCGGCACTGCGGCGGGATCTGCAGCCTTCCCCCGTGCGCACGGCCGTAGAGGACGCCGGTCGTGTTGTTCGGGTCGAGAGGAAGCCTGGTCATGTGTGTTGTTGGGTGTAGGCCGCCAGTTCTGGGTGTTGGCGTGTGAGTTGTTGCCGCAGTCGGCGTGTTTGCTCGGCTTTGAAGTTCCCCCGCATACGTGGACACTCGTTTCTTACGCTGCGAGGGTGTGGTCTTGTTCGTGCCGCTGCCGTGTCTCGAGTGGGGTGAGATAG
>NZ_JBEZLW010000054.1:0-44695 GCF_040652395.1 Streptomyces sp. NPDC048269
GCAGAAGAAGCCGGTCGAGGCTCCGCGGCCGTGTGGCTGAGCACGACGACGAGGAGCATCCCCTCTTGGTCGGCCACGTGCAGGCTGATCCGCTTGCCCGAGTCGGCGACGGCCGCGCCGACGAGCAGCCGCACCGTCTGTTCCATCGGCGCGTCCCCCGGCCGGATGTAGCCCCAGCTCCGGACGGTCTCCAGGACCCGGGCAACGGCCTTCTTCGCGGCCCAGGGATCGCCCGCGAGCGACCAGTTGGCGACTCGCCGATTCCGGATGGCCATGCGGCCACGAGCGACGGCCGCCACCTTCCGCCCGCCCGGCGGGGGCAGTTGGAGGCTCGTCACCGCTTTCGGCCTCGTCGCGGGCTGTGGCCGCGGAGCCTCGACCGGCTTCTTCTGCGGCGGCGGAGTCCTCGGCGGGTGCGACGGTGGCAGTTTCGGGCCCTGCGCCTCCATCTGCTCTTCCACTGCGGCCTCCTCCGTCGCGCGCGTGCACAGGGACGTCCCCCGTCCACCTACCCATCCTGGCAGAGCGGAGTGCTTTCTTAGCGGAACGTTAGATCTGGGTGGTGGACCTTGTCCGGGTGCGGTGGCGGACGCATGCTCTGGGAGCTCGCCCACGGCCGGAGTGCGCCGGGGCAATTCCCCGTCCCCACAGGGACTTCCGTCTGGAGCCGCCATGACCTCGTCCGCCACCCTGCCCGGATCGCCGCCCGCGGAGGAACGCCGGAAGCGCCGTCTCGCCCTCATCGGCGGATCGCTCGGCAATCTCGTCGAGTGGTACGACTGGTTCGTCTACGCGAGCTTCGCGATCTACTTCGCCGATTCCTTCTTCCCCGGCAACAACCCGACCACACAGCTGATGAACACGGCGGGGATCTTCGCGGTCGGCTTCCTCATGCGGCCGGTCGGCGGCTGGATCCTCGGCCGCGCCGCCGACCGGCACGGGCGCAAGAGCGCGCTCACGCTCACCGTCACCATGATGTCGGTGGCCGCCCTGCTGATCGCCGTCGCCCCGACCTACGGCCAGGCCGGCTACTTCGGCGCCCTGGTGCTGCTGCTCGCGCGCCTGCTCCAGGGGATGAGCATCGGCGGCGAGTACGCGGCCAGCGCCACCTATCTCACCGAGGCGTCGGCCCGCAACCGGCGCGGCCTGGGCTCCTCCTTCCAGTACGTGTCGATGACCTGCGGGCAGCTGCTCGGTCTGGGCATCCTGATCACGTTGCAGCACACCCTGACCACTGCCCAGTTGGAGAGCTGGGGCTGGCGGATCCCGTTCGTCGTCGGGGCGTTGTTCGCGGTGATCGTGTTCTGGCTGCGGCGACGGCTGCAGGAGACCGACGCGTTCAAGGAGGAGTCGTCGGGCGAGGACGCCCACGACGACAGCACGCGCGGCACGCTCAAGGTCCTGTGGCAGCACCGGCGGCAGGCGGGCCTGGTCATGGCGCTCACCCTCGGCGGCACCGTCGCGTACTACACGTACACCACCTACCTCACCAAGTACCTGGTGGGGAGCGCGGGCATGGCGAAGACGACCGCCACGCTGGTCAGCTTCACCGCTCTGACGCTCTTCGCCGTGCTCCAGCCGTTCGCCGGGATGCTGTCCGACCGGATCGGCCGCCGTCCCCTGCTGATCACCTTCGCGGTGGGCTGCACCGTCGGCACGTACCCGATCATGACCGCGCTCGGGTCGGCGTCCTCGTACTGGACCGCGCTGGGGCTCTCACTGCTGGCGCTGGTGATCGTCACCGGTTACACCTCGATCAACGCGGCGGTCAAGGCCGAGCTCTTCCCGACCCGGGTGCGCGCCCTGGGCGTGGCACTGCCGTACGCGATCGCCAACGCGCTCTTCGGCGGCACGGCGGAGTACGTGGCGCTGTGGTTCAAGAGCAGCGGTCACGAGACGATGTTCTTCTGGTACGTCTCCGGGTGCGCGCTGATCTCCCTGGTCACCTACGTGCTGATGCCGGACACGCGCAATGCCGCGCTCAGCCGCGCGGAGGCCGAGGCGGACGACGCCGACCGGGAGCAGCCCAAGGCGGCTCCCGTAAGCTGATGCCCCGGTTCACAGGTGGCGAGGGAACTGACTATGCACGCGCTTCTCGTCGAGGACGACGACCGCATGGCCCAGGCCCTCGGCACCGCCCTCGCCCAGCGCGGGCACACCGTCCGCAGGGTGGGCCGGGCCCTGGACGCCCTGCGGTTCGTCCGCGAAGCCGAGTTCGTCCTCCTCGATCTGGGCCTGCCGGACCTGGACGGGCTGGAGCTGCTGCGGCGACTGCGTACCGTATGTGACGCGCCGCTGATCGTGGTGACCGCGCGCTGCGAGGAGCGCGACATCGTGCAGGGACTGCGGGCGGGCGCCGACGACTATGTCGTCAAGCCGTTCCGGATGGCCGAGCTGATGGCCCGCATCGACACCGTACGCCGCCGCACGGGAGCGTCGTCCGGCCGTGTGCAGACCCGTACGGCCGGCTCCGCCGCCCCCGGGGTCCGGCCCGTGCGCAGCGGGGACGTCGAGGTCGACCTGGCGGGGCGTACGGTCACGGTGGCGGGCGCCGAAGTCCGGTTGACCCGTCGCGAGTTCGACGTACTGGCCTTCCTGGCCGCCCGCCCGGACGAGGTGCATTCCCGCGAGGAGATCCTGGACCGGATCTGGGGTGACGCCTTCCTCGCCGCCTCCCGCTCGCTGGACGTCCACGTGGCGGGCATCCGCGCCAAGACCGGCCGTTCCGGCCTGGTGCGCACGGTCCGCGGGTTCGGCTACCAGCTCGGATGTCCGACCGGGCGGGACGGCGAAGGGGGCAGCGCCCGGTGAGGCGCAGGCTCCTCGCCGTGCTGATGGTGCTCATGGGGGCCGCGGCGCTGCTGCTCTGCCTCCCCCTGGCCGACGCCTACGCGCGCGGACGGACCGAGCACCTGCTCCTGCAACGGCGTTCGGAGGCGGCGAGGTTCGCCGATCTCGCCGACCGGATGCGCACCGACGCCGACCGGTCGGAGCTGTCGGCCGAGATCAGGCGGTACACCCAGCTGTACGGAACCGGGGTCGTCGTGGTCGACACGACGGGAGCGACGGTCGCGCGGTCCGGGGCGGGGCCCGCCGCCGACGCGGCGGACGCCCGCAACCGCGCACTCACCGGCCGCTCCACGGACCGGTTGCCCACCGTTCGACCCTGGGGTCCGTCGACCGTCGTGCTCGCCGAACCGGTGGGCCGGGACGAGCGGGTGAGCGGGGCGGTCCTGATGGCCGTACCCACCGACGCCGCACGCCGGGACGTGACGGTCCGCTGGTCGCTCATCGCAGCCGGGGCGGCCGCCGCGTTCGCGGCGGCGGCGCTGGTCGCGGCGGGGATCGCGCGCTGGCTGATGCGTCCGGTCCTCGATCTGGACCGGGCGGTGGAGGGGCTGACCGCAGGCAGCCTCCAGGCCCGGGCCGTCTCCGGCACCGGACCGCCGGAACTGCGTCGTCTGCGGCGGCACTTCAACACCATGGCGGAGGCCATGGCCGACTCCATCGGCCGCCAGCGGGACTTCGTCGCCGATGCCTCCCACCAGCTGCGCAATCCGCTGGCGACGCTGGTGTTGCGGTTGGAGAACGTCGAACCGCACATCGCCCCCGGGCCCGGCCGGGCCGAGCACACGGGTGCCCTGGACGAGGCGGAACGCCTGGAGGAGCTGCTCGACGGCCTGCTGGCCCTGGCGCGGGTGGAGTCCGGCACGGGGGAGCTGACGGATCAGGACGTGTCACGGGCGGTACGGGAAAGGGTGACGGCCTGGACTCCGGTCTTCGGCCACGCCGGGCTGGAACTGACGGCGCCCGGGCTCCCGGAAGGGCTGCGGGCCCGCGCCCTGCCCGATGCGGCGGGCCGGATCCTGGACGCGGTCCTCGACAACGCCGTCAAGTTCGTGCCGCGTGACGGCCGCGTCGAGGTGCGCGCCACGCGCGGCGCGGACGGGACTGCCGTCGTGAGGGTCGCCGACGACGGGCCGGGGGTTCCGGAGGATCAATTGCCGCTGCTGCTAAGGCGCTTCATGCGCGCCCCGGAGCACCAGAACGTGCCCGGCAGCGGCCTGGGACTGGCCATCGCCGACGAGATCGCCCGCATCAGCGGCGGACGGCTCGACGTCAGCGGCAACACCCCGCACGGCATGGTCGTGGAGCTTCGGCTCCCGGCTCCGTGACCCGCCACGCTCCGGGCGCGCTCAGCCGGTCCCGGTCAGCTGATCCCGGTCAGCCGTACACGGACCGGTAGTGCGCGACCGCCCCCGGGTGGAGGGGTACCCGCCCGGTCGAGATGGCGAAGCGGGGCTCCAGCCGCGCGCCCGCCGTCACCTCCCGCAGCAGGTCGCGCCACCGGTCGAACACCACTTGGAGCAGTTCGCGCACGGCACTGTGCGGTACGTCGTCCCGGGCCAGGAGGTAGTTGCCCACCCCGACGGTTCCCACCGGCTCCGTCAGCCCGTATACGGCGGCCGGAATCGTGACCTCCGTATAGACCGGGCCATAGCGCTGCCGCAGCGGGCCCACGTAGCCGTCCAGCGGCAGGAAACGCAACGGCAGCTCGCGCGCCAGCTCCGACAGAGCGGGCGTGGGCACGCCCCCGGACCAGAACAGCGCGTCGACCGCGCCCTCGCGCAGCGCCCGCGCCGACTCGGCGAGGCCCAGTTGCCGCTCGTCCGCCGGCGAGGGACCGCCGCTCAGCCCGGCCGCCTGCAGCACCCGCCCCGCCACCACCTGCACGCCCGACCCCGCCGCACCTGCCGCGATCGGACGACCGGCGAGCTGGTCGACCGACTTCACCGGCCCGGCCGCCGGGACGAGGAGGTGGGTGTAGTTCACGTAGACCCGTGCCAGCGCCGTCACCGCGGCCGGGCGGGAGAACGACTCGCGTCCCAGTACCGCGTCCTCGGCCGCGTCCGCCATGGCCAGGGCCAACTCGACCGACCCGTCGTCCAGCTTCCGCAAGTTGTTCACGCTCGCCGCGGTGCTCACCGGAACGATCTCCAGCCGGCGCCCGCTCACGGCGACGGCTTGTGCCAGGGCCTTCCCGAACGCGTTGTACGGACCGCCCTGCGGCCCCGTCGCGAGCCGCAGCCTCCGCACCGGACCGGAACTCCCCGCACAGCCGGCCGCCAGCGCCGCCGCGCACGCGTGGAGCCCGGCGCCCATCACCCGTCGACGGCTCCACCCTGCGCTGGTCACGGCAGAAGCCTAACCAGCGCCGGGGGCCGCCTGCTCGTCCACCCGTCACACCCGCCTACACTCATTCAGCCCGGCTGCGGGCACCGGCCCGAGAAGGGGAGCCAGTACGTGAGCACTGCCAATGACGCACCGATCTACGCCCAGTTGATAAGGGAACGCGGCGACGTGCCCGGTCAGACACGCCGGGAGGCGGAGCAGATCCACCGGGAGCTGGCACGGGTGCTCGGTCCGGCACCTTGGATGGCAGCCGGCGGCGGCCCTCGATAGGCCACGACGCGGAACTCGGCGACGGATGCCCCTGCCTCAGCGTTCGGAGGGCCCGTCAGCCGGCTTCCCCGTGCCGGGGCCGTCGGCGGCGGGTGCGTCGGTGGCTGCCGGGTCCAGGATGCGGTTGAGGAAGTTCCTGGTCCGCTCGTGCAGCGGATGGGCGATCACCTGTGTCGCCGGGCCCTGCTCGACGATCACTCCGGCGTCCATGAACACGACACGGTCCGCGACCTCGCGGGCGAAGCTCATCTCGTGGGTCACGACCATCATCGTCATGCCCTCGCCGGCCAGAACCCTCATCACCGACAGCACTTCGCCGACGAGTTCCGGGTCGAGCGCCGAGGTCGGCTCGTCGAAGAGCATCACCTCCGGCCCCATGGAAAGGGCCCGGGCGATCGCCACCCGCTGCTGCTGACCGCCGGACAGCTGCGCGGGAAAGGCGTCCGCCTTCTCGCCGAGGCCCACGCGCTCCAGGTTCTCCCGGGCGACGGCGGCGGCCTGCGCCTTGTCCCTGCCGAGCACCCGCCGCTGCGGCAGCGTGAGGTTCTCGGTGACGCTCACGTGCGGGAACAGATTGAACTGCTGGAAGACCATGCCGATGCGGCGGCGCACGGCGTCGATGTCGACATCGAGGTCGGTGACCTCCGTACCGCCGACGAAGACCTGACCCTCGTCCGGCTCCTCCAGCAGGTTCACACAGCGCAGCAGAGTCGATTTGCCCGACCCGGACGGCCCGATGACACAGACCACCTCGCCGCGGGCGATGTCCAGGTCGATGCCTCGCAGGACGTGGTTGGCGCCGAAGGACTTGTGCAGCCCTCTGATCTCGATCTCCGGTCGGTCCGCCGCCGTCATGTCCACCGCTCCCGCTTCCTGTGGCATCTCGTCCTCACGTGGCCTTGTCCGCGCGCGCCTCCAGACGGCGCACCACGAAGCTCAGTGGCACGGTCACGAGGAGGTAGCACAGACCCGCGACCAGGATCGGGGTGGAGTTGGCGGTCTCGCTGGCGAGGTCCCGGCCGAACTTCGTCAGTTCCCGCTCCTGCAGCGTCACTCCCAGGAACAGCACCAGGGAGGAGTCTTTGAACAGCAGGACCAGTTCGTTGGTCAGCGGGGGGATGACGATGCGGAACGCCTGCGGGATGACCACCGAGACCATGGCCCGGCCGTGCGAGAAACCCAGCGAGCGGGCCGCCTCCATCTGCCCTTTGGGCACCGCCTGGATGCCGGCCCGGATGGTTTCCGCCATGTAGGCAGCCGCGACGAGACCGAGACCGAGCGCGACCTTCCCGTACGTGCCGCCGGGGATCTCGGTCCCGGGGAACGCCAGGGGCACCGCCACACCCACGAAGATGAAGATCAGCAGGGCGGGCAGACCCCGGAACAGTTCGATGTAGACACCGGCGACCCAGCGGTAGGGAGCCACCGACGACAGCCTCATCATGGCGATGACAAGACCGAGAACCAGGCCGAAGAGGAACCCGGACGTCGTGTACACCACCGTATTGCGCAGGGCGATGGTGATGATCCTCGGGAAGAGCCGGATGGCCAGGTCCGTCTGCGCGAACTGGTTCTGCAGCCGGTCCCAGTCGGCCAGGACGCCGATCACGACCACCACGGCCGCGAAGATCGCGTACTGAACGCCCTGCCAGAGGCGGCGTCGCTGGCGCCGGGTCAGCCGAGAGGTCACGACGTGGCCTGGGGCAGTGGGCCGATCCACTGCTCGTAGAGCTTCTTGTAGGTACCGTCGGCCTTGGCGGTCGTGATCACCTCGTCGATCGCGGCGAGGAGGGCGGTGTTGCCCTTCTTCACGGAGAACCCGTACTTCTCGCCGGTCTCGATGTTCTGCCCCAGGACGAACTCCGAGGCGTTCGCCTTGTCCTTGAGCCAGCCCTGGACGACCGGGTAGTCGATGACGACCGCGTCGACCTGACCGGTGCGCAGCCCGTTGAGCACCGCGTCCGAGCTCTCGAAGGCGACCGGGTTGAAACCCTGGGCCTTGGCGTAGCTCTCGCCGGTGGTCTCTGCCTGCGCGCCAAGCTTCTTGCCCTTCGCCTTGACGTCGGCGAGCGAGGTGACCCCGCTCTTCTTGGTCGCGAGCAGCGCCTGGGTCGCGTCGAAGTACGGGACGGAGAAATCGACGTTCTTCTTGCGCTCGTCGGTGATCGTCATACCGGCTGCGGCGAGGTCGCACTGGCCCGAGTTCAGGAACGCACCGGTCTTGAAGTTCTCGAACGGGGTATCGAGGATCTTCTGTTCGACGGTCAGTTTCTGCGCGACCAGGTCGATCAGGGCCACGTCGAAGCCGACGACCTTGCCGTTCTGCTCGAACTGGAACGGCGGGTACGGCAGATGGGTGCACGTGGTCAGCTTGCCCTTCTCGACGACGCGCACGCCCCCGGCCGCCTCCCCCGGGCCGTCGTCACCGGAGGAGCAGCCGGCGGCGAGGAACATCCCCGCGGCGGCGGCAGCGCCGACCACGGCACGGATGCGGTGGCTGCTGCGGCGAGTGCTGCGTCCTTCGGCCGTCCAGAACACGGTTGACCTCCACGGGTGCGGGGCTGGCGGCGGTCGCGGGACGTGACCGTCCGTCGAGATCGTAAGCCCCCGGCGGCGCGCGCCGACGGATCATCGGGAATGCGGCGCAGCCGCGACCCCACTCCGTCCGGATCCCGTCGCCCGCCGGCCAGCCGCCCGATCGGACCGTGCGGGTCCGCCCCCGATGCTCCATTTCGAACAACGCCTGTGTCAAGAGCAACAGTTGGGAAACCTTCCCATTACGCCAAGTTGGTCCAGACCAGTTGACGGCGGCGCATCCGAGGCATAAGTTCCCGGCCACGCCGCACGTCACCTTTCGGGCTGCTCACCTTCCCCCACGATGGAGGCACTCCCATGCCCAACCGCACCGGCACCACCCGTGCCCGCATGACCCGTACCCGTACCCGTACCCGTACCCGCGTGGCCTGTGGCCTGGGCGCCACCCTGCTCGGCGCGGCCGCCGTGCTCACTGCCCCAGGAGCGGCGTTCGGCGCCAACCTCCTGGCGAACGGCGACTTCGAGGGCGGTACCGCGGCGGGCTGGTCCTGCAGCGGAGGCCTGGGCTCCGTCGTGAGCTCCCCGGTACACGGCGGCAGCAAGGCACTGGCCGGCGCGGCCAGTGCCTCCGACAACGCCAAGTGCACCCAGACCGTCGCGGTCCGGCCCAACACCTCCTACACGCTCTCCGCATGGGTCCGCGGCAGCTACGTGTACCTCGGCGTCGCCGGCGGCGCGTCCACCTGGACCCCCTCCGCCACCTCGTACACCAAGCTCACCGTGGCCTTCACCACCGGCCCCTCCCAGACCAGCGCTGAGATCTACCTCAACGGCTGGTACGGGCAGGGGACCTACTACGCCGACGACGTCATCCTGGAGGGCCCCGGCGGCGGAACCGACACCGTCGCTCCGACCGCGCCGGGCAGCCTCACCTCCACCGGCAAGACCTCCTCCAGCGTCTCGCTCACCTGGACGGCCTCCACTGACAACGTTGCCGTCACCGGCTACGACATCTATCAGGGCGCCGCCAAGGTGGCCACGTCCACCACGACCGGCGCGACGGTCTCCGGGCTGGGCCCCAACACCCCGTACACGTTCACCGTCCGCGCCCGTGACCTGGCGGGCAACACCTCACCGGCTTCCAACGCGGCTACCGTCACCACCGACAACGGGACCGCGCCGAGCGGCTTCAAGCAGGCCGCGCCGTACCTCTACCTCGGCTGGGGCAACCCGCCGAGCGCGACCACGGTGATGAACGCGACCGGCGCGAAGTGGTTCACCATGGCCTTCATCCTCTCCTCCGGCGGATGCAGCCCTGCCTGGGACGGCCAGCGCCCGCTGACCGGCGGTGCGGACCAGAGCACCATCAGCTCGATCCGCGCGGCGGGCGGCGACATCGTCCCGTCCGTCGGCGGCTGGCAGGGCAACAAGCTCGGCCCCAACTGCGCCACCCCCGAAGCGCTGGCCGGCGCGTACCAGCAAGTGATCGACGCCTACGGTCTCAAGGCCATCGACGTCGACATCGAGAACACGGACGAATTCGAGAACGCCGTGGTCCAGGACCGCATCCTCGGCGCACTCAAGATCGTCAAGCAGAACAATCCCGGCCTCAAGACCATCCTGACCTTCGGCACCGGCACCACGGGCCCCACGTCGTGGGGCAACCGCCTCATCGATCAGTCGAAGGCCCTCAATGCCGGCATCGACGTGTTCACCATCATGCCGTTCGACTTCGGCAACGCCTCGACCGACATGTACGCCAGCACCGTCAGCGCAACCGAAGGCCTCAAGACCGAGCTCAAGTCCACCTTCGGCTGGGACGACGCCACCGCCTACTCCCACATCGGCATCTCCGGCATGAACGGCGTCAGCGACACCCAGGAGACCACCACCGTCCAGAACTGGACCGACATCCGCAACTGGGCCAACTCCCACCACATCGCCCGTCTCGCCTTCTGGTCCGTCAACCGCGACCGGGGCTGCGCCGGGGGCGGCCTGCAGGAGACCTGCTCCGGCATCGCCCAGAACGACTGGCAGTTCACCTCCATCACCGCCGGCTTCACCGGCTGACCGGGGCGGTCCCCGGGGCCGGCGACGGCTTGCGGGCCCGGACTGCGAGGACTCCGAGCGGGAAGGAGACGCGGTCCGGGTCCCGCAGTGCCGAGAGTGCGGCGTCGATCCCGGCTTCGGTCATGGAGCCGTACTCCCGGAGGCGGGGTGCGAGGGCGGCCACCGTCCGGTACCAGAAATCGGCGATCGGGGCGCCCTGCCGGAAAGCCGGCAGGGCGATCTCGGCGTTGATCTGCTCGTATCCGTGCCGGTGGAGCACATCCGGTGCGCGCAGGCCCCAGTCCGGTTCCATTCCGTAGGAATCGGCGAGGAGGGCACAGATCCCTTCGACGGAGTGGCGGACGGGATCACCGGGCGGGAGTCCCGTGTGGGGGAAGTGGACCACGTCCTCCAGCAGGAGCGTGCCGCCGGGAGCCAGCCAGTCCCGCATCCGCTCCACCACGCGTTCGCGTTCGGGCAGATGCAGCAGGACGCAGCGCGCGTGGATCAGGTCGAAGGACCCCGTGGGAAACGGGTCGCGGGTCACGTCGTGCCGCACCACCCGCACGTGGCCGGGCAGGTCCGCGGGCAGATGGGTGATGTCCAGGTCGGTGGCGGTGACCAGCCCCCGCGGACACCGGCCGGCCAGCCACGCGGCGACCGTGCCGGTGCCGGCCCCGACCTCCAGGACCCGCGCGTCGGGCGCCGGACCGGCGGCGTCGAGGCGACGCACCGTATCGGCGTCGAGGGCATCGGTGAGTGCCCGCAGCCGGGCCGTCTCCGACGGATTGGTCCGGCCGAGCTCGTCGGCGTAGTGGCTGTCCGGGGCGGTCGGCACCTCGGGCCTCCTCCAGTCCGGGGCGTGTACGGGCGAAGGTGACGTTACGTCAAACCCACAGCCGGAACGAGAGGGTGCCCGGCCGACCCGGTCGCCGCTCCCCGCCGTCCAGGTGCCGTAGGCCCCTCGGCGAGCAGGCGCAGGCCGAACTCGAAGTGAGCCGCGACGTCGGTGCTCGTGAGGGTGGGCAGGCTCGGGTGGCAGGGTCGCCCGCCTCCGCCGCAGCCCACCCCGGCCGCCCGGGCCGGTGCCCCCGGCGCCTACCTGTACGCCCAGCAGCACCCCGAGAGGACGGCCGGCCTCGTCTTCGTCGACGCCTTCGGCACGGACATCCGGACGGCCTTCGGCGCGATGGCCCGCGTACGTGAAGCAGGTGCACGATCCCGACCTGACCATCAGCGCCGTCCGGCTCCTCGTCGGCCGCGTCAAGGCCCGGTCGTAGGGCGGCCCGCAGGGCTCACAGGCAGGGGGACAGGACGGCCGCGCCCGGTTTTCCGAGGCGGGTGCACGGCGCCGGGCGGCGGACGTGGGCGCCGTCCGGTTCGGCATCGGCTCGGGCCCCGGCAGCGAGGGCCGCGCTGACCAGGGTGGCCAACAGGTCGATGTCGGATCCGATGTCCAGGCGCAGCGTGACCCATTCGGATCCGGCTCGCAGGCGGATGGCGGAAGACCCGGCGAGGGCCGGCCGCAGCTTCGTGATCATCGCGTGGGTCAGGTGGACATCGGCTTCGTGATCGCCGTGAAAGTGAACGATCTCCCGCAGACCGGCGTTCAGCCCGAACCCCGCGCCGCAAAGGGCCCGGCCTTCGCTCAGGGCGGACCAACCCATCAGCTGTTCACTGGCGAGCCTAGCTGTGTTCATCCCCCGAGCCTGCCCGCCTCCCGACCGGCACCACAAGGCCCTTGACCGAATCACACCCTCCGGTATTTCCGGGAGCACCGTAACCACTGGTGGAGGAGCGCTGTTCGGTCACGTTTCGCCGTTCTCGCCCGAGGGCGGGGGGTGATCTTCGCGATCGGCTTCATCCAGTTCGCGCATGCGTCGTTCGACGCCTTCCTTCAGGCTCTCCCCCTCCGGCGGCTCCTCGTCCGCGGGGGCCGGCTCCGACGAGCCGGACGCGGGGCGGTGCATCCTCCGGCGTAGTTTGTCCGCGCGAGCCTTGCGCTGCTGAGCGTCATCGCTCACGACGGCCTCCCCGACAGGCGGACTGGGGGCCGGGCCCGAAATGCGGTGCTGGCCACCGTCACTTCCCCTTCCCCTTGCCCTTCGCCTTCCCGTTCCCCTTCCAGGCTTTTGCCTCGGGGTTCGCGGCCTTCAGTCTCTCGATCTGGGCGCGCCATGCTTCGGCCCGGGCGTTCGTGGTCTCCTTGACCCGCGCCGTCAGTGCCTTCGCGTCGCTGAAGGACTTGGAGGCCGGAGCGCTGGCGGCGAGGCGGCTGACCGTCTTGGTCCTGGCGTCGATGGCCGCGCGGAGACTGCCGCTGCCCGTCAGGCGCCCCAGATTGCGGAACTTCGGTTCGTTGCCCTTGAACCAGGTCTGCTGCCACCACTCGTCCGAGACCGGCTCGCGCCAGCTGATGTATCCGCCGCGCAGCACCTGACGGGGCTCCTTGATGTGCCCGCCGAAGCTGTAGCGGGCGCCCTCGACGACGACCGGATCATAGAATCTCGGCGTGAAGAAGTCCGAGACGAGCATGCCGTTGATGGTGTAGCCGAACTCCTCGGCCTCCGAGGGGTCGGACACCTCCACCAGGAACTCGACCTGGCCTTGGTCCGGATGGGGGGACTTGCCGGACACCAGACGGTTACCGAACGGGTCGGCACACATCTCCAGCATCTCGTGGCTCGCCGTCAGCGACCAGCTTGCGCCGAACTCGATGAGGGAGAACGGCTGTCCGTTCTCATCCGTGTGGAAGCCCGCCGCGTCGGGAACGTCGTCGACGACGATCAGCGGCCAGTACCCGACGGGAACGTCCTCCAGTCTGTCGAAGGCGTCCACCGTTGCGTTGACGTCCCAGATGGGCCCGAAATCTCGGGTGGCCTGTTTTTGCAGGGCAGCGGCCACGCGGGTGAGCTGCGAGGGGCTGATCTGGTTGGTTTGGGTCTCTGATACGAGGGCGAGCTGGACGATCAACATGGACGTTGCCGACCTTTCGTTGCGGGACAGCGGCGGCTGCCGGACGCCACGAGCTTCACCAAGGGGCGGCCCGATCATGCGCCTGTGCGTCCAGACGTGTGTGGATGCCAGTCGAACGATGGACACGCATCCACCACCTGCCGCTGCGTGCCACTGCGTGCCGCCGTGTGAGCCCCCACCCACATAATCGTTTCTTCGATTCAGGCCGGCCAGATCGGGTTGGTTGGTCAGCGCCGCCGGGGGTCCCGGCAGGGGCGGGCGCGGCCGGCCCGCCGCCCTTCGCGGCCCCGCAGCCCGGCAGCCCGGCAGCCCGGCAGCCCGGCAGCCCGGCAGCCCGGCAGCCCGGCCAGGATCGCCTCGCGGGACAGGCCGTCGGCCAGGACCACCGTCTGCGGTGTTCCCACCCGGTCCGGATCCCGGTGGTAGTCGCTGGAGGCGATGGCCGGCTCGGGCGCGGTCCCGGCGACCGGGCCCCAGGCCGCGTGCGCCGAGGGTGTGTGGTGATCGGAGGAGTTGATGAAGTCCAGGCCCGAAGCCCGTGCGAGCCTGGCGAGTTCGGCGGGGTGCGCCGGCGCACGTGAACCCGGGCCGCCCGGGTTCACCGTGCGGCCCGGACGCGGCTCACGGATGGCTGACCACGTCGGCCACGTTGGTGGACGAGTTGGAAGGCCCTCCCCGGTCGTTGATGACGTGCCGGATGGTCCCGGTGCCGCCGAGCGAGACGGTCACCATGTGCTGGAAGCGCACGTCCGGTTGGTCGGGGGCCTCGAAGGCACGCTCGGCGGTCACGCTGCTGTTGACGTTGAAGAAGCAGTAACTGCCGAGTCCGAAGGCCTGGTGGCTGGTCACGTGGTCGGCGACTTTGTACGCGGCGTAGCCCTGCGTGGAGCCGTTCATCCAGGCGGCCTGGTCCGGCGGGTCGTAGGGCATCTCGTTCTGGTAGAAGTACGTGCGCCCGCCGTTGCCGTTCCAGACCGTCTGGTGCTTCTGGTAGTGCTCGACGAACAGTCCGTACATGGTCACGTTGTCGCCGTTGACCACGAGGCCCGTGTCCGCCGTGTTGCTGTTCCAGCCGATGCCGCTGCCGTGGTCGCCGCGCCAGATCCACATGTGGTCGCCGATGACGTGGTCGCTGTTGACGACGAGGCTCGTCGTCGCCTTGCCGACGGCGGCTCCTCCGACCCGGAAGAAGACGTCGTGGAGTGAGGTGGGGTTCGCCGAGTGACCGGCCGCGGAGCCGGCCGGGCCTACCTCCATCAGGGTCGGCGAGTTGGTGGTGCCCGCGTCGAAGAGCACGCCCGCGACCTTGACCCCGTCGACATCGGCGACCGTCATGGCGGTGACACCGTTGTCAGGGATGAAGGTGGCGAGGCCGAGTCCCAGGACGACGGTGTCCGGACGGGTGACCCGCAGGGTTCGGTTCAGGTGGTAGACCCCAGGCGTGACGAGTAGGTTCTTCCCCTCCGCCAGGGCCGCGTCGATCTGTGCAGCGGTCGCTCCCGGCTTGACGACGAAGAACCGGTCCATGCCGAGCGAGCTGCCCGCGGTGTTCCCGTTCGCCCAGCTCGTCGCCGAGGAGTTGGTCCGCAGGGAGGGTACGAACACCTGGTAGGCGCCCGCGCCGTCCACGTACAGGAAGGGCTTCTCGCGGACCGCGGGGGTCTGGTTCACCGTGGTGTACGGCGGATCCGGGAAGCTGTTGCCCGGCACGCCCTGACTGCCGACGAAGACCATGTTCCAGTTGGCGCCGTTCCAGCTGCCGAGCTGGGAGTTGCGGGTCAGCCACTGCTGCTGGGTCCCCGAGCGCACCTGGCCGTCGACCTTGCTGTCGGCCATGAACCCGCCGCTGGCCCAGCCACCGTCGTCCAGTGCGAGATCGCCGCGGAGGTGCATGCGCCGGTAGGGCGCGGCCTGGGACACCGCCCACCGGTCGGTGCCGCCCGTGGGGTTCACCGACAGGTTTTCGGCGCCCCGCCAGAAGTTCTGGGTGGCGTTGTGCGGCGGGAACCAGTCCGCCTCCACGTGCACGGCGCCGTTGACGGTCACCGAGTCGGGCGACCGGCCGAGGCCGAGGACCTGGGTGTAGAAGCCGACGTTGACGTCGTTGCTGTACGTACCCGGCTTGAACATCACCGCGTAGCGCTGAGGGCCGAACTGGTTGGTCTCCTGCTGCTGGAAGATCGAGTCCAGTCGGCTCTGGATCGTGGCGGAAGGCATCGACGGGTCGAAGACGACCACGTTCGGTCCGAGATCGACGTCCCCGGGCCCGGTGCTCACCGGCGCGACCTGAAAGCGCTGGGCGGCCGTGCCGTTGCAGGTGTACTGCACCAACTGGACGCTGTCGGCGGTGGCAGCGGCGGGTACGTCCAGGCACTTGCCGCTGTGCCGGCTGACGAAGTGGTAGGTGCCGCCCCCCTCGTCGACGGCCTGCCACTGCTGGTTGAAGCCTCCGCCGTACGTCCACAGGTGCACGGCGGCGTTGTCGGCGGAGGACGTGTTGCTCACGTCCACGACCTGGTGGGCGTCGTTGCGGTTGTCGATGCGGACGAACCCGTCGCCGGTCGGCGTGAAACTCCACTGCTGAGCGGTGCTGCTGTTGCAGGCGTACTGCTGCACCGCCGTACCGTTCGCGGTGGCTGCCGCCCGCGCGTCCAGGCACTTGCCACTGCCGGTGTTCACCACGGTGGACCAGCCCGTGGGCAGGGCGGCGGCCACCGGCCCGGCCGAGGCCCGTGAGGAGGCGGGGGTTGCTGCCCGGGTGGGCTGGACTGCGGTGAGGACAGAGGCGGCCGAGGCCGCGATCACGAAGGCCGTGACCCACGGTCCGGCGATCCGGGTCACCGGGTCACCGTCCACTTCTGGTTGGCGGCTCCGGTGCAGGTCCATATCTGCAGCCGGGCGCCGTTGGCCGAGCTGTTGCCCGCGGCGTCGAGGCACTTGTCCGCCCGCGGATTGACGATGTCGCGTGCTGCGGGAACGGCCCATTGCTGGGCCGCTGTTCCGTTGCAGTCCCACAGCTGGACCTTCGTACCGTCGGCTGTGCCTCCCGAGGCCACGTCCAGGCACTTGCCCAGTGCGCGGATCGTGCCGTCGCCGGCGATGCTCCACTGCTGGGCGGCCGTGCCGTTGCAGTCGTAGAGCTGTACGGGCGTCCCGTTGGCGGTGGCGGCCCCCGCTACGTCCACGCACTTGCCGCCGATGCCGGTGATGGCGCCGCCGCCGGGCTGACCGCCGCCGGTGGTGACCCGGACGTAGTCGACCAGCAGCTGCTGGGGGAAGGCGGTGCCGCCGTCGGGGTCCCCGGGCCAGTACCCGCCGACAGCCAGGTTGAGGATCAGGAAGAACGGCTTGTTGAAGACCCACTGCCGGCCGCCGAGGTCGGCGGGGGTGCGCCGCTGGTACACGGCGCCGTCCACGGACCAGGTGATCGCGTCCTGGCTCCATTCGACGGCGAAGGTGTGGAAGGCGTCGGCGAACGCCTGCCCGCCGGGCAGGGTGTAGCCGGCGCCGATTCCCCCGGATCCGGAATACCCGGGGCCGTGGAGGGTGCCGTGGACGGTGGACGGCTCGAAGCCCACGTTCTCCATGACGTCGATCTCGCCCGAGCCCGGCCATCCGACCTGGCCGATGTCGTCACCCAGCATCCAGAAGGCGGGCCACATGCCCTGCCCGCGCGGAATCTTCATCCGGGCCTCGACGCGGCCGTACGTCGTGGTGAACTTGCCGGCCGTGTTCAGACGGGCGGAGGTGTACTCGCATCTTCCGTACCAGCACTGGTAGTTGCCCGGGTTCTCCCGACGGGCGGTGATGACCAGATGGCCCTGGCCGTCCAGGGCGGCGTTGCGGTTGTCTCGGGTGTAGTACTGCCGCTCGTGGTTGTTGACGTTGTCGCCGGTCTCGATCTGCCATTTCGCTCCGTTGACGGCTGCGCCGGCGGGCCCGTCGAACTCGTCGGAGAACGTGACGGCGGCCGACGCGGACGACGCGGAGGCGACGGCCGCGGAGGCGGAGGCATTACCTGCGGGCAGCCCCTGCGCCGGTCCGGTGGACAACGACACGAGGGCGAGAACCGGGACAAGGGACAGCAGTGAGCGCCGGGTTAAGCGCGGGAAGTCCATGAATCTCCTTCCTAGGCATGCGCATGACAGCCGATGACAGATCGGCATGCGGGGGTGGGGAGTCGGGGGGCACTTAGTTCATTACGTGATTTAAGAAGTGAACAAATTCCCTGTCAAGGTCCCGCACTTGACTCACGTTCGTGAAGGCGGGGGAATCCGGGCGCTCGGGGCCACGCGCCGCTGCCATCACGGCGGCTGACAGACCGTCCGAGGGGGGCGCAGGGGTGAAGACGTATCCATCATGACAGGTCAGACGGCGTTTTCGTAGGACGAACGGCACAGCCGAATGCCCTTGTTTGGGCACCCGTGCGGCTTTCAGAATCACCCTCATGAATGACACGGCGCACATCAATCACGACGCGGTACTGCGGGCCCGGGTGGCTCTCCTCGGATCGGAGACGCTGCCGATCCGGCAGCAGGTCGCGGCCTTTCGCGTTCTCGTCCAGGTGAGCCCGTTGGCGTATCTGCCCCTCCTGACGGTCGCTCTGTACGACTACAGCCGACAGGAGTTCGCCCATCGGCCCGAGATAGCGCTCGCGCTCCGGGCCGAGTCCGTCGCCGCCGCGCGTCGCATGCACGCGATGGAGCCGGAACGGACGGCGCTGCTCCTGGCCGCGTTGATCCGCTACGCAGAGCAGCTGAGGCTCATGGACCGCCACCACGACGAACTCGTCACCGTGGAGCAGGAGATCGCCCACCTCGGGTCCGGCTATGGCCCCCGCGACCTCGACCTCGGCTCCGGCTCCGGCTCCGGCTCCGGGCGGTCCTGACCGGGCCCGCAGAACCCCCTCGCCGTTGCTCAAGGTTCCTGAAAGGCCGACCGACATGAACGCTGATCCCGTCGACCAAGCGCGACGTCTCACCCGCGACCGTTTCCCCGATGCGCGCTCCGTGGTCCTCGCCGGATCGACAGCCGCCGGACGGGCAACCGCCGGCAGCGACCTGGACATCGCCGTGCTCATCGGGGACGGTGGCGAGACCGGCCGGGAAACCGTCCGGTTCGAGGGACGGGTCGTCGAGCTCTTCTTCCACACCCGCGCCGGCCTCGCGGAGCTCTTCGCCGCGGACGTCGCCACACGCCGTGCGGTCATGCAGAGCATGTACGCCACCGGACTCGTCCTGGTCGACACGGACGGCGAGGCCGGGCGTGCCCGGGCCCTGGCCGAAGCGGACCTCCGCCAGGGGCCGCCGGCACTGGATCAGCAGACCGTCGAGACCAGGAGGTACGGGCTGACGGACGCACTGGACGACCTGGCCGACGCGGACGACCGCATGGAGCGGCTCGCGGTGGCCGGGTACGTGCTCAACGCTGCGGCCGATCTGCTCTGTGACCACCACCGCGCGTGGATCGGCGGCGGGAAATGGCTGCCGCGGCGCCTGCTGGAGGCGGACGCACGGCTCGGGGCCGCCCTGCTCGAAGGGCACCTGTCCCTGTGCGAGTCGGGAGACCCGTCGCCCATGACCGGCGCGGCGTCGGAGGTTCTCGACCTCGTCGGCGGGCCGGTCCGCGAGGGATACCGCCGGACCTGGCGGGGGTCGCCGGATCGGTGACCGCTCCTACCGGGCGTTGACAGGCCCCGTGGCCCGAGGGGGCCCGGTCCGGCCGCGCAGGCGGCGGGGCCGGGTACCGCGCCGGCCCACCCGTACGCACTTCGGATGGGCTTCGCGGCTGCGGCTACTTCTTGACCTCGTTGATGCAGAGCACGAACTGCTTGCCCGAGCTCCGGCGGGAGCCTCGGGTCTGCTCGTGGTAGCCGATGTCCGACTTGCCTTCGCACTTGGAGGTGTCCAGCGTGTCGGGGATCACCGCGACCACCTTGTACTTGGCGTCGGCGCCCCCGCACTTCACCACCTGAAGGTCCGGGGTCACGGTGGACCCGTTGTTCTTCAGGCAGTCCCCGACCTTCGCCTTGTCGGCATCGTCGCGGCTCAGGAAGTAGCCCACCGCACAGGCGATGAGGACGATCACGACGCCGATGATCTTGAGGATCTTCATGAACCCCAAGCCCCCGCTCCGGGAGGGCGGCGCCGGTACGGGCGCGGGCCCGGCCCACTGCTGGTGCTGGGGCGGCGGGGGCTGCATCGGCATCTGCTGCTGGGGCGGGTACATCTGCTGCTGCTGGTATCCAGGCGGCGGCCCCGGCTGGGGCGGGTACCCCTGCGGCGGCTGCTGTCCGTACGGACCGGGCTGGCCGTACGGGCCGGGGCCTTGCTGCGGCGGATAAGTCATATGGGAAGTCCCCCGTGGGCGTGTACCTGTCTCTTTGACGTGGTCACGCTATATGAATGGGTCACCGTCACCTGCACAGGGTGGTGCCGACAACGGGGAACCCTCCTTGCGCCCGCCCTGGGCCCATCGGAAAACCGGGCCCCCATCCCGGTCTTCCGTGAGCAGCTCGAACCCAGCGGTCTGACCAGTGACACCATGCACGCCATGCCCACCTTCACCGCGCCCGACGGAACCCTGCTCTCCTACCGCGTCCACGGCGACGGCGACGGCGACCCGGTCGTCTGCGTCCCCGGAGGCCCGACGGACTCCCTCTATCTCGGTGACCTCGGCGGCCTGTCCGCGCATCGCCGGCTGATCGTTTTGGACCTTCGCGGCACCGGCCGGTCGGCGGTTCCCGAAGACTCCTCCTCCTACCGCTGCGACCGTCTCGTGGAGGACGTCGAGGCCTTGCGGGAACACCTCGGACTCCCCGTGATGGACCTCCTCGCGCACTCCGCGGGCGCGAACATCGCGGCGCAGTACACGGCCCGGTATCCGGGGAACGTCGGCCGACTCGCCCTGATCACCCCCGGCACCCGGGCCGTCGGCATACCGATCACCGGAGAGACACGACGCGAGCTCGCGCTGCTGCGGAAGGACGAGCCGTGGTTCCCGGCGGCCTTCGCCGCCCTGGAGGCGATCACCGACGGCAGGGGCAGCGACTGGGAGGCCGTCGCCCCCTTCTTCTGCGGCCGGTGGGACGCGACGGCTCAGCGGCACCACGCCGCCGGCCGGCCCGGCAACCCGGAGGCAGTCGCCCGGTTCGCGGCCGAGGGTGCCTTCGACCCGGAGAGCACGCGTGCGGCCCTCGCCGCCTGCGAGGTCCCGGTCCTGCTGCTCGCCGGGGAGTTCGATCTGAACAGCCCTCCGCCGACGGTCACCGAGTTCGGCCGGCTGTTCCCCCACTCCACACTCGTCGTGCAGCCGGGGGCGGGTCACTACCCCTGGATCGACGACGCCGGCAGGTTCGTGGCCGCCACTGCGGCGTTCCTGGGCGGCTGAGACCCGATCACGCCGACGTGGGACGCGCGTCAGCCGAGGTCGAGGACGAGATCGGCCCGGTCTCGACCGGGGGCGATCAGGCGGGCGTTGGCCTCGTCCGATCGGGCCACCCAGGCGCGCGCGTCGGCGTGGCCCTTGCCGTGGCGTACGTGCCGGTCGACCAGGCGGCGGATCCGCAGGCCGTCGTCCGGGGCGAGGTACCACGCCTCGTCGAGCAGGGTCCGCACCCGCGCCCACTCCCCCGCGTCGTGCAGCAGGTAGTTCCCCTCGGTGATCACCAGGGGTACGGCGGGGCGGACGGCGATGCTTCCGGCGATCGGCTCTTCGAGCGAGCGGTCGAAGGCCGGCGCGTAGACCGTACTGCCGCCCGGTTCGCGCAGCCGGCGCAGCAGGGTGGTGTACCCGGCCGCGTCGAAGGTGTCCGGGGCGCCCTTCCGGTCGGCCCGGCCCAGCCGTTCCAGCTCGGCCTGGGCGAGGTGGTACCCGTCCATCGGCACCACCACGGCCAGCGCCGAGCCCAGTTCCGCGGCCAGCCGCTCGGCGAGCGTCGACTTACCGGCCCCCGGCTGCCCCGCGATCCCGAGGATCCGCCGGCCGCCCTGGCCGGCCCCACCGGCCAGGGCGCGGGCTCGTGCTACGAGTTCCGTCGTGTCCACGTCCGTATCCTGCCCCAGCACGTCTCCGGGCGAGGGCTCCGGGCGTGGTTCAGGCGGAAGGCCGCCAGCCGGGATCCCGGCCGGTGGCGGCCAGCAGCGCTTCGAAGGGCGAGGCGTCCGTCGCGACCCGCTTCGGCTCGTCGAACATCCCCGCGTCACGTGCGGCCGGGGCCAGGTCTCCGATCACCCCGGCGAGCACCTCCACGCCCGCCGGGTCGGGAGTGAACTCCTGCCCCGTGGCTCGCGCGAGGTCCCAGACGTGCACGGTCATGTCGAGCAGCACCAGGGTCCCGACGGTGCGGGCGGGCTGGTGCATCCCGCCCGTGGTCCCCTCCTCGGCACCCGGCTCGCCCCAGGCCGCGGCCAGCCGGCCGGCCTCCTCGGCGAACAGCCCGCGCCAGTCGCCCGTACCCACGTGGTGCGGGTCCTCCTGGAAGCGGCTGGGCTGCTTCCGGGCGAGCCGGGTGAAGTTCACGACGACGTCGAAGAGGTGATCGGTCAACTTCCGTACGTCATAACGGGCGCAGGGCGTCGGATCGCCGAGCTGCTCCTCCCGCACCGCCCGCACGGCGGGCACGGCCCGCGCGGCGGCCGCGCCGAGCAGAGAGCTGATGCTGCTGCTGTTGTCCATGCACCGACGGTAGGGCCCCGCCCGGGCTGCGACGGGGAGCCCCGCCCATTCCCCGGCCGGGGCCGTCCGGGCCGCCGCGTCCTCACCCACGGCACAGCCGGGCGACGCGCTCCAGCTCGTCGGCGAACACCGCCGGGTCCCGGGGGCCGATGTGGGACGCGGCGAGGGACCGTACGCGGAAGCGGTTGTCCGGGGTCAGCTCGTCGGCGTCCCTGATCATCAGGTCCTGCAACGCGGGCGGAATCGCGCGGTCCGCGGTGAACCGCAGGAACGTCCGGGGCACCCTGCCCCACGACTGCGGCAGGCCGCGGGCGTCACTGCCGGCGATCGCCGCCGACTCGTCCGGTTCCAGGATGTTGAGCAGTGCGCGGACCTCCTCGTCCGGCAGGTCGGCCCCCAGCACTTCCTTCGCCGCCCGGAAGAGGTCCGGTGCGCCGGAGCGCCAGTTGACCCGGGTCACCCCCAGCTCCGGGGCCGTACGGACGGCGGGGATCAGGGCGATGGCACTGGACGCCGCCTCGGGAGTCGACATCAGTTCCAGCATGGTTGCCCGCTTGGTGGGGCAGAACGCCGAGGCGTACACGAGGTGCGCGATCAGCTCCGGCACCGCGTTGGCCACGGCATTGAGGGTCACCCCGCCCATGCTCTGGCCCACGAGCACCACCGGTCCGTTGCGGTGCGCCCGCCGCACGACGGCCGTCACGTGCGCGGCGAAGTCGGCCAGGGTCACCTTGGAGAGCGGCGAGGGCTCGGTGCGCAGCGCTTCCGGATCCTGCGGGGCCTGATAGGAGACCGGGAAGTACGCCCCGGGGCCGTGTCCGGGCAGGTCCACGGCCACCGCGCGGTGGCCGCGCAGGCCCAGCTCGCCCAGCAGCGCCGACCAGCCGTAGGAGTTGCTGCCCGCTCCGTGGACGAGCACGAAAGTCACCGCGCCGCCCCTCGGCCGCTCCCCCGCCACGGCCGCGTCCGCTCCGGCTCCCACCATCGCGGCGGACCCCGCGCCGGCCACCGCGGCCCGCAGCACACCCCGCCGCGACTGCCGTCCCCGACCGTCCGGCCCGCTCGTTCGCGTCGTGTCATCCATGTCGTGGAGCCTAAGAGTTGACGCACTCATGATCGTCCGGATTCGGCCACCACCTGCGCAACCAGCGGCGCAGCTGCCGTGATCCATGCGGTAGGGAGCACCGGCCGTCAGATTGCCGCCGATCGCGGGGAACGTGCCACACTCCCCGCATGCCGCCCTTCGTGAGTGTCGCCGCCTACGCCCCGCCCGGTGTCGGCATGCTCGCGGTCGGTGTCGTCACCGAGGTGTTCGCCGCGCGCGCGGGGCTGCCCCGTTTCGACTTCACCCTGTGCGGCGACCGGCCCGGGCCCGTTCCCACCGACGTCGGCGTGGCGGTCACGGTCGAACACGGCCTCGACCGGATCGCCTCCGCGGACCTGGTGATCGCCCTGCCGTGGGCCGAGTTCCGGGCGCCGCTCGCGCCCTCCGTACTGGAGGCACTGTCCGCCGCCCATGCCCGCGGGGCTCTGGTCGCGGCGCACTGCGTCGGCACCTACGCGCTCGCCGCCGCCGGGCTGCTCGACGGGCGGCGGGCCACCACGCACTGGCGGTTCGCCGAACTCCTGGCCCGCCGCCACCCGGAGGTCACCGTCGACCCGCACGCCCTCTACGTCGACGAAGGCCGCGTCATCACGGGCGCGGGAGCGGCCGCGGGCTTCGACCTCTGCCTGCACCTGCTGCGGCGCGAGTACGGCGCCGCGACGGCCAACGCCATCGCGCGCGATCTCGTACTGCCCTCGCACCGCGAGGGCGGACAGGCGCAGTACCTCGCCGCCCCCGTCCCCGAGGACTCGCAGGACGAACGCCTCACCGAGGTCCTCGCCTGGGCCCGCGAGCACCTCCACGAGCCGCTGCCCGTCGCGGAGCTGGCCCGGCGGGCCGTGATGAGCAAGCGCTCCTTCGCCCGCCGGTTCACGGCCGCGACGGGCACGACCCCCCACGCCTGGCTGGTCAACCTGCGGCTGAGCCGCGCCGAAGAGCTGCTGGAGACCACCGACCTGCCCGTCGAGGAGATCGCCCGCACGGTGGGTTACACCAGCGCGGCCGTCCTGCGCGAGCAGTTCGTACGCCGACGCGGGGTGCCGCCCCGCTCCTACCGCCGCTCCTTCACGCGCACCCCGTAGCGAGCCGGCCTCCGCTCCGGCTGCCCTCCCCCAGGTCCCGCACCCGGGGCCGTTGCCCCGGGGCTGCGGCCGTTTGTCCGATTCCTTGGATCTTGCATGAGCAAGGAGATAGCTTGACACCATGGATGTGCCCCTGGAATCCGGGGAGTTTCCCCCTGCCCCGGCCGATGACGCCGAGGACGACCGCTGGTGCACGGCGGTACGGCTGCTGGGCCGGATGGAGCGTCAGCTCGACGAGGTGCTGCAAAGGCGCCACGCCCTGCCGCTCTCCGAGTACCGGGCCATGTGCGCGTTGAGCCGCCCGGAGAGCGGGGGTGCGCTGAGGATGGGCGAACTGGCCGAGCGCATCGGGATGAAGGACAGCTCGACCACCCGGCTGATCGCCCGCCTGGAAGCCCAGGGACTGGCCGAACGGACTCCCGGCGCCGGTGACGGCCGGGCGGTGACCGCCGCCGTCACCGATGCCGGGCGGGAACGCTACGCGGCGGCGACGTCCACCTACCGGGCCGCCCTGGGCGCCGAACTCGAAGCGGCCCGGGCCACTGTCCACCTCGCCGGCCTCGCCGGCCTCGCCGACTGGGTCCGTACCGGAGAGACCCCACCGCTGCTCCGCCCCGGGAGCGCGTAGGGCCGCAGTGGCCCATCACCTCGCGGACCTGCTCCATGCCGTTCCGCGAAGGGCTGGAGTTCACCCACGAAGCCACGGGCGCACGGGCGCACGGGCGCACGGGCGCACGGGCGCACGGGGCATGCGGTGCTCCACGCCCGCAGTCGAATCAAATCAGGAATGGAGCCACACGTGGCGAGCATCAGCCGTACCGCACTGGTCGAGGACCTGATGGGGCGCTTCCCGCACGTCCCCCGGGAAGCCGTGATCAAGGAGGACCTCCTGCGGGGTGGCATGGCCTTCGACGAGTCCGCGCTCAGCGGCACCGCCGACGGGGGTTCAGGCGACGTCAAGCCGAAGTCCTACTTCATCTTCTCCTTCGACCACCGCACGCTGCCGGAGCTCGGTGCGGCCGCGCTGAACCGGCCTCCCGAGGAGATCGTGCTCACGGGCGGACCGTACGAGCTGCGCCGCACCGTCGTGTCCGTACGGGTCAATCCGGACTCCCCGTACGTCGTGCGTGGCGGTGAGGACGGCACGCTCGGCCTGTACCTGGACGGCGTACGGATCGCGGACGTCGGGCTGCCGCCGATGCCGGAGTACTACCGGCACACGTTGTCGAACGGCAAGTCGGTGATGGAGGTGGCACCGACCATCCAGTGGGGCTACCTCGTCTACCTGACGGTCTTCCGGGTGTGCCAGTACTTCGGGGCGAAGGAGGAGTGCCAGTTCTGCGACATCAACCACAACTGGCGCCAGCACAAGGCGGCCGGACGGCCGTACACCGGGGTGAAGCCGGTGGAGGAGGTGTTGGAGGCCCTGGAGATCATCGATCGGTACGACACCGCCGGCACCTCCCGGGCCTACACCCTCACGGGCGGCTCGATCACCTCCCAGGTCGCCGGCCGCGACGAAGCGGACTTCTACGGCCACTACGCGAAGGCCATCGAGGAGCGGTTTCCGGGCCGCTGGATCGGCAAGGTCGTCGCCCAGGCGCTGCCCCGTGACGACGTGCAGCGTTTCCACGACCACGGCATCCGGATCTACCACCCCAACTTCGAGGTGTGGGACCGCCGGCTGTTCCAGCTGCACTGCCCGGGGAAGGAACGCTACGTCGGCCGCGACGAGTGGCACCGCAGGATCCTGGACTCCACCGAGGTGTTCGGTGCGCGCAATGTGATCCCGAACTTCGTGGCGGGCATCGAGATGGCCGAGCCCTTCGGCTTCACGAAGGTGGGCGAGGCGATCGAGTCGACCGCCGAGGGTCTGCGGTTCTTCATGTCGAACGGGGTCGTTCCGCGCTTCACGACCTGGTGCCCGGAGCCGACGACACCCCTGGGCAAGGCCAATCCGCAGGGCGCACCGCTCGAATACCACATCCGGCTGCTGGAGACCTACCGGGCGACGCTGGAGGAGTACGGCCTCAGCTCCCCGCCCGGCTACGGCCCGGCCGGTCCCGGCCGCGCGGTGTTCTCCGTCAGCTCGTTCATGGACAGCCTGGAGGGCCTGGAAGGCCTGGAGGAGACGGCTTCCTGACGGACCGAGCCGGGCGCCGCCGTCATCGGGATGAGCGGCTCGGTCTCCGTCGTGCGGCAGCTGCTGGCCGCGGGGCTGCTCGACGAGCTGCACCTGCTGGTGCATCCGATCGCCGTGCGCAAGGGCATGCGGCTCTTCGAGGAGGACGGCGCCGCGATCCCGCTCGAGCTGATCTCCTCCGAGACCTTCCGGACCGGCGTACTGAACCTCCACTACGCCCCTGCCGAACCACCGGGCCGGGCAACCTACGTCGACGCCAAGACGCACCTGTCGCCATCCGATCACTAGGTCCTGACCGGAGGCGGTCGGCCCGGCCGGGACCTGGGGTCGAGGCCTCGGGCTGAGGCCTCCGGTTGAGGCTTCGTCCCAGCGGCGTAGCGTGGAAACAGAGGCAGTCCGGCGGCGGGCGTGGCATGAGCCGGCCGTCCGAGCAGGAGCGGGCACAGCCGGCTGCACCTCCCCCCACGCACAGGAGCGATCGCCATGGGCAAGCCCTCGATCGAGCAACTGCGGGAACGCGCACGCGGGGCGGTCGTCACCCCCGAGGACGATGCCTACGACGAGGCGCGCAGGGTCCACAACGCGATGATCGACCGGAGGCCGGCCGTCGTCGTGCGCTGCGCCAACGCGGGTGACGTCATGGCCGCGGTCGACTTCGCACGGGAGAACGAGCTCGACCTCTCGGTCCGTGGCGGCGGGCACAGCGTGCCCGGCTTCGGTACCTGCGACGACGGCGTCGTGGCCGATCTGTCCGGGATGCGAGGGGTCCGTGTCGATCCCGCGCGGCGGACGGCGCGGGCCGAGGGCGGGGCGACCTGGGGCGACTTCAACGCGGCTACGCACGCCTTCGGTCTGGCCACGACCGGCGGGATCATCTCCACCACCGGTGTCGGCGGGCTCACCCTCGGCGGCGGCATCGGCTACCTGTCCCGGGGACTGGGCCTCAGCTGCGACAACCTGATCTCGGCCGACGTGGTGACCGCGGACGGCCGGCTCGTCGTCGCGAGCGAGGAGGAGAACGAGGACCTCTTCTGGGCCCTGCGCGGCGGCAGCGGCAACTTCGGCGCGGTGACGTCCTTCGAATTCCGGCTCAGCCCCGTCAAGGACATCTACGGCGGCCCGATCCTCTACGAACTGGACGACGCCGCAACCGTCCTGCGGTCCTTCCAGGACCTCATCGCCGACGCGCCGGAGCAACTCGGCGGGTTCCCGGCCTTCCAGCTCGCCCCGCCGCTCCCCTTCATCCCGGAGAACCGGCACGGCGACGCCTTCATCCTGATCGTGTCGTGCTGGTCCGGTCCCGTCGAGGAGGGAGAGCGTGCCCTCCAGGCGTTCCACGACATCGCGCCGGTGGTCGCCGAGCACGTAGGCCCCATGCCGTATCCCGCGCTCAACAGCGCCTTCGACGCGCTCGTACCGCCCGGCCTCCAGCACTACTGGAAGGCCAACTTCGTGACCGAGCTGAGCGACGCCGCGATCGAGGCGCATCTCGTGCACGGACCGAAGCTGCCGGCCGTGAACTCGACCGTGCACATCTACCCCATCAACGGCGCCTGTCACCGCGTCGCGCAGGACGCGACGGCCTTCGCCTACCGCAACGCCACGTTCGCCACCGTCATCGCCGGCATGTGGCCCGACCCCGCCGACAACGAGGCCAACACCGCCTGGGTCCGCGACTACTACGAGGCGACCGCCCCGCACTCGGAGGAGGGCGGGTACATCAACTTCATGGCGGACGACGACCAGGACCGCATCAGGTCCAACTACAAGGGCAACTACGACCGGCTCGTGCAGGTCAAGCGGACGTACGATCCGGGCAACCTGTTCCACCTCAACCAGAACATCAAGCCCTAGTCAGCGGGCCGTCAGCACCATCCTCGCAGAGCAACTCCCCCGGGATCCCTTCGTCTTCACAGGCACCGGTCACCGCAGTGACAGTCCGCGATGATCGTCGTGCCGGTCGTGACCATGTGTGTCACGCTGGAGGCCCCGACCCCTGTGAAGGAGCCTCTGCCGTGCTGGAACGCAAGCTGCGCAAGGACCGTACCGAGGTCACTTTCATCCTGCCCGCCGACCGGCCCCCGGGTCCCGTGAGCGTGGTGGGCGACTTCAACGACTGGCAGCCCGGTACCCATACGCTCCGGCCCCGCAAGGACGGCAAGCGCGCGGTGACCGTCGAGCTGCCGAGCGAGCGGACCCACTCCTTCCGGTACTTGGCCGCCGGCGACTACTGGTTCAACGACGAGACCGCCGGCGACCAGGACGGCCCCAACAGCCGCCTGCACACCTGAACCCGATCCCTCAGGCCGGACCGCTGCGCCGCCCCGGAAGCAGCAGGGCGAGGTGGCGGGCGGTGTCGCGGGTGCGGCGCGGTACGCGCCGGCCGCGCTCGACGAGCCGGGTCGCGTGGCCCACCGCGCGCAGCGCGCGGACCGATCCGACGGCCGGCACGGCCCTCACCAGCGTCGACATGGCCGAGTCGGCCTCGCGCCAGTCACCGGCGCGGGCCAGGGTCCGGGCCAGTTCGGCGGCGAACAGCACACGGTAGGCGGGTCCGTCGGCGTCGGCGTGTGCCGCACCGTGGAGCAGCGCGGCCGCCCTGTCCCATTCCCCCAGCGCGGCCCGCGCGAGTCCGTGGTGGCCGTCGAATTCCCGCTGGTCGAACCACCAGGCCCACGCGGGGTCCCGGTCCGTGGGGCCGTCCGCGAGCAGCTGGGCGGCGGTGTGCAGGGACCGCAGGGCCTCCGGCCCGCGCCCCATACGGGCCAGGGCCCGGCCGGCGCGTACGTGGAAGATCGCCGCCACCCGGCCCGGAAGGTCTTCGCGGGCCAGGACGGACGAGGCGATCCGCAGCGAACGGGCGGGCCGGCCCAGGTGTTCCTCCTGCATGCCGAGTACCGCGAGGATCAGCGGTTCGACGGCGGCCGGTCCGTCCCTGCCGCCACGGGCCAGTCGCAGGGCCCGGAGATGGAGCCGGTACGAGGTGTCGTGCTGCTCGGCGTCGAAGGTGATCCACGCCGCGACCTGGAACAGCTCGGCGAGCGCGGCCCGCTCCGCGTCGCTGCGCGCGGGGCGCCGGCCGGCGCCGCGTACGGCGTCCAGTGCCGCTCCCGCCGCCCACCGGGCCCCGGCGGTCACGTCGAGTGCCACCAGCCTCTCGGTCGCGGCCCTCACCTCGTCCACCGGGAGTTCCGGCACGTTCAGCCCCCTGCCCCACCGCGGTCCCCGGCCCGGCGTGTCTGCGGACCCCGGACCCCAGCATGCTGCACGAGCCCGCTGCCTCCTACCGGAATTCGCCCGGTCCTCGGCTCATCCGGTCCGCGGCCGGGCCAGTGCGGCGAGGGCGGCCGCGCCCGCGAGGGAGAGGGCGGCTGCCACCCGTAGGACCGCCTCGGTCGCGGGCCCGTCGGCGGCCGCTCCGGCCGCGGAGCCGCTGACCGCTTCGAGTGCGGTGGATGCCACGGCGACCGCCACGGCGCCCAGCAGCACCAGCGAGGTGAGGACGAAGCCGGATGCCGCCGCGAGGCGGGAGGCGGGGACGTAGGACTGGGTCGCCACCTGGGTGAGCGCCCAGCCCAGGCCCACCCCGATGCCGACGAGGGCGAAGACGGCCGTGTACAGGGCGAGGGAGGTGGCCCAGGTGAGGGCGAACAGGCTGACTCCGCTCAGCAGCATCCCGGCGGCCATGAGCGATTCCGCCCGCCACCGCCGGGCCAGCCGGCCCGACCAGTAGCTCGCGGCCCCGGCTCCGCCGGACAGCGCGAGGAACACCAGCCCCGACTCCAGCGGCGAAAGCCCCCGGGCCTGTTGCAGGTACAGCGCGGACAGCACCGCCACCAGGCAGTACACGACGTTGGACAGCGAACCGGCGGCCGTGACGAGGACGAACGGGCCGTTGCGGAGCAGCCCGAGGTCCAGCAGCGGCTCATCGGCCCGGCGCTCGATCACGGCGAAGGCGGCCAGCAGCGCGGCGCCCCCGGTCAGACAGAGCAGGGTGGACGGCGAACCCCACCCCCAGTGCGTGCCCTGGTCCACCGCGAGCATGATGCCGCTGATGCCGCCAGCGAGGGTGGCGACGCCGGGGACGTCCAGCCCGCGCACCGCCTGCTCGTCGCGCGTCTCAGTTACGGAGCGCAGCATCAGTACGGCTGCCACCACGCAGAAGGGCACGTTCAGCAGGAAGACCGCGCGCCAGCTCACGTGCTCGGCGAAGGCACCGCCCACGAAGGGGCCCAGGGCGGTCCCGACGGCGCTGAACGCGAGCACCGTGGCCACTGCCCTGCCCTGGCGGTCGTCCCGGAAGTACGCGGTGACGACGGCGACGGCCACGGGGAAGACGAACGCCGCGGCAGCCCCCTGGACGACCCGTCCGGCGATCAGCCACCCGACGCTCTGCGCGGCGCTGCACACCACGGACAGCGCGGCGAAGCCCCCCAGGCCCCACACGAGCACCCTGCGCCTGCCGAGCAGATCGGCGGCCCGACCGCCGACGATCATCAGCGCGCCCAGCGCCAGCATGTAGCCGCTCACCAGCCACTGCAGGTCGGTCGTCGGTGTGCGGAACTCGCGGGCGATCACGGGGAGCATCAGGTTGAGGGCGAACCAGTCCATCTGCACCAGCAGCATGGAGAGGGCGGCCGCGGCGATGACGGCGCGGTCTCGCGTGGTGAAGAGACCCGGGCTTCGCTTGCTCACGGAGGTCATGGCGGCCCGTCCGTTCGATGCGGTACGTACTCATGATCCCCCGCGCCTCTCGTTTCGGCATCGGGTGACCAAAAGGAGCGCTCGGCAACCTTCCGTGTCAGCGTGGGTGGAGCACGACCCCTTCCACACGCATCCAAGGAGTGACCTTCATGGGCGGTAGCAAGGCCAAGCGCCAGGAACCGGGCAAGGGCCGCGAGGAGCAGGAGCGCCTGATGCGCCCCGGCCAGGACCCGGTCCACCCCGAGCCGAGCCGGCCCTCCCCCGGGGGGAAGGGCCCCGACGAAATGAAGCGTCGGCGCGAGGAAGACCTGATGCGCGACAAGGAGGACCTGAGCGACGAGGAGCTCTGACCGGAGCTCCCTCGCCCACGCACGCAGCGCGCCCGGCCGGGCGGCAGTCGCCCGGCCGGGCCGCTCGTCCGGCCGGGGCCTCGTCCGGCCGATGTCCGGGGTGAGCGCCTACGCCGCCACCCGGCCGCCGCTCACACGCCTATCGCCCCGTCGATCCGTTCGCGCAGCAGGTCCGCGTGTCCGTTGTGCCGGGCGTACTCCTCGACCAGGTGGATGAGCACCCACCGCAGTGACACCCTCCCGCGCCACGCGTCGTCGCCCTCGACGTCGAGGTCGGGCGCTCCGGCGACGAAGCGGTCGGCGAACGCCACTTCGGCCCGCCACGCCTCCCAGGCCGCGCGGACCGCCTCGGCGTCCCCGGACTCCGCCCCGTCGAAGTCCCCGTCGGGCTCGGCCTCCGAGGAGAAGCGGGGAGCCACGTCCTGACGGGCCAGAACCTGCCGGAACCAGCGGCGTTCCACGTCGGCGAGGTGCCGGACCAGGCCCAGCAGCGAGAGCGTCGACGGCTCCACCGACCGCCGGGACAACTCCGCTTCCAGGCCCGCGCACTTCATCTCCAGGGTCGCGCGCTGATCCGCCAGGAAGCCGACCAGCATGCTCCGCTCGTCACCGGTCGCGGGCCCGCGGAACCGCCCGTCCTGCGCGGGGCCGACGAAGAATTCAGCTCTGCTGCGTGGGGTCGTCATGGCGGGAGGCTATCGAGGCCGTGATCGACGACTCCTCCCGGGTCGGGCAGGGTCCGGCAGGTCGGGCCAGGGCGCCGCCGATTTGCGGGGAACCCGTATCTGGGGTTGTTTCGAAGTAAGTGCGTACGTGGTTTCCGTCTCCCCTCGGTCTGGGGGTGCACCACCGTGTTCTTCGCCGATCGCGCGGACGCCGGCCGGCGCCTTGCCGAAGTGCTCAGGCACCTGTCGCAGGAGGACCCCGTCGTCCTGGGCCTGCCCCGCGGCGGTGTACCGGTGGCCTTCCACGTGGCGCGGGCGCTCGGAGCCCCGCTCGATGTGATCGTGGTCCGCAAGCTCGGCGTGCCCTACCACCGCGAGCTGGGGTTCGGCGCCATCGGCGAGGGCGGAGTGCGGGTCATCAGCGAGGAGATCGTGGCCCGCAGCGGGGTCCGGAAGGAGGATCTGGACGCCGTCGAGCGCGCCGAGGAGGCGGAACTCGCCCGGCAGGCCAAAAGGTTCCGGGCCGGCCGGACGCGGGTGCCGCTCGACGGCCGGACGGTGATCGTCGTCGACGACGGGATCGCGACCGGCGCCACGGCCGCGGCAGCCTGCGAGGTGGTACGGGCGATGGGCGCGGCGCGCGTGGTGCTGGCCGTTCCGGTGGCGCCACCGGATGCGGTCGCCTGGCTGCGTTCCGCGGCGGACGACGTGGTGTGCCTATCCACGCCCCGTGGCTTCTCCGCCGTCGGACAGTGGTACCAGGACTTCTCCCAGACCCCCGACGAGGAGGTCGTCTCCCTGCTGGCACAGAGCGCCGACCGCCCCCCGCCCCGCGGTGCGGAGGTCGAGGTGGACGCGGGCGGCGTCGGGCTGGCCGGTGACCTCGTCCTGCCGCCGGCCGCCGGGGCGGTCGTCGTCTTCGCCCACGGCTCCGGCAGCAGCCGCCGCAGCCCGCGCAACCGGTCGGTGGCGGCGGCCCTGCGGCAGGCGGGCCTGGGCACCCTGCTCTTCGACCTGCTCACACCGGCGGAAGAGGCCGACCGGGCGAACGTCTTCGACATCGAGACCCTGGCCCGGCGGCTGACGGAGACCACGGCCTGGCTGAGGCGCCGCGAGGCAGCCCTCCCCATCGGCTACTTCGGGGCGAGCACCGGGGCCGCCGCCGCGCTGTGGGCCGCGTCCGCCGGGGCGGACGCGGGCGCGGACGTGGGCGCCGTGGTCTCGCGCGGGGGCCGTCCCGACCTCGCGGGGTCACGGCTCGCCGGCGTGCGGGCGCCGACCCTGCTCATCGTGGGCGGCCGCGACACGACGGTGCTCGACCTCAACCGGCAGGCCCAGGCACAGCTGCGCTGCGAGAACCGCCTGGAGGTCGTGCCCGGCGCCACCCACCTGTTCGAGGAGCCGGGAACGCTGGACGCGGTGGCCGGCCTCGCCCGCGACTGGTTCACGAGGCACCTCATGCCTCCGGCCGGCTAGCTCCTGTCCGGAGGCAGGTGTTCCACGGCGGCGGGCTCGAAGGCGATCCGGGTCCTGGTCCGTCGTCCGCCCACCGCACCTCGATGACGCAGCCGGTGAAGGGGCTCGAGTCACGGTTGTCGGCGGGGAGTCCGGAGGCCATGTGCGCAGCCTGATCGAATGATGACCAGGTCAACAAGCCGATCGGAAGGGTCCGTTGCGGCCGCACCGGCCCGACCCCCTGTCGCCCGGCGGGTCCGGGCGACAGGGGGCGGACGGTGGTCAGCGCCGTCCCGGGAACGGCGGCGCGGCCGGGATCAGGAGCAGGTGGTGAAGGTCGGGCTGGTGTTGGCGATGTAGAGGGTCGCACCGCCGGTCGGGTCGTCCTTGACGGGGACGGTAATGGTGTCGTCGGCCTTCCAGGGGAATCCGCGCGCGTCGAACGTCCAGTTGCCGGTCACCTTCTTCGCCAGCACGGACAGGGTCACCCATCCGTACTGCGCGGGCGGGACCGACACCTGGATGGCGTCGCCCACGCTCGTGGAGCCCTGCCAGACGTTGGTGAACGACAGGCTGGTGCTGATCCTCGTCATCAGTGCCGGGGCGGCGCCCGCGCTGAGGTCCGTCGACAGCTGGGTCGTGATGCTGCTCTGCCAGCCGGTGGTCTTGGTGACCGAGAAGGTCTGGGCGACCGGGGAACCGGAGTTGTTGTACCAGACCGCGGAGGCGCAGACCTTCGGCAGGGGCGCGGCGGGGGCCTCGCTCTTCACCGACCAGGAGCAGCTGGAGGGGTCCTTCTGGCAGGTCCGGGCGCCGTGGTCCACGGCCAGGTTGAAGGCGGCCGCCGAGTTCGTGCTCCACCGCTGGTTGACGCCGGCGTGGCAGTTGGACTTTCCGGTCCACGCGTCGTCGTACTGGGCGTTGCCGATGAGGTCGAGACAGGAGTTGTCGCTCTCGTTGCGGATCATGAAAGCGGTGGTGGAGCCCGCCACCGGCTGGAAGTACCACTTCTGGCTCTTCTGGCCGCGGCAGGTCTGCTGGCGCAGCGCGGGCCAGCTGAGGTCGATGCACTTGCCGGTGGTGCCGTTGACGATGGTGAAGCTGAAGTCCGCCGGGTCGACGTTCAGGTTCCAGGACTGGTGGTAGCCGGGCGCCGAGTTGGTGACGATGTACGCCCCGTCGTCACGCGAGCCGTTCTGTACGTCGAGCTGCCGGCCGTTGCTGACGGACTTGAGGCTCACGCACTGGAGCGGGGAGCCGCAGGTCTCGTCCGCGTGGGCGGTGGCCGCCGCCAGGGGGGAGGCCATGATGCCCAGGGCGACGCAACACGTCGCCAGGGCGGCGGCGAGCATGCGCAGGAGGGCCGTGGAGCGTTCCGGCGCGGAGGCCGGGGTTGACGTCATGGGTGGGGCCTTTCGTTTCGGTCGGGAAGTGCTGGGGTCACTGGGGTGGCCGGGGTCACTGGGTGACCGGGGTGAGGAGGCCTTCATGAGCCGCGCCGGCGGCGAACGCCGACTCCAGGCGCGGGACGTAGTCCACGAGGTCCTGGCTCCAGCAGCCGCTGGTGTGGCCGCCGCGGCAGTTCTCGCCCCAGCCGGAGCCGTTGCCGTAGTTCACGTAGTGGTAGGGAAACCCGAGGGCGTCCAGCCGGTCCCTGGTGTGCCGCGCCGCGGACTCGACCCAGAACTCGCCGTCGGCCGGATTCCCGCCTCCGTTGCCGGTGTAGACGGCGATGCCCATGCCTGCCAGGGCGGCCATGTGCGCGGTGGGATCGGCCGCGTTCCAGCGCCAGTCGGCGTCGAACACCGGATAGGGCGTGCCGAAGACGGCGTCGCTGGACACCGCGGGCCCGAAGTCGAGGGCGCAGGAGGGACCGGAGCCGGCGCCGCAGAGCGGGGCGCCGATGTTGGTCAGGGTGGCGACGACGGCGGCGCGGATGACCGCGTGGTCCCTGGACAGGTCGTTGGCGCCGGAGAAGGTCGCGACCTGGCTGAACAGGTCGGGGTGGCGCTGGGCGTAGTGCAGGGCGCCGAAGCCCCCCATGGAGATGCCCGCGACGGCCCGCCCCTGCTTGCCGGTGACGGTGCGCAGGTTGGCGTCGATGAAGGGGATCACCTGCTTGATGTGGAAGTTCTCCCAGTTCTGCGCCCCCGCGGCGGTCTTCTGGTCGAGCCAGTTGGCGTACCAGCCGCGCAGGCCCCCGTCCGGAATGACCGTGATCATCGACTGGGCGGCCGTGAGTGCGGGGTAGGCCAGTGCGGGGTTCCCGGGGTTGTCGGACGCGCCGTGCAGGAAGTAGAGGACCGGGTAGCGCCTGGCCGGGTTGGCCGCGTAGTCGGCGGGCAGCAGGATCCGGATGCGGTGCTCGCCGGCCACCTCGGGCGTGACAACGGTGACCACGAAGTTGGTCCCGGTCCCCGTCACGGCGGAGACCTGGGTCAGGCCGGACCCGTCCGTCATGGCGGGCGGCCCCTGGGGGTCGGCGTGCACGGGCGGCGTGCCCAGCAGGAGCACGGCGGCCGTCAAGGCGATGACCGCCGCCTTCGCGCGCAGCAGCCGGGCGGATGAGCGCCGTCTCGTCGAGGATGTTCGAAGGGGATTGTTGGCCATGGGCCGAGTGTGGCCCAGACGCCACGTCAATTTGGAGTCTAGTTCTAGAAAATTTCTCCGCTTTGAATGGCCGGAACCACGTCATGCCGACGGCGCCGGCCGGAGCTGTGAAGCCGGGGGCCGAGGCCACGAGTGCGAACTCGCGTCCTCGGCCCGGGTGTCGCCGGCTACTGCTTGTTCTTGGCCAGGTCTTCCTGGAACAGCTTCTCGCAGGCGGGGCTGGTGTCCGTGGCGATGAACGACACCATCAGCATGGCACCGGCCTTGCCGTGGTGGCTCGCCTTCATGCTCCAGCCGCTCTTGTCCAGCGTCTTGATGACCGAGAGCTTCTGGTCGAGGGTCTGAGATTCCTTCCATCCGCCCTTGGTCAGGGCGGCGACCGTGTCGTCGTAGGACTTCTTCGAGTCGGCGGCCTTCTTGGTGTCCGCGGCCCAGGAGACCATGCAGGACTTGAGAGCCGCCGGGACGTCGTCCCCCGCCTTCTCGGCGAATCCGGCCGCCGTGGCCGCACCCTCGATCTCCTTCTTCACCGCCGCTGAGTCCAGGGTGCCGGCCGACCCCGCCTTGGCAGGGGCGGAAGAGCCGGAGGAGGGTACGTCACCCGGCTTGCCCTTGTCCGAACCGCCCTCGCTGCCGCAACCCGCGACCAACAGCACCACACCGGCAGCCGCTGCCGCCCACCTCGCCTTGCGCACTTCAACCCATTCCCGTGTGCACGCGGGCCCGTTGCCCTCGTGATCAAGGAAGAAGTCTGCCACGGAGGTGCGGGTACGGCCCGGCCCCGCGGACCGGGCACAGCAGGCTGTCGCACGGACACGGGCCGTCACCCGGCCGGGTGCGCGGAATTCCGGAGCGGCGCATTACCCCGCCGAAACGGGGCAGGAGCCGTTTGCGAGATTGGAGAGAACATCATGATCGTCCTTGGCGTAATCCTGCTGATCATCGGCTTCCTCACCGGTATCTCGATCCTCTGGACCATCGGCATCATCCTGCTCGTCGTCGGCGCGGTCCTGTGGATCCTGGGGGCCGTCGGCCACTCGGTCGGAGGTCGACGCCACTACTACTAGCGGCACCATTCGTCTCCGTCGGCCGGCGCGATTCCCCTGCCGTACACGGCCCGGTCAGGGCCGGGCGGCAGGTGCGCCGGCGCGGCCGAGGAGTTCGGCCAGGCCGCGGCGGGTGGCGGCCAGCACGACCCGGTCGTCGGGCTTGAGCACGTAACCGGGGTGCAGCTCCCACACCAGTCCCTGCCCCGGCCCAAGCTCCCTCACGGGGGAGGGATGCCAGGTCGGGGCGGCGGTCTTCGGGGGAGGCCGTGTCAAGGGCGATCACCCGCCAGGCACCGGGACGGAAGGACTCGGTGATCGAGCGCCCTTCCAGCTGCGGGTGCCCCGCCACGTCGACGACGGCGAAGAGCAGCACCCGGCGTTCCACCGCGATGGCGCCGAGGATCTGGCGGCCCATCATCGCCCCTGCGAAGGCGGGGGCGGCGAGGTGGGTCACGCTGCGGCTGCGGGTGAGGGCGTCCGGGTGGGCGACCTTCAGGGTGCGGTACACGGCGGTCGCGAAGTCGTCCTCGTACAGGCGCAGTACGACCCGCAGATCGGGCTTGACCCCGCGGGCGTACAGCGCGGCTTCCAGATTGGTGGTGTCCGAGCTGGTCAGGGCGAGCAGCGCGTGCGCGCGGTGGATGCGGGCGGCCTCCAGTACGCCCTCGTCGGTGACGTCGCCGACGACCACGGGCACCCGCAGGCGGCGGGCCAGTGCCACACCCCGGGCCTGCGGGTCCGATTCCACGCACACCACCGGGATCTCCAGCTCCTGCAGCCGCGCCAGCACCCGGGCACCGATCTTGCCCAGTCCCAGCAGCACCACGTGCCCCGACAGCCCGCGGGGCGGCCGGCGCAGCACGGTGGCCGTGCGGAACGCTCCCAGCGCTTCGAGCGCGGCCGCCACCAGTACCGGCAGGAGGAGCAGACCGACGAATCCGGACAGGATCTGCAGCACCTGCCGCTGTGTGGGGTCTCCGACCGCCGGATCGTTGATCGCGAAGATGTCGAGCAGGGTGATGTACGCGGCGTGCAGGGGGTGATCGCCCGTGGTCAGCCAGGACGCCACGGCGAGTGCGGTGACGGCTGCGACGATGCCGCCCAGTGACCAGCGCAGCCGTCGGGAGAACAGGTAGGCCACCGGCAGCGAAGCCGCTCCGAGTCTGGGCGGCGCCGCCTGCGCCGGGGCCGCGTGGGCAACCGCTTCCAGGGCCACGGTGCCACGTCCCGTGGCAGCCGCCACCGCGCGGTCGTCGGGAAGGAGTTGAAGCCCGCGTTCATCCCCGAGGACGGAGCTCTCGCTGCCGGCCGGGTCGGTGGATGTCGCGGACAGCAGCGCGAGGGTGCACAGGCCGGGGTCGGCGGTCCGGCCCCGGCCGGGAGGCATCCGTTCGACCGCCCGCAGCAGCAGACCGTCCGCCTGGACCACCTTGCTCGTCCCCGCGACCGCGCTGGCGGCCAGTGCGGGCGCGGCCGTGTCGGCGTCGGACAGGACGGTCGTGGCGGAGTCCCGCTCGCGCGGGTCGAGCCCGGGTTCGGCGACGATCGCCGCCTGGTCCAGGAGGTCCTCCAGGTGCTGGCCGAGCTTGCGGTTGTAGAGTCGGATCACCAGCCGCAGCCTCGGGTTGAGCCGCCGCGCCACCAGGGCGGCCCGTACGTTCCTGTCGTCGTCCTCGTAGACGAGCGCCAGTGCGGCGGCGCCGGCCACTCCCGCGGCGGACAGCACCTCCTCGTCCGGCTCCGCGGCCTCCACGACCTGCGGCTCCTCCGGAAGCCGCTCCCCCGCCGCCGCGCGCAACGCCCTGGCCGACGGGATGCGGCCCCAGCGCACCCGCCGCGCGGGCGGGCCCACCGCGAGCGGTGGCGCGCTCGCGGGGGGCACCACCAGCGTCACCCGCTCCCCGTACACCTCACCGAGCTCGGCCGCCAGCCTGCGGGCCAGTCCGTCGTCACCGCACACCACCATCCGGTCCGCGGCGCCCGGGGGTTGAAGAACCTGCTGCGGAATCTGCACCGGACCAGCATGCCTTGCGGTCCCGCCGACGATCCCGGCGGACCCGCCGCACCCCGGCCCGCCCCTCTCGCGGCGCTCCGGTCGCGGGTCCAAGCTGGAGTGGAGTCTTGTGCTCCACCGCGACCACCCCGACAAGGGAGCGCGCCCGATGACAGCAACCACACGCGAGGACACGCCTGTCGCAATCGAAGGCGGAGGCGTGGAACTTCGGACTCAGGAGATCGGCGGCGACATGTCGGTCGCCTTCGTCCGCTTCCCTGCGGGCACGGACATGGGTCCGGCCCTTGAAGGTCTACGGCCCGACGGTCTCTGCCCCTGCCCGCACTGGGGCCACCTCGTCAAGGGGCGGCTAAAGATGCGCACGCCGGACGGCGACGAACTCTACGAGGCGGGTCAGGTGTTCTACTGGCCCCCCGGCCACACACCCGTGGCCCTGGAAGACTGCGAATACATCGACTTCTCCCCCACCCGGGCCTTCACCGAAGTCATCGACCACATCAAAGGCCGAGGCTGAGCCGACCGCTCTCACCGGTGCGGGCTCAGGGCGGTGGTGAACCACGTGAACACCGGGGCGAGGCTCGGCGACACCGGCCAGCTGTTGATCGTGGCGAGGAGCTCCCAGTAGCGCTCGGCGCGCGGGTCGGCGGCGGTCTCCAGGCGGGCCAGGAGCCAGCGGCGCAGGTCACCGTCGTCGGCGCGCTCGAAGGCGTGGGCGTAGAGGGCGGCCAGGGAGTCCGTGATCGGCGCCGCCTCGGCGGAGGCCGGGAGGATCCCGGCCGCGAGGGCTTCGTCGATCCGCTCGCGCACGGCTTCGTTGAGTTCGTGGTGCAGGCTGCCGGCGTCCCCCTGGGAGCGCTCTTGTGCCTGGTACTCGGCCATGCGGCGTACGGCCTCACGGAAGCCGGTGTCCTGGCAGAGTTCGGCGAGTTCCACCCAGGCCTCGACCTGTTCGGGCGTGGGGTCCCCGGGGAGCACGGGCATGGCCGATCGCATCAGGGCCACGAACTCGGGGTTGGCGTCCAGGCTGCCGAAGGTGTCGTCGACGAAGTCGGTGACCAGCCGGTGCCGTTCGGCCTCCGAGAGCTTGGCGAGTCGGTGCATGAGGTTCAACTCCATGGGGGTGGGGCCGCGTCGGGCGACTGCTCGCAGTACTGCCCGGCGCAGGCGAAGGGTCTGGATCTGGACGTCCAGGGCGTCGGCATGGGCCCGCGCGACGTCCGGTACCGAGACCTCCTGGTCCAGTACCTTCCGTACGGTGTCCAGGTCGAGCCCGAGATCGCGCAGCGTCCGGGCCAGGTCCAGCCGGGCGAGCGCGTCGACGTCGTACAGCCGGTAGCCCGCCGGGCTCCGTTCGGTCGGCGGCACGATCCCCTCGTCGGAGTAGAACCGGACGGTCTTCACCGTCAGGCCGGTCCGCCGGGCCAGTTCCCCGATGGAGTAGAGCGCGTCGCTGTCCATGCCCCCACCTTGCCGTCTCCCCCTACGGGAGACTCAACCCCGCGGCGGCCCCGCGGCGCGCAGGGTCGGCGAGGAGTCCGGCCCGGTCTTCCAGGACGCCGGAGAGGATGCTGCGGGCGACCCGCAGCAGCTCGGCGGTCCGGGGGCTGGTGAGCGCGTAGTGGACGTGGGAGCCCTCACGGCGGCTGGTCACCAGGCTGGCCTTGCGCAGGACCGCCAGTTGCCGAGCGTCCCCCAGGTCGCCCCGGTGGTCCCGGGCATCAACACCCACGCGCTACGGCCGGGCATCACGCCCACGCGGCGCGCAGCTCCTCTCCATGGGCGGCCAGCCAGGTCCGGAAGTCCTGGAGCGCGGGATTGAGCTCGCGGACGGCGATGAGGTCGCGGGCCGCGGTGAAGTGGTCCTCGCAGTCGGCGTAGAACTGGAACATGTTCCCGGCCTCGTCGGCGCCCGGGAAGCCCAGCGCCCGGAACGCGCCCGCGGTGACCGGTCGGTACCGCACGGTCTGGCCGAGGGCTTCCGAGAGCGCCGACGCCATGTCGGCGACCTTGAGGTGCTCACCGGCGATGCTGACGGTGGCGGCGATGAGGTCGGTGTCGCGCTTGAAAACGGCCAGTGCGGTCTTGCCGATGTCGTCCACCGCGATGCCGGAGAGCCTGCTGTCGCCCATCGGGAGGACCAGCTCGAAGGCGCCGTCCTCCGCGCGCTGCGGGGAGAACATGCCGAGCAGGTTCTCCCAGTAGAACGTGGACCGCAGGAAGGTCGTCGGTACGCCCGCCTCGGTGAAGTACCGGTCGGCCTCCGCCTTGCCGTCGAAGTGCGGCACCTTGTAGTGCTCCTGGAGCGTGGGCATCCGCGTGTCCTCCAGCGGGATGCACTCGCGCGTGTCTTCCAGCGTGGACCAGATCGCGTGCTGGACCCCGGCATGCGACGCGGCCTGGGCGAGCGCCAGCGCCTGGGCCTTCTCCCGCTCGGCGGACATGTGGTCCCAGAAGTCGGTGACCAGGTAGGCGCCGTACGCGTGCTCGAAGGCCGGTCCCAGGCTCGCCTCGTCGTCCATGTCGGCCTGGATCACCTGCACCCCGAGCCGTTCCAGCTCCCGGGCCTTCTCGGAGTCCGCGCGGCGGGTCACCGCCCGCACCGCGAAGTCGCCCTCCCGATCCGCCAGGATCGCCCGTACCAGGCCACCGCCCTGCGCGCCGGTCGCACCGAACACCGTGATCGTCTTCTTCTCGCCCATGACTCCTTTCTTCGCACACTCTCCGCGTCCGGGTCGTCACGCCACGCGGATCCGGTGCTGCCTACCCCGTAACCCCACCGGTGGCGGATCGTTTCTCTGGATGTCGCAGATACACACCCGCGTCCCCCGCGTCCCCCGCGGTGTACGCGGCCCAGGGCCCGGGGAGACCATCACCCCCGGGCCCTCGGTCTTGCCATGGCCTCCCGCACGGTCGCGGCCACGCGCTCGGAGTGCGGGCCGCTGACGGTGATCCGGGCGAAGGGCGACGGCGGCCGCAGGTCGACGAAGACGACGTCCGGGTGCGTACGCCGGACCGCCACGAAGTCTTCGCCGGTGGCGTGCCGCCACCTCCCCAGGCACAGCGCGCCGGGAACGAGCGTGCCCCGAGCCCGTACTCCGCGCAGGGCGCGCCACCAGTCCCTCGTGGTCCCGACGCGGGTCAAGCTCGCCAGCGGGACCCGTACGTCACCGCGCCGAGCCACCGGCCTCTCCCACCAGGCCAACCGGACCACCAGATCGTCACCGTCGACACACACCCGCGCCATGACGCACCCCCTTGCAGCCGAGAATCTGGTCCTCCTGACCGGAGTATGCCCATTTGTAATGGTCTGGGCGCGGCTTCCGGGCCGCGGAAAATGCCGTGCCCTCGACCGGACCCGCTCACTACACTCGCCGTACGCGCCGCCGACAGGGCGGTGTCGCACGCCTCATGCCGAGTGAAGACAAGAGAAGGGGAGCCGGGCCATGTGCATCCACCGCACCGCGGCCGCCGTCGCTCCCCCGTCCCGGTACGACGTGATCCCGGTGTCTCACGGCGCGCGGTGCCGGCTGCGCGGCCGTCACCGTATGCCCGTGACGCACTGTTAGTTCCCTTCTCCCCCGCTTCCTTTACGCCGTCCGCCCGGGCCTGCCCGGACAGACGGCGGCACGGCCGCGCGGGGCGGGGCGGGACCGCGTCCGGGAATCGCGCTGCCCTCTTGCTCATCTTCGAAATCATTCGAAAGGCCTCGGGCCATGCGCACCAGCCGGCGACCTCTCGCCACCACTTCCCCCGCCACCACCGCCATCCGGAACCTGGGCATCCTCGCCCACGTCGACGCCGGCAAGACCACGATCACCGAGCGCATCCTGTTCGCGACCGGTGCCATCCACAAGCGGGGCGAGGTGCACGACGGTACGACCGTCACCGACTTCGACGCCCAGGAACGCGACCGGGGCATCACCATCTTCGCCGCGGCCGTCAGCTGCACCTGGAAAGGACACCGCGTCAACCTGATCGACACTCCGGGCCATGTCGACTTCTCCGACGAGGTCGAACGGTCCCTGCGGGTGCTGGACGGGGCCGTCGCGGTGTTCGACGCCGTCGCCGGAGTCGAGCCGCAGAGCGAGTCCGTGTGGCGGCAGGCAGACCGGCACGGCGTGCCGCGGATCGCCTTCGTCAACAAGCTGGACCGGGCGGGCGCCGACCTCGACACGGCCGTCGCCTCGATCCGGGAGCGGCTGGGCGCGGTTCCCCTGGTGGTCCAGCTGCCCATCGGGAGCGAGGACGCCTTCACCGGCGTCGTCGACCTGCTGGGGATGCGCGCGCTGCTCTGGCGCGCCGGCCACGACTCGTACGAGACGGGGCCGGTACCCGAGCCGCTGCGCGAGGAGGCGGACCGGCGCCGCCGGCTCCTGGAGGAGACGGTGGCCGAGCTCCACGCGGACGCCCTGGAGGAGTTCTGCGCGACGTCGGCACTGACCGAACGGACCCTGGCCCGCGCCCTGCGGGAGCTGACGCTCCGCGGGGACGGCGTCGTGGTGCTGTGCGGCTCGGCGTACCGCAACCGCGGTGTCGAGCCGCTGCTGGACGCGGTCCTGGCGTACCTGCCGTCGCCCGCCGACATGCCGCCGGTACGCGGCGCGGCCGACGGCACGGAGCAGGAGCGCGCGCCCGATCCGGCGGAGCCGTTCGCGGCCCTCGCCTTCAAGGTGACGGCGACGGCGACCGGCCGGCTCACCTACCTGCGCGTCTACGCGGGCACGCTCCACAAGGGCGAGTCCGTGCTGGACTCCGGCACGGGCCGTACGGAGCGGGTCGGCCGGATCCTGCGGGTGCAGGCCGACCGGCACGAGGAGCGGGAGCAGGCGGTCGCCGGTGACATCGTCGCCGTGATCGGGCTGAAGGCGGCCCGGGCGGGCTCGACCCTGTGCGCGCCGGGCGCGCCCGTGGTCCTCGAACCGCCCTCGGTGGCCGATCCGGTGGTTTCGGTGGCGGTCGAGGCCCGCCGCAGCTCCGACACCGGGCGCCTCTCGGCCGCGCTGGCGCGGCTCGCCGAGGAGGATCCGTCGCTGGTGGTGCGGTCCGACCCGGAAACCGGGCAGACCGTGCTGTCGGGGATGGGTGAACTCCACCTGGAGGTCGCGGTGGAGAAGATCCGCAGCGGCCACGGGGTGGAGGTCGTCGTCGGGCGGCCGCAGGTCTCGTACCGGGAGACCGTCGTACGCGGGGTGAGCGGGCTCGTCCACCGGCATGTCAAACAGGACGGTGGCGCGGGCCAGTTCGCGCACGTCGTCATCGATGTCGAGCCGTTGGAGGAGGTGGGCTTCGAGTTCCGGTCGGCGGTCGTCGGCGGCCGCGTGCCGCAGGAGTACGCGCGCGCCGTGGAGGCGGGCTGCCGGGACGCCCTCACGGAGGGCCCCCTCGGGGGCTTCCCGGTGACGGGGCTCCGCGTCACGCTCACCGACGGGGCGACGCACTCCAAGGACTCTTCGGAGATGGCGTTCCGGGCGGCGGGCCGGTTCGCGCTGCGCGAGGCGCTGCGCCTCAGCACGATGGAGCTGCTGGAGCCCGTCGTGGAGGTCACGGTGACGGTTCCGGAAGACGGTGTGGGCGGAGTGCTCGGTGATCTCGCGGCGCGCCGCGGCCGGGTCTCGGGGTCCACGTCCGAGTCCGGCAGCGCGGTGATCACCGCGGCCGTGCCGCTGGCCGAGCTCTTCGGGTACGCGTCCCGGCTGCGCGGGCGCACCCAGGGCCGGGGCGCCTTCACCACCCGCCCGGCCGGCCTGGCGCCGGTCCCGGCCTCGGTCGCGGGCACCCTGCTGACCCGGTAGCGGCCGGTCCGGCCGCCCCGCCCCCCG
>NZ_JBEZLW010000055.1:0-43548 GCF_040652395.1 Streptomyces sp. NPDC048269
CGCTGCCGGTGCAGTACGCCGACTACACCCTCTGGCAGCAGGAGGTCCTGGGCGACGAGAACGACGCCGGCAGCGAGCTGGCCCGCCAGGTCGACCACTGGCGGCACACCCTGGCCGGGCTGCCCGAGGAGCTGACCCTGCCCACCGACCGGCCCCGCCCGGCGGAGATGAGCCACCGCGGAGAGGACCTCGAGTTCTCGCTGTCCGCGGAGGCCCACGGTCGTCTGGTCGACCTGGCCCGGGAGAGCCGGGCGAGTGTGTTCATGGTGGTGCAGGCGGCGCTCGCCACGCTGTTGTCGCGGCTCGGTGCCGGGGAGGACATTCCCCTCGGCAGTGTGATCGCCGGCCGTACGGACGAGGCGCTGGACGACCTGGTCGGGTTCTTCGTCAACACACTGGTGCTGCGTACGGATGTGTCGGGTGACCCCACCTTCCGCGAGCTGGTGGCCCGGGTACGGGAGACGGACCTGGCTGCATACGCCAACCAGGACGTGCCGTTCGAGCGGCTCGTGGAGGTCCTCAACCCCGCCCGGTCCCTCGCCCGCCACCCCCTGTTCCAGGTGATGCTCGCCTTCCAGAACAACGCCGCCGCCGCCCTCGACCTGGACGGCCTGCGCATCACCCCGTCGAACGTGGGGCTGGACGCGGCGAAGTTCGACCTCTCCTTCCAGCTGAGCGAGCAGTTCGCCGAGGACGGCAGCCCGGCCGGTGTCGCCGCCGGGCTGGAATACGCGGTCGACCTCTTCGACCGGTCGACGGCAGAGCGCATCGCAGGGCGGTTCGTCCGTCTGCTGGAGGCGGTCGCCGCCGATCCGGACCTTCCGATCACCGCAGTCGACCTGCTGACCGAGGCGGAGCGGTGGCAGGTCACCAAGGAGTGGACCGGAGCACCGGCCGGCGTCGCCCCGGTGACGTTCGCGGAACTCTTCGAGACCCAGGCGGCCCGCACACCGGACGCCGTGGCCGTCGTCTCCCCGGACGTGGAACTCACGTACGCGGAGCTCGACGCACGCTCCAACCGGCTGGCCAGGGCGCTGGTCGAGCGGGGCGTGGGCCCGGAGAAGATCGTGGCACTGGTGCTGCCGCGTTCGGTGGACATCGTGGTGTCGCAGCTGGCGGTGCTGAAGGCGGGCGGCGCCTACCTGCCGGTCGACCCGGACTACCCGGCCGATCGGATCGCGTACATGCTCGAGGACGCCGACCCCGTCGTGGTGATCAGGGACGACTCACTGGAGCGGAGCCTGCCGGAGGATGCCGACGCCTCGAAGCTGACCGATACCGACCGGCTCGCCCCGGTCGACGTCGCGAACGCTGCGTACGTCATCTACACCTCCGGGTCCACCGGCCGTCCCAAGGGCGTGGTGGTCACCCACCAGGGCCTGGCGGCTCTCGCCGAGGCCGAGATGGAGCGGCTGGCACCCGATGCCGAGGCCCGGGTGCTGCTCTTCGCCTCGCCCAGCTTCGACGCCTCCGTGCTGGAGCTCGTCATGGCCTACCGCTCGGGCGGCGCGCTCGTGGTGCCTCCGCCCGGCCCGCTGGCCGGGGAAGCCCTCGGCGAGGTCCTGGTGTCCCAGCGGATCTCGCACACCATGATCCCGCCGGCCGCCCTCGCCAGCGTTCCGACGGGCGAGTACCCGGACCTGCGCACCCTGATCGTGGGCGGCGAGGCCACCTCGGCCGAACTCGCCGACCGCTGGGCCTCGGGCCGGCGCCTCGTCAACGTCTACGGTCCCACCGAGACCACCGTCATCTCCACCACCAGCCATCTGACCGGCGGCCAGGCCAACCCGCCCATCGGAACGCCCAACCCGGGCACTCGGGCCCTGGTCCTGGACGCCGGCCTGCGGCCGGTGCCGCCCGGCGTCCCGGGCGAGCTGTACCTGGCGGGCACCGGCCTGACCCGCGGCTACCGCAAGCGGCCGGCCCTGACCGCGGAGCGGTTCGTCGCCGACCCGTACGGGACGCCGGGCAGCCGGATGTACCGCACCGGCGACCTGGTCCGCTGGACCACCGACGGGATGCTGGAGTACCTGGGCCGCGCCGACCACCAGGTGCAACTGCGCGGCTTCCGGATCGAACTCGGTGAGATCGAGGCGGTCCTGACCGCCCACCCGGACGTCGTCGTCAGCGCGGTCGTCGTGCGCGAGGACCGGGCCGGTGACAAGCGGCTCGTCGCCTACGTAGTGCCCGTCGCCAGGGCCGGCTCCCTGGACACGGCGGAGCTGCGTGCCCACATCGGGGCCAAGCTGCCCGCCTACATGATTCCGGCGGCCTTCGTCACGCTGGAGGCCCTGCCTGTCACCGTCAACGCCAAACTGGACCGCCGGGCGCTGCCCGCCCCCGAATACGGCACCGCCGGCGACAGCCGCTCGGCCCGCAACCCTCGCGAGGAGGTGCTCTGCGGTCTGTTCGCCGAGCTCCTCAAGGTCGAAAGGGTCGGCATCGACGACAACTTCTTCGAACTCGGCGGCGACAGCATCATCTCCATCCAGCTCGTCGGCCGTATTCGCTCGGTGCTCGGCGAGAAGATCAGCAACCGTGCGATCTTCGAGACGCCGACGGTGGCGGCCCTCGTGGAGCAGCTCGGCACCGACACCGGTGACGGCTTCGAGGTGTTGCTGCCCATCCGGGCGGGCGGCGACAAGCCTCCGCTGTTCTGCGTGCACGGTGCCGGCGGCCTCGGCTGGCCGTTCTCCGAGTTCCTCAAGAACATCCGAGCCGATCACCCCATCTACGCCCTTCAGGCCCGCGGATTCAGCGAGCCCGGCCACATACCCGAGTCCATGGAGGCGATCGCCGCCGACTACGTCGAGCAGATCCGCCGGGTTCAGCCGTCCGGCCCCTACCATCTGGTGGGCTGGTCCTTCGGCGCCCTGGTCGCCCATGTGATGGCGACCCAGCTCCAGAGCGCGGGCGAAGAGGTGGCGCTGCTCGTCAACATCGACCAGCCGCCGCTGCTCGGCGACTGGAAGCAGGGGTATGTGCCGCCCACCGAGAACGACGTCCTGCGCACCCTGCTGGACTTCGTCGGCTACGACATCGACCAGCTCGGCGACCGGCCCGTCGGCCATGCCGAGGCGATGGCGGAGATCCGCAGCCGCAACAGCGCACTGGGCAGCCTGGAGGAACACCACGTCTCCGCGTTCGTGAACGTGGCCGTCGGCAACCACAAGCTCGCCGACCAGTTCCGACCGGACAGGTTCGACGGCGATCTGCTGCTGTTCGTCGCGGTCACCGAGCCGGAGAAGACCGACGAGCGGATCGCGCATTCCGTCGCAGGAATGCGCGCGTACGTCACCGGGCCCATCGATGCGCACCCGGTCGGAGCCGATCACCAGAATCTGCTGCAGCCCGAACCGGCTGCCACGATCGCGCGGATCATTCAGCAGAAGCTCCTCGAACTGAATTGAGTCGCAAGGCCGGTTGACAGCTTGCTGCAACCGGCCTTGTGGGCTGCCTGGGCCACGCAGTCCACTTGCAATTCTGGGCAACGCATACCCCTCGGTCCGAACGGAAGTGACTTCATGGAAGCAGCTGTTACAGCTGAAGGACTGTCGAAGAAATACGGTGATTTCCAGGCGCTGGACGACGTCAGCCTTTCCGTGCCGCAAGGCACGGTCCTCGGCGTGCTCGGTCCGAACGGTGCGGGCAAGACGACGACCGTACGCATCCTGTCCACCCTGCTCACCCCCGACACGGGCCGGGCCACCGTGGCGGGCTTCGACGTGGTGGCCAAGCCCGGAGAGGTGCGCAAGCGCATCGGCCTCACGGGCCAGTACGCGGCGGTGGACGAACGGCTCACCGGCCGGGAGAACCTCGAACTCATCGGCGTGCTGCTGCACCAGGGCCGCCGCACGGCCCGGACCCGCGCGGCCGAGCTCCTGGAACAGTTCGAGCTCACCGACGCCGCGGACAAGCCGGCCAAGAACTACTCCGGGGGTATGCGCAGGCGACTGGACCTCGCGGCGAGCCTGGTCGGCCGCCCACCCGTGTTGTTCCTCGACGAGCCGACCACCGGTCTCGACCTGACCAGTCGGCTCACCCTGTGGCGCATGGTCAGGGAGCAGGTGGACAGCGGCGTGACGGTGCTGCTCACCACCCAGTACCTGGAAGAGGCCGACCAGCTCGCCCACCGCGTCGCGGTGATCGACAAGGGCCGTCTGATCGCGGACGGCACACCGGACGAGCTCAAGCGGAAGGTGGGCGGCGACCGGATCGAGGTGTCCGTCGCCGACACCGCCGACCTGCCCGCCGTCACCCGCGCGCTGGCAGCGACCGGCGTGGAGCGACCAGTGGTGGACGAGGAGAGCAGGACCGTGTCCGTCGCGCTGACCGGCGGCATCAAGGTCATCGCCACCGTCTCCGCGGAGCTCGAGGCCGCCGGAGTCGAGCCGGTGGACTTCGCGGTACGCCGCTCCTCTCTCGACGACGTGTTCCTGGCCCTCACCGGGCAGCCCACCATCACGCCCGGCCCCGGCGCCCCGTCCGAGGAGCAGGCCGAGAAGCAGAAGGAAGTGCAGCCGGCATGACCGAGACGATCAGTGACTCCTTCGCCTTGGTGGGCCGGCACATGCGGCACATCAGGAGGATGCCGGAGCAGTTGATCGGCATCACGATTCTGCCGGTGGCATTCGTCGTGGTGTTCGGCTACCTCTTCGGCAGCGCGATGGAAGTTCCCGGGAACCAGAGTTACCAGGAATACATCATGGCCGGCATCTTCGCGCAGGTGATGCTCAGCAACATCTCCACCACCGCGCTCGGCGTCGCGGGGGACCTCAACAACGGGATCGTGGACCGCTTCCGTTCCCTGCCGATCTCCCGTTCCTCGGTCCTGCTCGGCCGGACCGTCTCGGACGCAGTACTGGCCACCTGGACGTGTGCGGTGATGGCCGGTGTCGGGTACGCCATCGGCTGGCGCGTGCACGAAGGCGCACTCAAGGCCCTTGCCGCCTTCGCGCTGCTCATCCTGACGGGCTTCGCACTGTCGTGGCTCGGCGCGCTGCTGGGGCTGGTCCTGCGCAGCCCCGAGACCGTGAGCGCCCTGTCCAGCATCATCATCATGCCGCTCGCGTTCCTCTCCAATGCGTTCATCCCGCTCCAGGGGCTGCCGGGCTGGCTGAGCACCATCGCCGAGTGGAATCCGATCAGCACGATCGTCTCCGCCTCCCGGGAGCTGTTCGGCAACACTGCGGGCCCGGCGAGCGACGCACTGCCCGCCCAGCACCCCCTCCCCGCCGCGCTGCTGGTCACCGCCGTCCTCCTGGCCGCCGTGATCCCGCTCGCGAACCGCGCGTACCAGCGGGCGGCAGCCTCCCGCTGACCCTTCCCCTCCCCCTTCCGCGCGACGCGTCCTGGCACCCTCCCACGAGGGGGCCAGGACGCGTCGTTTCCGCGGTGCCGGCAGGAGCGGGAACCGGTCAGCGTTGCGATCTGAAGATGGTGAACAGGGTGCGCAGCACCAACACGGCGCTCACCACCATCATGTTGTAGCCGATCAGCTGGAACAGACCGAGGGTGGGGCTGATGTGCGGCCCGCCGGACGTGCGCACCAGCAGCACGGCCATCAGTCCGATGGCGCATGACAACACGGTCAGCAGTGTCTCGTGCACGAGGGTGCGGACGAACTTCCGGTCCCGCGGATCGGCGAGCAGCCGGACCTTCACACCCAGCTGGCCGTTCTCGATCGCGGTGCCGATGCGCTCGATCCGCCGGGGAATCCTGCGCAGTATGGGCGCCAGACCGATCACTTCGTCCACGAACGTTCTGACCATCGCGTCGGGCCGGAGCTTCTCCGTGTGCAGGGCCACGGCATAGGTCCGTGCTCCGGCGATGATGTCGAACTGCGGGACGAGCCGCTCCAGAGATCCCTCCATGGTGGCCAGGGCGCGGAAAACCGCCGCGATCTCCGGTGGTATGCGCAGCCCGTGCCGCGACACCATGAGGAACAGGTCCGTGAACATCTCCCGGTCCGGGCGCAGGCCCGGCGCGAAGTGCCGGGCGAGGAACTGCCCCAGGGCCCGCTCCAGCTTGCGCTCGTCGAGGTCGTCGGGGTACGAGACCAGCTCCAGCAGCGCGTCGCACAGCGCCGCCGGATCGTTGCGGTGCAGGGCGATGAGCATGTTGCGCAGTGTCGAGCGGAAAGCCCGGTCGATACGTCCCACCGAGCCGAAGTCGAGCAGTCCCAGCCGGCCGTCCCGCAGGAGCAGGATGTTCCCCGGGTGCGGATCCGCGTGGAACACCCCACCGACCATGATCTGATCCAGCAGACACCCCAGCATCTGTCCGGCCAGCTGTTCCGGGTCGAGACCTTGCTCCGCGACCGCTGCGCGCGCACTGTTCAAGGGGATGCCGTCGAGCCATTCGCTGACCAGAATGCGCTCGGTGGTCAGCGATTCGTAGATGGTGGGCAGCCGCACGGCCCGGTCCGCCCCCGCCTGTGCGATGGACGTGGCCACGCTGGTCATGTTCTGTGCCTCGATGCGGAAGTCCAGCTCTTCCTGGAGCGAGGCGGCGAACCCCTCGGCGAGCGTGAGGGCGCCCACGCTCCGGCCCCACTCGGTGCGCTGCTGCATCTTGTCGGCGAACCGCAGCAGGATGTCGAGGTCGTCGACGACGACGGAGTGACTGCTCGGCCGCTGGATCTTCACGACCACCTGCGTGCCGTCCTTCAGGCGGGCGCGGTGCACCTGGGCGATGGAGCCGGCTGCCAGCGGTTGCTGCTCGAACTCGGCGAACACCTCGTACGGATCGGCGCCCAGTTCCTCCTGGAGCAGTAGGCGCACGTCCTCCCAGGGGTCCGGTGTCGCCTGGTGTTGCAGTTTGCTCAGCTCGGCGATGAACTCGGGCGGCAGCAGGTCGTACCGCGTCGACAGCACCTGGCCCATTTTGACGAACGTGACCCCGGCGTCCTCGAGCGCCTTGCGGAGCGAGGGTGCGAGCCGCCTGCGTTCCTCCTCCGCGGCCGGACCGCGCCTGGCCCGGCCGCGCAGGAACTGCCCCAGTCCGTGCCGCACGGCGATCCGGCTGAGCTGGGCGTATCGGCGGCTGCGGGCTGCGCGGCGGCGCAGGGCCGTGGGCCACCGGGCCACCCCTGCCCATGTGCCGCGGGGGAAAACCACTTCGGTGAAGGCGAGGAAGCCCATGGCGACCAGCAGCGCGGACCCGAACTGGACGGTGGCCAGCGCTGCGTAGTGCTGCTGGTCCTTCATCGCCATACCTATGACAGTGGCGGCGAGCAGTCCCACCGCGGCCGTCAGCATCGCGCGGGCCTTGCCGAGCCGGATGCCGAGAAGGCGTCTGGCTCCGACGGTGACTCCGATCAGAACCATGGAGATGGTGAGTACTGCCAAGGGCAGAAGAACAGCCGTTTTCATTCGGGTCCCCACGTATCGGTGTGGTCATAGTCTCATCCGGTGTCTTCGGTAACGGCCGCGAGACGGTTTCGCCCGGGCCGCCGGGCAACTTGCTGACACATGAGGAAGTCGACTCCGCTCGGCAGCCGGCCGTGCGTCCGAAAGGTCGGCAGCTTTATGCCACCGGACGTTTCGGAGTGCGGCCGCTCATCCTGCCGGAGGAGGCCGCTGCGTCCAGGGGCTGATGCGGAACTCGTGATCGCTTGGGAGAATGGCCATGTGACTGTCGAGATGAATTCCCCTGATTCCAGGGTCCGTTCGGTTCCGCCGCCGCCCCGGTGGGCGGTGTGGGCGGCTCACGCGGCGCCACTGTCAACGCTGCCGTCCGGTCTCTGGAGGGTCGCCATGGCCCTTGGTATCCCGGTGGGTTACTCGAAAGAGGTTCTGCGCGAGGAGTACGCCATTCCCGGCTGGGGAATGGCGTACGTCATCGGTCTCGCCCTCCTCATCGAGTGCCTGGCCCTGCTCACGATCGGTCTGGTCAGGCCCTGGGGCGAGCGGATGCCGCGATGGGTGCCGTTCTTCGGCGGACGGGACGTCCCACCCCGGGCCGCACTGATCCCGGCGACCTTCGGGACGGTGGCACTGACCGCGATCATCGCGGTGGTGATGCTCCAGGTCCTCATCGGGGTCAAGGACGACGGGCACCTCAGCGGTACTTCCTCCACGGTGATGGTCCTGTGCTACCTGCCGGCGTTCCTCTGGGGGCCGTTGCTGGGGCTCGTCACCTACTCCTACCGCCGCCGCCACCGTCATCTGCTGTAACGAAATCCGGCCGGCCGGGGAGCGCGCACGCCCTTTCCCGGCAGGCTTGTCGTCCTGCTGGAAACAAGCCATGTTCGAAAAGATATGCGAGACCCTCGTTTTCGCCGCCGCCGGCTCTTTCCGTGCCGACACCGGAATGGGCCTCCCGACCGGCTACCGGGACTGGAAGGGCATTCGCGGCTGGCTGTAATACCGGTTCTCTCCGCAGGAGCTCACGGCGCACCGTTCTTCTCCGTACTCCCTGACAACGAGGCGGCGTCCGCCGTGGCCCGGCACCTGCGCGAGGACCCGCCCGGCCTGTCGTCCGTGGCGCACGCCTCCGGACACGACGGGACGGTCGGCCGGTGGTAACCGGCCGGCCTCCTGGTGGGCCCACGGCGTCGCGCAGGCCGCCGCCATCGCCGAACTCGCGCACATCGCCTCGCTCCACCACGACGACGTGAGGGACGGCGCCGCCACCCGGCACGCCGTTCCTGACGTCCACGCCGGCTGGGGCGAGCGCGCCCCGACCACCTCAACGCACGGGCTGCGGGCCGGCCGGTGCCGGCGTACCGACGACGACACGCCGACGAAGGAAACGGGAGCCCGGGCGCGGCGCCCGGACTCCCGTACTGCCCATCGCGCGGCCGCCGGCCGCGCGAGAGGGGTGTCTACCTGCGGCTGGCCGGCTCGCGCTCCGGCTCCTGCACGGTGATGCCGTCGGCGGCCGGCTCCCCGCGGCCGCTCTTCGGGCGGCCCGGCAGCCAGGCCCGGTGACCCAGCAGCGTGGTCACCGCCGGCACCAGCAGCACCGCCATCACGAAGGCCGTGAGCAGGATGCCGAAGGACACGGCGAAGCCCATCTGCTGCAGCATCGAGTTCTGCGCCAGCATCAGCACGCCGAAGGTGCCGGCCAGGATGAGGCCGGCCGTGGCGACGGTCGGCATCGAGTGGGCGACCGCGAGCCGGGTCGCCTCCTTCGGCTCCCGGCCCCGGGCGGCCTCCTCCCGCAGCCGGGCGACCATCAGGATGTTGTAGTCGGTGCCGATGGCCACCACGAACAGGTAGACCATCACCGGCAGCATGAACAGCAGGCCGTGCTGGCCCCGCACGTTCTGGAAGAGCACCACCGTCGCACCGAGGGTGGCGCTGAACCCGAGGCCGACCGCGGCCATCAGGTACCAGGGCGCCACGACGCTGCGCAGCAGCAGACCCAGGATGATCATGATGGCGATGCCCGCCGCCGGGAACACCACGGAGTAGTCGCGGTTGACGGCGTCCCTGATGTCGGCGAGCAGCGCGGTCGAGCCGCCGACCAGACCCCTGGTGCCCTCGGGCGCCGCGCTGTGGACGGCGTCCCGCAGCGGCCCCTCGACCAGGGCGAGCGCCTCGTCCGCGGCCGGCTTGTGGTCGAGCACCACGCTGAACTGGGCCACCGAGCCGTCCGGGCTCACCCGGGGCGGGGAGACCGGCCCGACGCCCTGGACCTGCCCGATCCGCTCACCGAAGGTCTTCAGCGCCGCCTCGGGGATCGCCTTGCCGGCCCGGTCCTCCACGTAGACCAGCGTCGGCTCGGTGGCACCCGCGGCGAACCCGCGCGCGAGGTCGTCCTGGGCCTGCACGGACTCCAGGTGCTTGGGCAGCGAGCTGTTGGAGTCGTACTCGGCCCGGAAGCCGAACAGGCCGACGGTCAGGGCGATCAGGATGCCGCCGGACACCGCCGCGACCACGCCGGGACGCTGGGAGACGAGCCGGGCGGTGCGGTGCGACAGGGCGTTCTTCGGCTCGCGCTGCCACGCCTTGGACGGCCAGAACGCCTTGGTGCCCAGCAGGGCGAACACCGCGGGCACGAGGGTGAGGGAGGCGACCGCGGTGACGCCCACGGAGATGGCGAGCGCCGGGCCCATGGTCCGCAGCATGCCCATGGACGAGAGCAGCAGCGCGAGGAAGGCCACGATCACCGCACCCGCCGCTGAGGCGATGGTCTCGCCGACCCGTTCCACGGCCTGCGCCATGGCCTGCCGCGCCGGCACGCCGGTGCGCAGCTGCTCCCGGTAGCGGAAGAGAAGGAACAGGATGTAGTCGGTGCCGACGCCGAACAGCACCACGATGAGGATCGAGGAGACGGAGGCGTCGGCCTTCAGCCCGCCGATCTTGCTCGCGGTGGCGATCAGCCCGGTGGCCACGGCGAAGACCAGGGAGATGATGAGCACCGGCATGAGGGCGATCAGCGGGCTGCGGAAGATGATCAGGAGCAGCACGACGATGAGCCCCAGCGTGGCCAGCATGATCATGGAGTCGGTGTCACCGGCCGATTCCATCGAGTCCACCGCCGAGGCCGCCTGGCCGGTGATGCCCATCGACAGCGCTCCGCCGGAGAGCTGCTCCTTGGCGTCGACGCGCATCTGCTTGACGGACTCGTACACGCCCTCGGTGTAGACGCTCTCCGCCGAAGTACTGACCGAGGCCAGCATGATCGTGCCGTTCGGCGAGAGCATCTGCGGACCGGTCACGACCTCCTTGATCTCGCTGTATTTCTTTCCCGTCAGATCAGCCGCCACTTTCGATACGGTGGCCTGATCCTCCGCCGTAAGATTTCCGCCATCGGTACGCTTGAAGACAATGGTGGCGGCCGGCTGCTCCTCACGCGGGAAAGCGCGCTCCTCCACCTTCATGACCTGCACCGTCTCGTAATGCGACGGTAGGAACTCGGCCTGATCTGTAGTCGACGGTAGTTGCGGAGCCAGCATCATCGTGGCCAGTGTGGCGACGATCCAGGCGGCGATGGTGAGCCATGGGCGGCGTACGGCAAGCCGCCCAATCCCTCGTAACATTGCAGACTCCTTCAGCGGACTCGGATGGGGGAATCCCGGCGAGTTTAGAAAACCCGGACGCCGAAATTCCTTCCGGTGACAGCTTGTTGACAGCGATCGCTCTTGACGTGGCGCCGCACGTCACACCGCACCCCCGCGGTTGGCCACAAGCTGTCAGGAGCAGATAATTGGCGGGGCCGTTGTCAGTAGCCTGCCCACTCGATGGTCCCCGTGGCATGAAGCCGGCAGTGCCGTTGTCCGCCTCGCACTCTCATTTCGACGTTGCGCTGCGGACCGGGAAGAGGCCGGGCCCCGACTGGGCCCGGCCTCCCGGTGTTTACGTGCGTGTGCCGCTCACGCGCAGCCGCGCTGCCAGTTCCATCCGATGAAGGTGTTCCGCAGCGACACGTCGAAACGACAGGTCGCGGTGCCGTCCGCGTTCAGGTCCACGGAGGAGTGGTGCGTGTTCGCGTACACGTTCCCGGAAATGTCGAAGATTCCCTTGTACGTGAAGTCGGCGTGCGCCTCGGTCCGCGAGACACCGCAGTCGCCGGAGCAGTCGGTGTTCTTCGTGGCGGACTTCAGCGACCAGCCGGCATTCCAGGGCTCCCGGTTCCACGCCTGCGTCGCGTCGGTGGCCGCCGTCGTGATCCGGCCGCTGTCCGTCGTCCACTGCGACGTCGTGTAGAGGCCGGTCATCCGGATGTTGCAGCAGTCGTACATCTCGTTCCAGCTCTTGAACTGGCGAACGGTGCCGGCGTCGGCCGCCGACGCGACGGACGCGCTCCCGGCGGTCTTCGACACGCCCTCGGACGCCACCGGTACCAGCCGCGTTTCCCCGAGCCGAGGCTTGCAGTCCGTCCCGATCGTGATCTGCTGCTGTACGGCCATACCGGCCGGCGGCGCGGGCAGCGATCCGGTCAGCCGCACCTCACCGCAGGCCCGCGCATCCGGTGAGGCAGGCGTCGCACTGGTCCCGGCCGCCGCGGCCGGAACGGCCGTCAGGGACAGGGCGACGACGGCGAGTACAGCGGCGAGCGTGATTCGGTTTCGCAATTCCTCTGGCCTTCCCTCGGAGTTTTCGTGAGGGAGCGTAACGGCGGCCATTCCGCGCCGACCGGACCGCCGAAAACTTGGCAGGAAGCTGACGATCCCCTGGTCGGCCGTGCGTCGAGGTCGTAGTGGCACCTTCATGTCAGCGCTGTTGTAGGGAAGTCCGCCCGGGCTGAAAGCTGTCGTGCGAATAGGTGAAAACCAGAGAGTTCGCCGTGTTGCGGAGGGATTCCCCATGGGGGCTGGACAAACGTACGGAGCCGGGGCGGCACCCGTGTCGCCCGATCTGCCCGCAGCCCGGCTGCTCACCCGACTCGCGCTGGAAGAGCCGGAGTTCGAGGCCCGAATGCGCGAAGCCCTTTCCGGCGCCGAGAAATGGCTCCAGGCCACCGCCCACGAAGCACTCGACCCGCGGGTCGCCGCGCTCACCGGCCACCTCGCCGACGCCGGCGGCAAACGCCTGCGCCCCCTCCTCGTCCTGCTCGGCGCCGAATTCGGCGACCCCTGGGCCCACGGCATCACGCAGGCCGCCGCCATCGCCGAACTCGTGCACATCGCCTCGCTCTACCACGACGACGTGATGGACGGCGCCGCCACCCGGCACGGCGTCCCCAGCGTCCACTCCCGCTGGGGCGAGCGCGCCGCCGTCCTCGGCGGGGACTGGCTGCTCGCCCGCGCCGCCCAGCTCGCCGCCGGACTCGGCTCCGCCGCCGTGCACCTCAACGCACAGGCGGCAGGCCGCCTGGTCGCGGGCCAGCTGCGCGAACTGACCGGCCCCGGCCCCGACGAGGACCCGGTCACCCACTACTTCAAGGTGGCCGAGGGCAAGACGGCCGCCCTGCTCTCGATGTCCCTGGGCATCGGGGCCGTCCAGGCCGCGGCCTCCGCGGGCGACGTGGCCGCGCTCACCGAGTGCGGTCAACAGCTCGGCATCGCCTTCCAGATAGCCGACGACCTCCTCGACCTGCGATCCCCGGCCGAGGTCACCGGCAAGGAACGCGGCAAGGACCTGCTCGCCGGCGTCCAGAGCCTGCCGGTCCTGCTCGCCCGCGAAGGCGGCGATCCCGCCGACGCCGAACTGCGCGGCCTCCTCGCCGCCGGCCCCGTCCCGGCCGCCGGCGTGCCACGCGCCCTGGAGCTCTTCGAGCGCTCCACCGCGCTCGACGAGACCGAGGCCGTGATGCACCGCCGCCTCGACCGGGCCCGCGCGGCCCTCGCCGGCCTGCCCCCGCTGCCGGCCCGCCGCGCCCTGCTCGCCCTCTGCGACTACGTCGCCCTCCGCACCAGCTGATACCGCCACGACCGGCAGAACCGGCAAGGGAGCCCCCATGACCATGGCCGAACGGGTCGCCGAACTCGTCCGCATCCGGCAGGACGTCCTCGACGGCGTCCCCGCCGCCACTGAGGCGCAGCACGCCAAGGGCAAGCTGACCGCCCGTGAGCGCATCGCGCTCCTGCTGGACGAGGGTTCCTTCAAGGAGGTCGAGCAGCTGCGCCGGCACCGGGCCGTCGGCTTCGGCCTGGAGGCGAAGAAGCCGTACACGGACGGTGTGATCACCGGGTGGGGCACGGTCGAGGGGCGGACGGTCTTCGTCTACGCGCACGACTTCCGGATCTTCGGCGGGGCGCTGGGCGAGGCCCACGCGGCGAAGATCCACAAGATCATGGACATGGCCATCGCGGCGGGTGCTCCGCTGGTGTCGCTGAACGACGGTGCGGGTGCCCGGATCCAGGAGGGCGTCTCGGCGCTCGCCGGGTACGGGGGCATCTTCCAGCGCAACACCAAGGCTTCCGGCGTCATCCCGCAGATATCGGTGATGCTCGGGCCCTGCGCGGGCGGCGCCGCCTACTCGCCGGCGCTGACGGACTTCGTGTTCATGGTCCGCGAGACCTCGCAGATGTTCATCACCGGGCCGGACGTGGTCCGTGCGGTGACCGGCGAGGAGATCACCCAGAACGGGCTCGGCGGCGCGGACGTGCACGCCGAGAGTTCCGGCGTCGCGCACTTCGCGTACGACGACGAGGAGACCTGCATCGCCGAGGTCCGCTACCTGCTGTCGATGCTGCCCGCCAACAACCGTGCCACCCCGCCCGCCGTCCCCTGCGACGACCCCGCCGACCGCCGCTGCGAGCGCCTCCTCGGCCTCGTCCCCCTCGACGGCAGCCGCCCGTACGACATGCGCGAGGTCATCACGGAGATCGTCGACGACGGCGAGCACATGGAGGTCCACGAGCGCTGGGCCACCAGCGTCATCACCACCCTCGCCCGGCTCGGCGGCCAGGTCGTCGGCATCGTCGCCAGCCAGCCCCAGTCCCTGGCCGGCGTCCTGGACATCCACTCCTCGGAGAAGGCGGCACGCTTCGTCCAGCTCTGCGACGCGTTCTCCATCCCGCTCGTCACCCTCGTCGACGTACCCGGCTTCCTGCCGGGCGTGGACCAGGAACACGGCGGCATCATCCGGCACGGCGCCAAACTCCTCTACGCCTACTGCAACGCCACCGTCCCGAGGATCTCCCTCATCCTGCGCAAGGCCTACGGCGGCGCCTACATCGTCATGGACTCCCAGTCCATCGGCGCCGACCTCACCTTCGCCTGGCCGGCCAACGAGATCGCCGTCATGGGCGCCGAGGGCGCGGCCAACGTGGTCTTCCGCCGCCAGATCGCCGCCTCCGAGGACCCCGCGGCCACCCGGCAGCAGCTCGTCAAGGAGTACAAGGCCGAGCTGATGCACCCCTACTACGCCGCCGAACGCGGCCTCGTCGACGACGTCATCGACCCCGCCGACACCCGCGCCACCCTGATCAGCGCCCTCGCCATGCTCCGCACCAAGCACGCCGTGACACCCGTGCGCAAGCACGGAAACCCCCCGATGTAAGGAGTGAGAGCCATGTCCGGCACCACCGCACCCGCCCTAGAGGGACCCCTGGCGCCCGCCCTGTTCGAGATCATCAACGGCAGTCCCACCCCGGAGGAACTCGCCGCCGTCGCGGCCCTCCTGACGGTCCTCACCACCCGCTCACCCGAGCCGGTCCCGCCCGAGCCGCCGGCCGCCCGCTGGGACCGCAGCGAGCTGCTGCCCCCCTCCTCGTGGGCGGCAGGTAACTGATCAGCGGCCCGCTGGCAGTTTGCTGCCGCCGTCGTTGCGGGGCCCCACCCCGGCCTGTAACCCAGAGTGAAGGCGAACCGGGCGTTCGGGTACGACCGTGGCCTGAGTAAGGGAGGGCAGCCGTGCTTCAGGTGGTGTTCCGGATCCTGGGGCCACTGGACATCAGCGCCGACGGGCGCCCGGTCGCCCTCCAGGGCGCCCGGCAGCGCACCCTCATGTCCATGCTGCTGCTCGCGCCGGGCCGGGTCGTCTCCGTCGACACCCTCGCCGACGCCGTCTGGCACGGCAACCCGCCCGCCACCGCGCGCAACCAGATCGCCATCTGCGTCTCCGCCCTGCGCAAGACCCTCAAGAACGCGACCGGCATCGACGACCTGCTGGTCACCAGCCACCCCGGCTACCTGCTGCACCCCGGCGAACACCGCATCGACGCCGTCGAGTTCGAGGAACGGGCAGCCGAAGGACGCGAGGCCGCCCGCCGCGGCCGTACCGAGGAGGCCTGTACCCACTTCGAGGAAGCCCTGGCGATGTGGCGCGGCCCCGCCCTCGCCGGCATCACCGCCGAACGGGTCGAAGCGGAGGCCGAGCGCCTGACCGAGCTCCGCCTCGACGTGTACGAACAGCTCACCGCCCTGCGCCTGGATCTCGGCCGGCACCGCGAACTGATCGGGGAGCTCACCGCCTTCGTACGGACGAACCCGCTGCGCGAACAAGCCCTCGCCCAGCTGATGCTGGCCCACTACCGCTCCGGCCGCCGCGCCGAGGCCCTGGAGGCGTACCGCGACGGCGCACGCCTGCTCTCCGAGGAGCTCGGCATCGACCCCGGGCCCGCGGTCCAGGAACTGCACGAGGACATCCTCGCCGACTCCCCGAAGCTCACCCTTCCCGCCGGCACCCCCCTGCACGCCCCCGTCACCACCGTGCCCGCCCACCTCCCCCCGGCCGCGGCGTCCTTCACCGGCCGCAACCAGGACCTCGCCACCCTCGACCGGCTGCTGGACCTGCTCGACGGTTCGTCCCCGCCCGTCGGCTCCATCACCGGCCCCGGCGGTGTCGGCAAGACCGCGCTCGCCGTCCACTGGTCCCACCAGGTCGCCTCCCGCTTTCCCGACGGGCAGCTCTTCGCCGACCTGCGCGGCTACGACGAGGAGGAGGAACCGCGCAGGCCCAGCGCCGTCCTCGACCGCTTCCTGCGCGCCCTCGGCGTGCCCGGCCCGCAGATCCCCGCCGACCAGGTCGAACGGACCGCCCTCTTCCGCAGCGTCCTGGACGGCCGCCGGGTCCTGATCGTCCTCGACAACGCCCGCTCTTTCCAGCAGATACGCCCCCTCCTGCCCGGCACGTCCGGCTGCTGCGTCCTGGTCACCAGCCGCGACAGCATGAGCAGCCGGCTCGCCGGCGACTACGCCCTCGTACCGCTGAACCTCGGCTCCCTCGCACAGGACGAGTCGATCACCCTGCTCTCCCGGGTGGCCGGCGACGACCGGCTGGCCGGCGACCCGGTGGCCGCCGCCCGGCTGAGCGAACTGTGCGACCGCCTTCCCCTCGCGCTGCGCATCGCGGCCGCCCGGCTCGCGGCGAAACCGCACTGGACCGTCCGCACGCTCGTCTCCCGCCTCGAGGACCAGCACCGCAGGCTCGACGAACTGAGCCTGGATGCGCGCGGGGTACGGGCCGGTCTGCGTCTGAGCTACCGCGACCTGCCGGCCGACACCGCCCGCATGTTCCGGCTGCTCGGTTCGCTGAACGTCACCGAGTTCTCCGCGTGGGCCGGCGCCGCCCTGCTCGACATCGGCCCGGTCGACGCCGAGGACCTCATCGAACAGCTCGTCGACGCCCAGCTCCTCGAACCCCTCAGCGCCAGCGCCGGCCACGTCCGTTACCGGTTCCAGGACCTTCTCCGCCTCTTCGCTCGCGAATGCGCGCTTGCCGAGGACGGAGAAGGAGAACTGCGGGCCGCCCTGCGGCGCGCCTGCGGGGTGTGGCTCGGGCTCGCCAAGGTGGCGCACCGGCGGCTCTACGGCGGTGACTACACCGTTGTCCCCGGCGACGCTCCGCTGCGGGACCTCCCCGCCCACCTGGTGGACTCCCTCGTGGAGAACCCCATGGAGTGGTTCGAGGCCGAGCGCTCATCCATCACGGGCCTCGTGCAGCAGGCTGCCCGTGAGGGCGAGTCCGGCTACGCGTGGGAGCTGACGATGACCAGCGTCACCCTCTTCCAGAACCGCAACTACCTGGAGGACTGGCGGGAATGCGGCGAAGCGGCCCTGGAGGCCGCCCGCCGCAGCGGTGACCGGCTGGGCGAGGCGGCCATGCTCCAGTCGCTCGGTACCTTGGAGATCATCCAGTACGAGCACGACAGCGCGTACGAGCGCCTCGGCCTGGCCCTGGCCCTGTTCGAGGAGCAGGGCCAGGACCAGGGGCGTGCCCTGGTGCTGCGCAACCTGGCGATGTGTGAGCGCCATCGCGGAGACACGGGCCGGGCGGTGGAGACGGGCCGCCGTTCGCTGGAGATCTTCCGCGCGGTCGGCGATCCCTACGCCGAGGCCCATGTACTGGGTCTGCTGGCGCAGATCGAACTGGAACGGGGGGACGCCCAGGCGAGCCTGGTGCTGTCTTCGGAGGCCGTGGCCAGAAGCAGAGGACTCGGGTCGGTGCGGGGCGAGGCGCAGAGCATGCTCCGGCTGGCGAAGGCGCTGCTCCACCAGGGCGACGGGGCGCGCGCCGAGGAGGCCTGCCGGCGTGCGCTGGAGCTGGTCCTCGGCAGTGGTGACCACAGGGGCGAGACGCATGTGCTGCGCGCCCTGGGGGAGGCGCTGTGGCGCCAGGGAAAGGTCGAGGAGGCCGAGGCGGTCGCCCGCAGTGCCGTACACGCCGCGGAGAAGGTCAGCGACGCCTACCTCCGGGCCCGGGCAGCGGTCGTCCTCGGATGTGCGCAGGCACTGCGCTCGGATGTGAGCGGCGCCGCGGGTACGTTCAAGAGCGCTGCGGTCCTCTTCACCGAGGTCGGCGCACGGGCGTGGCGGGAGCGAGTGGAGCAGTTCCTGGTGGCGCTCGCGGAAGGCGAACCGGACGGCTTGCGACGGCTGTTCGCGAGCGGCCAGCCCTGACGGCGGTCCCCCCGCGGACCGGGGTCACACCCACGGGTCGTCGGCCGTGACGGCCGGGGAAGCGGAGAGGCCCGGGGCCGCGCTGTCGGCGAATGGCGTCACACCCTGGTTCGCGGCGACCCCTCCGACCGCCGCGAGCAGCAGGGCCGCCGTCCCCACCAGCCGGCCCAGCGGAGCGGCCGTCGCGGTGTGGGCGGTCTTGCGAGTGGAGAGAACGGCGCGGTTCATGGTGTCCTCCTGGACCCTCGTCGTCCGCCGTGGGCCGGTGCCCTGCGGTACGCCGTGAACGCTACGGAGCCCCCGTTTTCGTGCGCTTTCAAAATCCTTTCGGATCACCGAAATCGATCCGAGAGGGAGAGAAAACCCCAGGTCATTAGTGTTTCGCGGTGGTTGGCCCGCGAGCAGGCGCGGGCTCGCGAAACGGAGGGGACTCCATGGACTTCAAGATCCTCGGGCCCGTGTCCGCCGTGCTCGACGGCCGCCCGGTTCCCCTCGACGGATCCAAACAGCGCACCGCGCTCGCCGCCCTGCTCCTCGCCCAGGGACAGGTCATCACCGACGAGCGGCTCACCACCCTGCTCTGGGGCTGGCAGCCGCCCGCCACGAGCACCCGCCAGCTCTACACCTACGTATCGCGGCTGCGCACCCGGCTGGGCCCGGGCCACGGCCTGGAACGCCTCGGCGCCGGCTACCGCATGGACATCACCCCCGGCGCCCTCGACTGGGACCGCTTCCGCGAACTCGCCGCGACCGGCCGCGCCGACCTCCTCGCGGGCCGCTACGCCGACGCCGAACGCCGCCTCGGCCAGGCGCTCGCCCTCTGGAGCGGCCCCGCCCTCAGCGACGTCACCGAACAGCTCGCCGCGGCCGAGGGCCCACGCCTGACCGAGGCACACCTCGCCGCGACCGAACACCACACGGAGGCCGCCCTCGCCCTGGGCCGCCACGGCGAACTCGTCCCGGGCCTCACCCGGCAGGTCACCCTGCACCCCGTGCGCGAGCGCCTGCGCGGTCAGCTGATGACCGCACTGTTCCGCTGCGGCCGGCAGGCCGACGCCCTCTCCCTGTACGAGGAGGGCCGCCGCATCCTCGCCGACGAACTCGGCATCGATCCGGGCCCCGAACTGCGCGCCCTGCACCAGGAGATCCTCACCGGCAGCCTGCCGGGCCCCGCCGCCCCCGAACACCGGACGAGCACCCTCGCGGCCGAGCCGCCCGCGCCGCGTCCGGCCCCGGTGGGTCCGGCCCCGGTGGGTCCGGCCCCGGTGGGTCCGGCCCCGGTCGGTCAGGCGCCGGTGGGTCCGGCCCCGGTGGGTCCGGCCCCGGTCGGTCAGGCGCCGGTCGGTCAGGCGCCGGTCGGTCAGGCGCCGGTCGGTCCGACCGTCGCCGGTCGGACTCCCGTCGGTGAGGCCTCCGCCGTTCCCGGCCGCGCTGCCCGCCCGGTCCCGGCTCTGCTGCCGGCCGCGCCGGGCGACTTCACGGGCCGGGAGGCCCAGAGCCGCGAGGTCCTGGACGCCCTCGGCAGCCACCGCGACGTCGTCATCACCGGAGCCCACGGCACCGGAAAGTCCGCGCTGGCCCTCAGGGCCGCCGAAGACGCCCGCCCCGCCTTCCCCGACGGCCAGCTCTACGCCGACCTGCGCACCCCCGACGGCATTTTCCGCACCCCCGCCCAGGTCCTCGGCTGGTTCCTGCTGGCCCTGGGCACCGCCCCCGGCCGGATCCCCGACGACCTCGACGAGCGCGCCCAGCTCTACCGCACGCTCCTCGCAGGCCGCCGCATGCTGATCGTCCTCGACAACGCGGACGACGACGCCCAGGTACGCCCCCTGCTGCCCGGCGGCGGCGCCACCCGCACCCTCGTGACCGGCGTACGCCCGGCCCTCGCCTCCCTCGAAGGCACCCGCCTGGTCCGCCTGGGCTCGATGACCCCCGCCGAGGCGACCCGTCTCCTCGCCCGGATCGCGGGCCCCGACCGGCTGGCCGCCGACCCCGAAGCGGTCGCCCGCATCGCCGAATACTGCGACCGCCTCCCGCTCGCCCTGCGCATCGCCGCGGCCCGCCTCGCCGCCCGTCCCGACCGGCCGCCCGCCCGCCTCGCCGCCCGCCTCGCCGCCGAGGACCGCCGGCTCGGCGAACTGCGCATCGGCAGCCTCGACGTCACCACCGGCCTGCGGCACGCCCTGACCGCCCTCGACCCGTCCACCGCCGCGGCGTTCGCCGCCCTCACCGCCACGGACCTCCGCCTCTTCACGCCTCCGGACGCGGCCGCCCTCCTCGACCTGCCGGTCCACGAGGCCGAGGACGTCCTGGACCAGCTGGCCGACGCCCGCCTCCTGGAACCCCGGCCCGCCGACAGCCTCGTCCCGCAGTACAGCCTGATGCCGCTGGTCAGACTGTTCAGCCGGACCCGCGTCCTCACGGCGGCCTGAAGTCCCGCTCCCCTGCGGCCCGGTGGTCCCCGCCACCGGGCCGCTTACCCGTGTGCGGACTCACCCGCAGCCGCCGGCGTGCCCCTCGTCCAGGCCGTAGGTGGCGATGTACCCGTCGTTCGCGGTGCTCTTCGCGGCCAGTTCGTTCAACGCGTCGACATAATCCGCGAGAACCTCCGACCACGGCGTTCCGCTGTCCCGCAGAAGCAGTTCCTGGTCCACTGCCGCACTGCGTTCGATCTCCGTCAGAATTTCCAGGGGGTGCTGGACCTGGGGCTTCTCGAACATCATTCCTCCTGTTTGTGTCGGGCCCCGTTCAGGTCCCGCACCAACAGATTCGGCTCACCCCCTGTATTCGTTCTCCGGTCCACTCGGCGTCCTCGATACAGGCGTCGTACAGATCCCGTACAGAGGATTCACATGGAATTGCGCCCATGGACACGAACCCGGCCGCGGCCGCACCCACCGACATCAGGGACGCGGTGATCGCAGGCGGCACCCTCACCGCCTGGATCGCCGCCGCCCGGCTGGCCTCCGCCTGCCGCGGGACGGTTCGTGTCACGGTTCTCGAAACCCCTCACCGCCCCGCGAGCAGGGTCACGGCCCTCGGGCCGACGGTGCAGAGCGATCTCTTCGACCGCCTCGGAATTCCCGAGAACGAATGGACGCACGCGAGTTCGGCGTCCTTCTGCGCAGCCGTCAAATATGTGAACTGGGGTGGCCGGGAACAGCATTTCTACATTCCGCAGGACGGGACACCGCCGGACTGTGAAGGGTTCCCTCTCTCCGATTTCTGGCTTCTCCGTCGCCGGACCGGCCGGACGGTCGAACCCTCCGACTACGCCTGCTTCCGTGAGCCGCCGCTCATGGACGCCCGGAAATCCCCCCGCTGGCTGGACGGCCGAGCGGCGATTCCGTACGGCTGGCACGCGGACACCATCATGCTGACCCATTTCCTGCGCAGAAAGACGATGGAGACGTGCGGCGTGCGCATGGTGACCGGCGAGCTCCTCGGCGCCCGCACCGACGGGAGCGGCATGCTGACGGCCCTGCGCACCACCCGCGGAGACCTGACGGCCGACTTCTTCCTGGACTGCACCGGCCACGAGAGCCGGCTCCTGGCCGGCATCCTCGGCGAACCCTTCCTCAGCGCGGCCGACCGCCTCCTCCCCGACAGCATGCTGTCCCTCACCGTCCCGCAGGGCAGCGGCTCGCACGGGGTCGAGCCGTACACGACGGCCACCGCCCTCGCGCACGGCTGGACCTGGCGCCGCCCCCTGCGCGGCCGCTGCGGCGCCGGCCTCGTCTACGCGAGCACCCTGACCACCCCGGACGAGGCCGCCCGGAGCCTGCGCAGGACACTGGGCCTGCCCCGCGACTCCGCGGAACTGACCCACACCCCCCTCCGCGCCGGCCGCACCAGGCGCGCCTGGGTCAAGAACTGCGTGGCCCTCGGTGCGGCCGCCTGGTTCACCGACCCCCTGGCCGACGACCACGGCGCCACGCTCGACCTGCTCGACCGCCTGATCCGGGACCTCCCGTCCCTCGGCACCCGTGACGTCCCCGCGCCTCGCTTCAACCGGGCGGCCGCCGCCCACTACCGCGACGCCCTCGGCCTCGCCCAGCTCCGCTACGCGGCTTCACCGCGCACGGACGGCCCGTTCTGGACCCAGCAGCGCACCATGCCCCTCTCCGACACCCTGCACGCCACCGTGGAAGCCCACCGGGCCGGCCTGTCCGTCACTCCCGAGGAGGCTCCGCTGCGCGCCCTCCTGACCGCCCTCACCCCGCACACCGCGTGCCCGCCCCCGGCCCTCTCCCACCACCCCCACGCCCTCCTCAGGGCCGAAGACCACTTCACCCGGATCAAGCGGCAGCAGAGGATCCTCCTGGAAACCCTTCCGCCGGCCCACACCTACCTGGACCGCCTCCACGGCCGGATCCCCCAGGGGGACGAGTCGTTCGCGGCGATCTGACGCGAGAAGTCCACGCCGAGGAGGCGACGCACCGGCCGGCCGGACCGAGATTCCTCCGGACGCGACGAGGACCCGGTCGTCGTCGAGGTCGGGCCGGCCCTGGAAGAAGTTTTCGGCGCGGGCGGTGACGGTGAACGGGGAATCGATGCCCTCGGCGGCCACCCGTTCCACGGGTTCCGCGAGCGGGCGCCCATCCGCCGCCTCCAGGCGTACGAGGCCGCCGGCGCCCCCGTGCTCTACGCCCCCGCCCTGCCCGAGCCGAGGCCATCGCGGCCGTCTGTTCCTCGGTGACCCGGCGATCACCGCCCACCGACGATCCGGACGGGCTCCGCGGTCGTGTCCGCGGCGGGTTCCGCGGCCGGTTCCGGCTCGGCCTCCAGCTGCGCCATGTGCTCGGCCACCCGCTGCGCCGTCGGCCCCAGCATCCCGTCGGTGACCCGGCCGTCGACGAGGAAGATGACGCGGTCCGCGTACGAGGCGGCCACCGGGTCGTGCGTGACCATGATCGTGGTCTGTCCCTGCTCGTCGACCGGACCGCGCAGCAGCCTCAGCACGGTCCGGCTGGAACTGCTGTCCAGCGCCCCGGTCGGCTCGTCGGCGAACAGCACCTTCGGACGGCTGATCAGGGCCCGTGCGACGGCCACGCGCTACTGCTGGCCGCCGGACAGCTGGGAGGGCAGGTGCCCGCCGTGCTCGCCGAGCCCGACCTGCGCGAGCGCCGCCCGTACCTCGGCGGGGTCCGGCCGGCGGCCGGCCAGCCGCAGCGGCAGCCCCACGTCAAGTGATCTCGTACTGCCGGGATGGACCGCCGCTTCGTTCAAGCCGGTTCGACACCCACCCCGGTGGGCCTGTCCGCCCGCGCCCGGTACCGCCCCGGAGTCGTCCCGAACTCGCGGCTGAAGGCGTGCGACAGCGCGTACGGGGTGCCGTACCCAACCCGGCGGGCCACCGCCGACAGCGGGTCCGCGGTGTCCCGGAGCAAGGTGGCGGCGAGGTTCAGCCGCCACCACGTGAGGTACGCCATCGGCGGGCGCCCGACCAGCGCGGTGAACCGCCGCGCCAGAGTCGGGCGGGACACCCCCGCCTCGGCCGCCAGGCGCTCGTTGGTCCACGCTGCGGCCGGGTCCGAGTGCAGTGCCCGCAGGGCGGCGGCCGCCACCGGGTCCCCCAGTACGGCCGGCCACGCCCCGGTGCTGGCCTCGTCCATCCAGGACCGGACCATGTAGACGAGCAGGAGGTCGAGCAGGCTGGGCACCGCGATACAGGCGCCCGGCCGCCGCCCGTCGAGCTCCCGGCCCAGCAGCCCGATGGCGGCGCGGAGTTCGGGATGGGCTCCCGGCCGGTTCGGCAGGTGCACCACCTCCGGCAGCTCCGCCATCAGCGGGTGCACCCGGCTGCGGTCGAGCCGGTACTTGCCGCACAGCATCTCCACCGCCCCGGAGCCGTCCTCCGGCGGCCGAGCCGCCGTCCCGCCGGCCAACGCCTCCAACGGCACGGCCCGTTCCACGGCCGCCGCGTCCGAGGGACCGTCGGCGATCACATGCCCCGTCCCGTGCGGCAGCAGCACCGCGTCACCGGGACCCAGCACCACGGACGAGCCCCCGTCGGCCAGCAGCCAGCAGCTGCCCTCCAGCACGACATGGAAACCGGCGCCGTCGTACGGGGCCAGGCGCGTGCACCAGCGGCCGCCCACCCGCACCCGGTCCGAGGAGGGCTGCCCGATCCGCACGGCCGAGATCGCGTCGCTCACCACGTCCATCGGGCCAGACTAGATGAGACGCTCCCGTATCCCGATGAGCCGAACAGGCATTGAGGGGCTCAACAGCCCCTCCTAGGGTCGGGGACATGAAGAGCGAGAACGCCCGGCGCATCGTGCTGGGAGACGTAGAGGTCATCCGGATCACCGAGTGGGCAGGACCGTTCGCCCCGGCCCGCGACCTCGTCCCGCAGTCCGGCACGGACATCTGGAGGGACAACGAGGACTGGCTGGCCCCGGACCACTGGCAACCGGACCAGGACCTGGCGGTGGTGGCTCTGCAGACCTGGGTCCTGCGCAGCGCCGGCCGCACCGTCCTCGTCGACACCGGAGTCGGCAACGGGCGCGAACGTCCCGGCTCGCCGCGCTTCCACCACTGGCAGGGCGACTTCCTCGAACGCCTGGCCCGGGCCGGAATCCGCCCGCAGGACGTCGACACCGTCGTCAACACCCACATCCACGGCGACCACGTCGGCTGGAACACGCGCGACGTCAACGGGGAGTGGGCGCCGACCTTCCCCAACGCCGAGTACCTCATCCCGGCGGCCGACGACTTCCACTTCGGACCCGGCAACGCGTACGGGAAGGGCCTGCGCCACGACGACCGGCTGATCTACGAGGACAGCGTCGCGCCCGTCCACCGCTCCGGCCAGGCCGTCCTCTGGGACGGCGCGCACCGCATCGACGAACACCTCACCCTGGAGTCCGCACCCGGCCACACCCCTGGCTCCAGCGTCCTGCGCCTCGCCTCCGGCGACGACCGGGCGGTCTTCGTCGGCGACCTCCTGCACAGCCCCGTACAGATCCTGCGCCCCACCTGCAACAGCTGCTTCTGCCTGGACCCGGACCAGGCGGTGACCAGCCGCCGCCGGATCCTCGAACGGGCGGCGGACACGCACGAGTTGGTGGTCCCGGCCCACTTCGGCGGTCCGGGCGTGGTGGAGGTCCGCCGGGACGGGGACGCCTTCGCCCTCACCCGCCCCGGCCGGTGGTGAGCCGACGTGAGCCCGCGACCTCCGGGTCCACCGGCGGGAAGAGACCGTGATCCGACGGCGTCGCCCCGAGCGGACCCGCCCGCCCCGCACCCCCTGGGACCCGCCCGGCCCGCACCCCCCTGGGCCGGGCCCCCCGGCAACCGCCCACGACCCGCTGCACGGCGCGTCGCACATCTCGTTCGGACTCGCCGTCCCCTGCTTCTCGCGCAGGCCCGCAGCCCAGGCTGCGCCAGCCACCGGGGTGACGCTGAGACCGACCCAGCGAGGGCCTGCCCGGCCGCGTACGCTCGCCCTTGTGCCCCGCTCTTCGAAGAAGCCCCGCCGGCTCGTCGCCGACGGGCGTACCTACATGTGGACGGTCCGTCACGGTCACTGCGTGCTGGAAAACGGCGGCTGCCGCAAGACCCTCACCCTGCGCTCTCACCCGTCGGGCACGGGCGGCCTGCTGCGCTTCGTCTTCGACGAGGGCCCCGGACGGTACGTCGCGGGTTTCACCACGGGGTCGGGGGAGGTGGGGGCGGTCGGCGTCGGTGCCCTGAATCTGCATGAGCCCGGCACCGTACGGTTCTTGCTCGACACGGCCCTGGCCCGCGGGTGGGAACCGGGGGAGAGGCGGGAAGCGAAGGTCGACGGTTGGACCTTCCTCGAGGCGGCGGTTGCCGTACGGGGCTGAAGCCGCGCCGTTGCCACTTCGCGGCCCGCCGGGGGACCACGCTCGCGGCTGAGGGCGTCGCCATATTCTCGGGCCATGCCCGAGACATCCGTAACGCACTTCTACGACGAACTGGCCGACGGCTACCATCTGATCTACCCGGACTGGGACGCGAGCATCCGTCGGCAGGGGGACGCTCTCGACACCCTGATCGGCCAGGATCGCGCGGCGGTACTCGACTGTTCTTGCGGCATCGGCACGCAGGCCATCGGCCTGGCGCTGCACGGGCACCGCGTCACCGGGACCGACCTCAGCCCGCGCGCCGCCGCCCGCGCTGCCCGTGAGGCCGCCCGCCGGAGCCTGAGCCTGCACACGGCCGCCGCCGACATGCGGCACCTCCCGTTTCCCGATGGCCGGTTCGATGCCGTCGTCTGCGCCGACAACTCGCTGCCTCACCTGCTGACAGAACAGGAGGTGCACGCCGCCCTCGCCGAGGTGCGCCGCGTGTTGCGTCCCGGTGGCCTGCTGCTGGTCAGCACACGCCCCTACGACGATCTGCTGCGCGACCGCCCCGCTTCGACGCCTCCACAAGTCCACCGGAACGCCGACTGCGCCGCTGACGACGGAGAACGGACAGTCACCTTCCAGATCTGGCACTGGCACGACGACGGCGAGCACTACGACTTGGAGCACTTCCAACTTCTTCCGACGGGCCGAGAATGGCGCGTCGAGGTCCGCCGGACCACCTACTGGGCACTCCGCCAGGACCGGCTGACCGCCCTCGCAGCCGAGGCCGGGTTCGTCGACCCCGGCTGGCGGATGCCGCAGGAGACGGGCTTCTTCCAGCCGCTGCTCGTCGCCCGCTCCGGCGAGTAGGTGATTCACCGGGACTGCCGCCCGTCCCCAGCCACCCGGCCGGCTACGGGACTCAGCGCACGGCTGGTATCCCGGAACGGCCGTGCCGGGACATCAGCGGTTCCTTGTACGGTCCCGCGGCGCAGACGAACGCAGACGAACACGACGCAAGCCCCGCCAGTTGGACCGGAGGGGCTTCCAAGGCGTCAGGCCATCAGCAGCAGCCGCGTGCTCGGTACCAGTTTCCGGTTCACGCTGGTGCTCTGCACGAAGATCGTGAAGTCGGCGTTGTGGTCCGGCTTGACCCGGACTTCCGTGCTCGGCAGGCCGAGCAGGGCCCGGGCCGCCGGACCCGTGTAGACCTGGTCCGTCTTCTTCTCCAGTACCGCGATCTGCTTCCGCCCCTGGATCTTTTCCGACTTGCTCAGCTGGTAGAACGCACCACCGGTTCGATAACTGTGCCCGCACTCGATGACCCACTCCCGGATCGCCGTTTCGCGAGCCACCGGAATCAGCCGGTACTGCGAAGGATCGACCGGGGTGAGACCGGCTGCCTCGATGGTGTCTTTGTTGACCGCCTCTGCACCCGTGGAGAACACTGCCCGCGATCCCCGGATGCCCTTGGTCCGGCCCACCATGAAATTCTCGGTGGCCTTCAGGATGACCTGCCCGGCTTCCTCCAGACCCTGTGTGCTCGTGGCGTCCCAGATGGCGATGTTGTCCTTCGGGAAGCCGCACTGCATGGCCTCGCGCTTGCCCATCTGGTCCGGCACAAGGACGGCCAGCGTCCAGTTGTCCTGCTGCGTCTCGATCATCGTGGCCACGGCCTGCACGAGTTCACGGGGGTCCCTGGTGGGGGCATCCGGGCTGCGGTGACTCGCGTTCTCCTGCCCGTCCGTCAGTACGAACGTCAGGAAGCTGTGGTCGCCGTAAAGCTGAGCCGTCTGCGCCAGCTCCCGCTGCGACTTCAGCGTGGCCGCCAGCAGAGCCGTCATTCCACCGGCCCGGTACAGCTGCTGCAGGGACGGCATTCGCAGCACGTCCTTGTCGTAGATGACGCATTCCACCTTGTCCGCGAAGACGTACACCGTGACACGGGTTTCCTGGTCCAGTTCCTGCGACCGACGGGCCAGATATGCAATCTGCTGGTCGGCGACTTCGACGACCTTACGGCTCAGGTGAGACATGGACGAACTGGCGTCCAATACGAGAGCCACGTGATTGATGTAGTTCTGGTTCCCGGACATGACGTCTCCCCACGTTTTCCCGATGCGATGCTCTGATCTTCCCACCCACCACTGACAATCGATCTTGAACCGGCGCCCACGTCCGGCGCCGCCCCCGGGGGCCGCGCCGGGGCCGGGTTGGGAGGCCGTTCCTCCTCACCTCCCCCGACGACGCGCTCGCCCTCAGCCGCCACGACGCAGATGTACTCGTCATGTCCGCAGATGAGCGTGATGCGACAGCGATCCGCAGACACCACGCGCGAAGGCACCCGAATTCTTCCGACGGCCAGCCGTCAGGGCGACGGGGGGAGAGACCCACGTCACAACGCGTCCACGTCACAACTCACCGGCCCGCGGTGTCAAAGGGGTGTAAACGTCAGACACGGCAATGGAGCGCATCATGGAAGCACGCCTCAATCCCTTCACTAATCCCGTACTGGGCAAGGTTCTCAAGCACGTCGTGGCCGCCGGCAAGGCCCTCGAAGGGTCGACCCTGCCGGCCGCCACCCAGGAGCTGGTGAAGCTTCGCGCGAGCCAGATCAACGGCTGCGGCTTCTGCACCGACATGCACTTCAAGGACGCCGTACAGGCCGGCGAGTCCGCGGAGCGCCTCAACCTGGTCGCGGCCTGGCGCGAGGCCACGGTGTTCACCGACGCCGAGCGCGCCGCGCTGGAGCTGGCAGAGGAAGCCACCCGCATCGCGGATGCAGCCGGCGGCGTCCCGGACGCGGTGTGGGCGAACGCCGCCAAGTACTACGACGAGGACCAGCTCGGCGCCCTGGTAGGCGTCATCACCGTCATCAACGCCTTCAACCGCGCGAACGTCATGCTCCAGACCCCGGCCGGCGAGTACCGGCCCGGCCAGTTCGCGTAACCACACGTAGGTCTGCGGCGAACGGGTCCCCCGGGACCCGTTCGACAGACCACCCCCACGGCCGTCGCCCCCTGACTGCCCTCGTCAGATCGAACGGCACACTGCCCGGCATGGCGACCTGCAACAGCATCGGCCGGACCTGCGCCCACACCCGGCGGTCCGACCCCCGCCTCACCGCCAGGATCCATCAATCCCTCGGCGACGCCGCCACCGTGATCAACGTGGGAGCCGGCTCCGGCTCGCCGACCCGGGCCGTGCGGCGCGACGGCCGCGCCCGGAGGAGCGGTGCTCGGTCGGCCTCGGCTGCTGCGGCCCGGGTCTGATTGCCGTTGACGGGTGGGGCGTTCGGGGCGGGGAGCGGGGTCACGGGGATGCGGGACACGGGGGTGCGGGAGCGGAAAAATGTCACTGTCGGTGAGGAGATGGGGCGGACAGGATGAGATCAGTCAAGGGGAAACGCCCCGGGACACGAACTCACCGGAGATGACATGGACTTCTCGCAGAACACCGACGCTCCCGCCAAGACCGGTCTGAGCCTCTCCCGCAAGGCCGCACTGGGTGTGGCGGCGGCCGCGGTCGTCAGCGGGGCGCTCTTCGCGCCGAGCGCCTTCGCCGCCGACGCCGCGCCGTCCGGCAGCGCCGTTGTGGCCGGGTGCGCGGAGTGCTACCCCGACGTCATCTGATCCCGCCGACCGACCGTCTGCTGCTGGGGCCCGCCCACCGTATGGGCGGCGGGCCCCGCAGCCGGGCCAGAGCAAGGAGAGTGAGCCGTGGACTGGCTCGAACGCTGTGTGACCGACGCGGACCGCTTCCTGCGCACGCAGTGGCGTCGAGGGCCCGCCCTGCTGCGGCCGGCCGATCCGCCGACCGAGGTTCTCGGGCTCGCGGCTCTGGACGAGCTGCTGGATTCGGGCACCTTGAGGGTGCCGTACGCCGGGCTCTTCACCATGGCGGGCGCGGTGCCTGAGGCGGCCTACTGTCCGCCCCGGGTGGTGGCCGGCCGGTACCTGGAGGGGTGGCTCGACGCGGAGCGGGTGCGTGCCCTGATCCGGGATGAGCAGGCCACCTTGCAGCTGCGCTACGTCAACCACTGGTATCCGCCGGTGCGGGAGCTCACCGCGGGACTGGCACGGGAGCTCGACCGGCTCGTCGAAGCATTCCTCTTCTATTCGCAACCCGGGCGCTTCGGTGCGGTGCACCGCGACGACGGCGACATCCTGGTGCTCCAGCTGAGTGGTGCCAAGCACTGGAAGGTCTACGGGGGTCCGGCGGACGGGCACTGGCAGCCCGTGCGGGAGGACGACCCGGGTGAGGTGTTGCTGGACACCGTCGTACGGCCCGGCGAGGTGTTGTACGTGCCCAACGGGTACGCCCATACCGCCCAGGCCACGGCGGACGGACCCTCGCTGCACCTGACGATCGTGCTGCGCGAGGCCGGGGCCGACCACCTGCGGGCGGAGCTGCGGTCCTTCCTCGCCGAGGGCCTCGCCCTGCCCGCCCGTCCCCTCGGCGACGAGGACCTGACGGCGACGGCCGCCGCCCTGCTGGCCCACGTACGCGACCGGCTCGACGCCGCCGATGCCCCTTCCCTCGTGCACAGCGCCCGCCTGCACGCCTACAGCAGCCGCCCCACGGCCTGAGCGAGAGTGAGACGACGATGGACTGGCTGACCCGATGCGTGGGCGACGAGCAGGAGTTCTTCGCCGCGTACTGGCGCCGCGCACCGGCCGTGCTGCGTCCCGAGTGCCCCCCGGTGGACGTGATCGGCACCGCCGAGCCGGATGCTCTTCTGGATGCGGGACTGCTCAAGGTTCCGTACATCGGGCTGGTCCATGCGGACAGCCACGTGCCCGTCGAGCGGTTCTGCACCCCGCGGGTGGTGCTCGGTGAGCTCGTCGAGGGCTACGCGGACGGCGACCTCGTACGGCGCCTGGTCGACGAGGAGCGGGCCACCCTGCTCCTGCGGTACGTCGACCAGTGGCACCAGGGCGTGCGGGCGCTGACCGCGGGACTGGGCGAGCAACTCGGCCGCCAGGTGGAGGCGTTCTTCTTCCGCACCCCGGCAGGCACCCAGGGCCGCCCCCTGCACCGCGACGACGCCGACGTCCTCGCGATCCAGATCAGCGGCGAGAAGCGCTGGCACATTTACGCCGGACCGCGCGACGGCAACTGGGAGCCGGCCCGGGAGGACGGCGACCCGGGTGACGTACTCCTGGAGACCGTGCTGCGGCCGGGCGAGGTGCTGTACGTACCGCGGGGGTTCGCGCACCGCGCCGATGCCGTGGGGGACGCGCCGTCCGTGCACCTGTCGCTGACCGTGCGCGAGGCGGGCACCGCGAACCTGTACGCCCTGTTGCAGGCGATCCTCGCCGACGGGGCGCCCATCCCGGGGCGACCGCTGGACGACCGGGAGCTGACCGAGGCCGCCGCGACGCTGATCGAGCACCAGCGCCGCGCGGTGGACGCCCTGACTCCCCGGACGCTGGTCGCTCTCGCCCGTGACGCCATGCGTGGTGTGTGACGTCTCCTCGTACCCCTACCTGTAGATGGATGCGGACAGCCCCCGATGCCTCGTGCTCGGGGGCTGTCCGCCTGCCGTCCGGTGATCTCTTCTGCCTATCCTGGCCCGGGCATCCAATGCGCCGGCGGCCGGCACGACCTGCCGGGCCGGCGGCGAAGGGGCAAGGTGTGGCAGTGCAGGGGGAATCGGGACCGTTCGACGCGGCTGGGGGGCTGGGGGAGACCGACCTGGCCGTGTACGGCTGGGTGCTGGAGCAGCGGACGGGCGGGGCGGAGGCCGTTGCCGAGGGTGTCGGGATCACCGCCGGGGAGGCCGGGGCGAGCCTGGAGCGGCTGCGGCGGGCCCGGCTGCTGCACGCGCAGACCGGTCCCGGCGGGTCGCAGGCGGTGTTCGCGGTGGCGCCCGAGACGGCCCTGGCGCAGCTCGCCGCGCCCGTGGAGGCGCGGATTCGGGAGCAACAGGCCGGGCTCGCCGGGATGCGCGAGGACCTCGGCCCGTTCCTCGCCCGCTACCACCAGCGTCAGGCGCGCGGCGAGGGGTTGGAGCTCCTGGAAAACGTGCAGGACGTCCGCAACACCCTCAACCAGGCCTCGGACCGCTGCCGCAGGGAGGTCCTGACCAGCCAGCCCGGGGGCGGGGCGCGGGTCCCGGAGGCGATGCAGGAGGCACTGGTGCGGGACCGGGCGATGCTGGAACGCGGGATCCGGCTGCGTACGCTCTACCACCACACGGCCCGCTTCAACGGGCCCAGCCAGGCGTACGTGGCCGCCGCGTCGGCGCTGGGCGGCCAGTACCGCACCGCGCACGAGCTGTTCGGCCGGCTCATCGTGTTCGACCGCGAGGTGGCTTTCATCCCGGTCAGGGACGACAGCTGGGGTGCCGTCGTCATACGGGAGCCGTCCACGGTCGCCTACCTCTGTGAGATCTTCGAGCAGACCTGGGACCGGGCCACGCCGTTCGCCGACGCCGCCGACCAGGGGCTCGAAGAGGTCTCCCGGGAGATCCACGAGACGATCGTCCGGCTGCTCGCGGCCGGGCTCAAGGACGAGTCCATCGCCCGGCGGCTCGGGATGTCGCTGCGTACGGCACGCCGTCACATCGCCGACATCATGGAGGAGCTGGGCGCCGCCAGCCGCTTCCAGGCGGGTGCCCACGCGGCTGCCCAGGGGCTGCTGGCGGCAGGCGGCGGCTCCGAGGGGCAGCCGCCGTCCGGAGCGCACACGGGCTGAGGATCGCCGTCGGCTGCTCGTATGGCCGTCGCGTGTTCTCGGGAGCGGACTTTCGCGGCTGGTCGGGGGGTGCCAGGTGCCCGATGCTGGTCGTACGGCCCGGGCAGGACGTCTGACGGGCGGCGTTTCGAACGAGGTACGGAGGGCGGGGCATGGACGGCGGCGGGACCATGGCGCCCTGGGCGGCGGCGGAGCGCGCGGTCCATCTCACGGAGCTGGTGCTGTTCCTGTCGGTCCATCTGGACCGGGCGCCGGGCGTGCTGTGGCCCGAGTACGAGCATCCGGCCCTGGGCGCTCCGGAGTGGTCGCAGGTGCTCGACGGGCTGGCCCTCGAACTCGGCCCAGGTGCGGGCCTGGTGGCCCGGAGCGGCGGGACGGGGAATCCCGCCGCACACCGGGTGGTCCATCAGGTCGAGGGGGCGGGGACGTGGCGCCTGTCCGATGACCGGGACGGCGCGGGCGCGGACGGCTTCCAGTGCCGGTTGCGCTCGGGGGAGGTGCTGTACATCCCGGCCCGTTGGTCCTGGTCGGTGGAGCTGACGCCCGGGGGACAGTACGTGCTCACCGATCTGGCGCCGGTCCAGCTTTCGCAGCGGGGATCAGCCGCCCCAGGAGGTGTCGCACGGGTCCACCCGGCTGTCGCCGCCCACCTCGAAGTCCGTCCCGGTGAGGGACGTGCCGGTCGACTGGAGCACGATGCCGCCGCAGTCGATGTCATCGGCGTACGCGGGGGAAGCGGGCTGGAAGGCCAGCAGGGCGGCGGTGGCGACGGCGGTGAGGAGCAGGGCGAGGCGCTTCGGCATGGTTTCCCCAGGGACATGACGGGGCCCGCCCGCTGAGCGGGCCCGGTGCGGTGTGCAGTGCGGGTGCGGTGCGTGGACAACACTGGCGCAGCCCGGTGGCGTACGTGCGGGAGCGGGCCCTTCACCAACGTGCGTGACCGCAAAATGAAGGGTGCTCAGATTGTCGTAAATGCCAGCAGAGCCGGGCAAGCTGAAGGGTCTGGTGGGGCTCAGGAGACGTAACCGCGCTGGAGGGCGAGGACCACGAGCTGGGTGCGGTTGGCCGTGCCGGTCTTGTCGCGCAGTCGGCGCAGGTGCGTGTCGACGGTGTGCGGGCTGATGCCCAGCCTCCGGCCGATGCCGCAGTACGTCTCACCACCCGCGAGCAGGGCCAGGACCTGGCGCTCTCGGGGGGTCAGGGTGGGCTCGCAGACGGCGGCCTTCAGGGTGTCCGGCATGTGGCTGGCTCCTCCTCGTCGACGGGGCCCCGGAGGCGAGCCGTCGGGCCCGTCCGGGACACCTCTCACCCTGGGGCAGGCCGGGGGTGCGCGGCGACGGGGGAACACCTCAGCAAACTGCGTGGCAGCAAAGCGAGGAGTCGACAAACCGGACAGGAGCGAACAGCTGCTCCAGCACGGGCGACGGCCCGGTCGCTTCCCTTTCGGAGGACGTCCGGAGGCCGGGACGCAAGAGGTGGCTTCTCCTTCGGCATGAAGCCCACGCCCAGCGTGAACACGGCGCGTGAACGGGCGCCGTCAGCAGGCCGCCATGCCGGACCCGCCGTCCGGGCCGGACACCGGTCGCAGGCCGCGCAGGAAAGAAGGGCACGGCCCACCAACTTCCGAGACGACCCTGCACACCACGTTCCACACCCTCATGGACCGAGCCCGCCGTGCGCATGGCCACCGTCGATGCGAAGGAGCGCCCGAAAGCGATCACCGCGCTCGTCCGGTGGCGGGTGCGCAGGCGGTACGGCTCGGCCGGGCCCCTTGTGCATGTACGGGCTGGGGGGAGCAGGATGCCTCGGGGCCCGCAGCGATCAGTGGGCGGCTCGGGAAACCGGCCGACCACATGGCCAGGGGCACCTACTCCTTGGTCGCCCCCGGCCTGCTCAGCTCCGAGTCCGGCCCGACCGGGTCCCGGTAGCACTCCGCCCCGGCTCAAGGAGCCGTCTGCCGGTTCACCGTTGATACTGCAGCGCGTCGGCACCTGCGGCGATGACTTCGGCGAGCCGGTTGGCGAACGCCGCGTTGCATCCTCCGAGCCGGACGAAACCGTGGCCGGCCACCGGCCCGTCGTTGCACAGGGAGGGAAGGGTCATGCCGGCGAGCGCGAGCGCCGCCTGGAGATTGGTGACGGCTTCTTCGCCGTCCTGGTAGGCGGCGTCCTGGCGCCGCTTGTACCGGATCCGCTCGGCGTGGGTCAATTCGTACGCCATGCTTCTTGCCTTTCGTGGTAGACGTGGGAGATGAGGCGCCGGAGCGCGTCGGGGATTCGCTCGGTCGCCCCTGGGCGCGCGGCTCCCATGGGCGCCGCGGCGCTGATCACTTGGCCGGCAGGTTCGCCGCAAATGCCGACGGGGCATGGCCATGCCGAACGACGCGTGCTCGGACGTGCCGCGGCAACCGGATGCCCGGGGTGCGGGGTACGGCCTGAGCTACAGCCCGCTGAACGCTCCAGACCTGGGCATAGACCGTCGGACTGAGTCTGCGCACGGCCCGTGACTATCGGTTTCGATCTTCGTTTCAAAGGTGCAGGCGAGCACCCTTTTGACGCGTGGGAAGGACCGGGTTGTCCAGGAAGTCAGCGGCCGTCACCGCCTCCGACCTTCGCGGTCGCCGCGTACGGGACGCTCGACCCTCCGACGTCGTGGTCCGGCATCCAGCGTCAACACCTCATCTCGCCGGCACCGAGACTGCCGGCCGGTCAGACTCCACTGACGGTACGGACTTGAGCGCCCGGCCCTCCCGCGCCAGCTCACCGACTCTTGCCGGGCAGACGAATGAAGAACGCCGCGGTTGCCCCCCAGCCGCCGGCACGACACCGATCGTCGTTCCGAAGCCCGAGCCGAGAGCCGTAGCTCCGGCCTGCGTAAGAGACACCGCCGCACGCTTACGACCGTCATGCGCCGTACTCGAATCTGCGACCGCTGGACGGAGAGCGGTCAGCCCTTCTGTCTGTCATCGAGTAGCCGGGCCGGACACCGTCCGGGCTGCGCCGGGCCGTGGCCGGCTGCCCAGCCCCGAGCGCGGAGGCGGGCGGGTTCCGGTGCCGTGGAGCGGCTTGGCGGGGCGGCCGCGTGAGTGTGATCTGGCGGACCAGCTGCTGGAAGCAGGCCAACGCCGCGACGGCGGGAAGCGCGGACGACGTCGCGCCGGCGAGCGTTCTGGGTGCCTGGGCTACGCACAGAAGCGTCGCCAGGGTGGAGAACAGCAGAACGATCGACCAGGAATGAAGCGCGCGGCGCTGGTGCAGCGCGGACCTGAGGATGGACAGGGAGGCGACCATCCAAGGTCCGTAGATCAGCAGGGGCCACCAGCTCACCACTTCTCGGGCCGTGTGGAGTCCGGCGCTGTGTCGCAGGGCGTCGCAGATGACCAGCCCACTGAGGATGCTCACCAGGGCCGCGATGACGGCGACCAGCACGGCGGTGAACAGGCTGCCCGTTTGCAGCAGGGTCGTCACCGGCGTCCTCGACACGCTCCGGCGGTGCCCGCTGGAGGCTTGTTTGGGCGGCCGCTCGGCAGGGGTCTGCTTCAGCCCTGCGACGAGGCCGATGGCGCTGACCGGGTCACCGGTGTCGTCGTAGCCGACGTGGGTGAACGCCTCCGGCGGACCGGGTGCGGGGCCCTCCTGGAGCAGGCTCGCGAGCTCTTCCACCGGATCCCACGACCGATGCTCCTCACCGGACCCTCCGAGCGGTTCCACGGGGTCTGGCCGGCGCCAGAACACGGTGGTGTCCGGCTGGGGCTGGGGGCCGTGGATGTCCGCGTATCCGTACGGCTCATACACGGGAACTGCCGCCCGAGCGCTCGTCGACAGACGTCGGGGACGGTGCGGTGCTCCCCGACCTCAGGTCGAACTCGACCTGGATCATCCTCATCGTACGGAGGAAGTCCTCAAAGACCGAGGACGAGTAACTCAGATCGATTTCCAGGCTCTCGTCTACCAGCGTTGCGTTCCTGACCTCGCCACAGCCGGTTGATCCTGGAGTGAAAGTCCACTTTCCGACCCGGGTGGCCCCGGTGCGAAAACCATCTCCCCGTCCGTCTTCTTCTGGAGTCCTGCGGAAGAAGAAGGGGGGCTTTGCTGTTGTCATATTCCATAAACGCTGTCGATGTTGGTCAGGGTATGCGCCATCCGGGTGATGGTGGCGGATGAATAAACGTTGACCCTTCCTCTTGTCGGTTCTGCAAACACAACAAGAGAGCGTCAGCAACTCCTGCCGCGGCGCCGAACCGCAGCTCAGGGAGACGATGGGCGTCGGGCCGATGCAGGCCACGACGGCTCTGCTGCGCGCCGCGCGCCGTCTGACGGCGCCCCCGCATGACCGGATACGTGCACATGTAGCCGACTCTCCATATTTTCATCCCCGTCATGCCGCTTCTCAGACGGCCATACCGCCCCACATGAGCACGCTGATCCTCGCGCTCGGGCCCCTCCCCGTTGACTGATCATCAGTAAAAAGACTGAGACGCCAAGGCTGCGGATTGCTGCGCATGGCTGCAATCAGAGGGGAGAGCGCAACTCTGCATATGCCTCTGCGTTATGCCGGAGGATCGACGGGGCCACGGTCGTGTGTGCCCCCTTGAGCATCCGCCTTCGAAAGGACCAGCTGTGGGACACCTCCTCCTGTGGATCGTGCTGATCTCCGCCGTACTGGGCACAGGTTGCACTGCGTTGACCTCATCAGGGACTGGCCGGCTGTGGTACGTGGACACTCTTGAACTGAGGCGCCAGCAACGCTTCAAGCACGTCCTGGCCTGCCATGTAGACGCCATCCGACTGTCTCGCCGGCAAGCCGAGGCACCGGTGGAGAACCCCGTTGGCATCTCGGCCTGCACAGGTGCGGAGCCGCTCCAGGTCGTCCACGAGCCGTGCTGGCCACCCTTCACCCGAGACCTCTACGACAGTGCCCCCTCACGCCTCCGGCCGACTCCGCTCCCCGAATGAGCACCTCCGACGCCCCGCCCCCGGGCTCCGCGGCAAGACGGGTGATGCCGGTGCCGGAGTAACGAAGGCCCAGGCTCGCGATGCCGCCCCGATGCTACTGCCATATAGCGATGCGCCGATGATCTAGGCCGGAATCCCGCAATTCTTCACACCGGTAGTTCGCGCACCCGACCGAAAGGGTGGCCGATATCGCTGAATCCCTTAAAAACCCCGGCAATCCATACATCACCGGTCATGCAAAAACCCCGGCAATCTGCACATTGCCGGATCTCGCCGCTATAGCCCCCGCCCTGAATCGGCTGGCGGTCTGTGTAATTCCCGTTCGACGCACCTACGTGCTAAGCGTTGGTGGAATTGGCAAGCAGTGCCACAATCAAAAAAAATATCATCTACTCATTTCTGTTTGGTCGACCAAGGAGTAACTCGTTTCGTGAAGGGACACGAGCATGGCCCTGGTGACCTATCCGATTCCGACTCATGGTCGACTGCCCGGCGCCGTGTCCGGCCGGCGGCAGCACGGGTGGCGAGCAAGGCGCGGGCGGCGCTGCTGCGGGTGACACGCCGCCTCGCTGAAGCAGGCATGGCCGGCGCGATCACTCCGCCCGGGAAGAAGGGGGGATCGATACGGGTACTCCAGGACGAATACAGGGCGGGCTTCCCCCTGCCCTTGCCTCACCAAGCGAGCGCCGCGAGCGACCCCCACGGATGTCCGTGGTGCCTTTCCCTCGGAACCCCCGACACCCTCGACCACCCCGAGCACTGAACGGACCACGATGCGCTGGTTTGTCACCAATGACGCTCCGTCAGGAGGCTGATTTCCGCTGGTGGTGTGTGATGGGCGTCGTGTATGTGCACTGGGTGTGCGTCATCGGTTTTCACTGGTGCTGGGCTGGGGTGCGGCGGTCTTGGCGTGTCGTTCGGTCGGTGAAGGCCGTTGTCGTTTGGTGGGTGGGGTGTCTGTCGCCCCTGTGGGTGGGTGTGGCGGAACGCTGGGTGGGGGCGTGTCGTGTCTGGCTACGCTCGGTGGATGCCGTCGTTTGCGGGTGATCCGGGTCATGAGCGTCTTGTCGCTGTCTTGGTGCCGTTGTTGCCTCGTTCGTGTCCGCCGGGCGGGGGTGGCTTCGGCGGTCGTACGAGCTCCGCCTCGGGGTTGAAGAGGCGGAGGAGTTGGGCGGGGTCGATCTGATTCGTTCGGTGCTGCGGAAGTTCGGCCGGTCGTTGGGGTGGTCGAGGCTGCAGACGTTCGGTGGTTCCTTCCCGCAGGTTGCGGTGGCGGGTGTGGTGGACCGGCGGGAGATTCCCGAGGAGTTCGCCGCAGCTGTCTCCCGAGGAGTTCGCCGCAGCTGTCGAGGATTATCAGTTGGCGCGGGGGAGGGCCTCGGCGGAGGTGATCGGGCGGCGGTACGGCACCGATGCCCTGCTGCTCCATGTCTGCGCGAGGGCATGAAGGTGCCGAGCCGGGGGCCGCGTTCGTGCAGTGGCGGTGCGGGGGACAGCGGGTCAGATGCCCGCTACCACGGCGCTCAGGGGTCTCGCGCTCGCTGACACGAAGGCGGTGCCCGGCCTTGCTGTACCGACACGGGGTGGCGTTTGGCCTTGTCGGGCGCTGCTACGAAACCGGTACTCTGCACCCCACGGACGACGGTTCAGGAACCGTGGGTGATGGACACCTGCGCCGATCCGGTGGCGGGGCCGGAAGTGCCGCCCGCCGGGACGAGGTTCGACCCGCCTCCGCCGCCGCCGGGCCCGGCGGTGCCGTCGGCGTTGACCAGGAAGCAGCCGCCGCCTCCGCCTCCGCCGTGCCAGCCGCCGCCACCACCGCCCCCGCCGAATCCGCCACCGCCAGTGCCGCCGGTACCGGGCGTGCCGTCGGTGCCGGCCCTGAAGCCTTCGGGGCAGGCGGCTCCGCCCTTGCCGCCGAGGGTCTGGGTTCCGCCGCCACCCCCGCCGCCGCTGTCCGGTCGCTCGCCGCCGGGCTTCCCGGTGTCGCCCGCGTCTCCGCCGGTGGCCTCGCTGACGGGGTGTCCGGTGAAGCTGGAGCCGCCTCCGCCGCCCCCGCCGCCGGCGGCGACGATGAGGCGGGGGTCGGTGCCGGGAACACCGGTCAGGGCACAGCTCGCGCGCGCCGAGCTGCAGGTGCGGACGTCACTGGCACCGCCGCCGCTGCCGCCGGGGCGTTGACCGGTGACGGCTCCGCCGCCCGTGTCGACGTTGACGTAGTAGGTGGTTCCGGGCACCACGGTGAGGGTGCCGGTGACGGTGGCGCCGGTCCCGCCCGCTCCACCCTCGATGGCGGACCGTCCCGGCTCGCCGGTGGCGGTGACGGTCAGTCGGGTGACGCCGGCCGGGACGACGAACCGCTGGTTGGCGCCGGCGGTGAAGGTCTTGGTCACGGGCGCCGCTGCGGCGGGCGCCGCGGACACTACCAGGGCCGCCGGCAGCGCCGCGGCGGCGAGCAGGAGCGCGGCCCGTCGGACCGTGCGCCGAGGGCGTTCGGATCGCTGTGGGGTCAAAGTCACGATGGGGACTCCTGGACAGGGCCGTGGCACCCACCCCCCGGGGCGCGCGCGGACGTAGGTCGATGGTCCGGCCCCTGCGCGGGACCGTCCGCCGCGGACCGTCCGGGCCGGAGCGGTCAGGCGTCACGCTCTCCCTCAGTCTCCCCGTTTCCCGGTCCGCCCGCCTCCCGGCGTCCCGGTCCGTCCCGGCGTCCCGGATCCCGCAAGGACGGAGCGGGGACGCTCCAAGGACGCCCGACCGGCAGAGGTCGGCAGATCTCGGCCTGACAGAGAGGACAGCGATGGGTAGGACGCTCGCGGAGAAGGTCTGGGACGATCACCTCGTCCGGGGCGTGGAGGGGGAGCCAGATCTTCTGTACGTCGATCCGCACCTGCTGCACGAGGTGACCAGCCCGCAGGCTTTTGAGGGTCTGCGTGCTGGCCTCCGCAGGAGGTGGTGGTGCGTCGGTTGTTGGCGATGGATCAGGGGCCGGGGTCGGTGTCGTCGCTGTATGTGCGGGTGATGGCGGAGGCTGCCGGTGTGACGGTTCGGACGGTGTGGCGGTGGCTGGCGGAGCCGCGTGAGGGTCGTCTGGAGCCTGTGGTGCGGCCGACGTCTACAGCGCCAGTGGCTCCGTCGAGCAGGGACGTCAGCTGGAGGGCGAGGACCTCGGGGTCGGCCGGGCCAGCCTCCTGCCGTTAACTATTCCCGCGGACCAAACCCACGCCCTAGACTGCGACCGCTCCAGGGACTTGGCGATCATCGTGAGGGCGTGCGAGATGAAACGGGCACTGATCAGCGCATTCGCGGCCGTGGCGTTAGTCGTGTCCGGGGGGAGTGTCGCCACCGCTTCCGACGGTGCTCCGCCGCGCACGACGCACGGCCCTTGCCAGTACACACAGACCCCGGACGAGCCGTCGGCGCGCTCTGTTCCGCTGCCGCCCGACCCGCGGCGCACCCCCAGTCGTGGCACGGTTGATATGGCTGTTCCGTCTAGCCAGGGCCCGCTCCCGCTGCACTTGGACCGGGCCAAGGCGCCGTGCACGGTCCAGAGTTTCCTGCACCTGGCACGGCATGGGTTCTACGACCGTACGGTGTGCCACCGTCTGACGGCGTACCCGACGCTGAAGGTCCTGCAGTGCGGCGACCCGACCGGTACCGGTGAGGGCGGGCCCGGGTACAAGTACAAGGACGAGCTGCCGGTGGACCTGCCGCCGGCACCGACCGATCCGACCGGCGCGCGCCGCCTCTATGGGCGCGGCCTGCTGGCGATGGCCAACGCCGGTCCGGACACGAATGGTTCACAGTTCTTCGTCGTTTACGGCGACTCCGCGCTGCGACCGAACTACACGGTGTTCGGCACGGTCGGCGCCGACGGCCTGACGACACTCGACAAAGTCGCCGCCGGAGGCATCGAGGCGACCGCGGAGGACCCGGCACCGGTCGACGGCACACCCGTGCTGCGGACCGAACTGCTCCGCGTCCGGCCGTCCTGCCAGCATTGACGCACCGCGGCGTGGCCACGTGCTCGATGAGCGTGCCTGGAGCCTGTGGCCGCGCCAGGCGGACTACGCCGGCCGGGTGAAGCTCTGGGTGCGGAAGCGGAGGGCTCCGGACCTTGTGCCCCGGACTACGCGAAGCGCCCAAGCGCAACCAGTGGACTCCATACGGTGCTGCCCATGGACATCGCACCCATTGCGACATCGTGGGTGGTTGTCCAGCAAGCCGCAGCCGGTGTCCTTCCGGGCGGTGTTCGGTTTTGGGCTGGTCAGGCCAGCGAGGGGCGGCTCGCGGGGACGGTCTGGTGCGGTGTCGGTGGTGTCACCCGGATGAGTTGAGCTGGACAGCGAGACGCGGTGTCGCATGAGACACGGCAACGGCGTGGATCCGCCTGCTCACATCCGCAAGCACTGCGCAGTTTCACTGATCGCCGACATGTCGTGGGGCAGTGAATCTGCGTAGTCGTCACGCTTGTGACCTGGAGCTGTGCAGGTTGAGTGAGCGGGTTGGTGGCTGGGTTGGCTCACTGATTCTGCGCAGAGCGCAGGGTCGTCGAGCCGTCTGACCTGCGGAGTTGTTTGCTTTGGGGCCTGGTTGTCCAGGTTGGTTGAGTACTGCGCAGTTTCACTGGTCGTTGGTATGTGGTGCGTGTCCAGGGCGGTGTGGCTGGCCTGGCCGTGCACTGCCGTGCCTTCCGCGACGGCCGCCGCGGAGCGAGTTCTACCTCTGCTACGCGCACTGGTACTACGACTCGGGTGGCAAGGCCGTCATCAAGGTACACAGCCCCGCATCCCGCCTCAGCACTTTCAGCTGCGACAGCGAGTCCCAGACGATCGCGTGGGGCAAGAACGTCGGGAAGTGGATCGGCATCACCTCCATCTTCGACTCGACGAGCTGGAGGGGGAGTGGCACTCGGCCCCGACAACGCCTCCCTCGGCTGCTACGGGTATGCCGAGGCGTTGGGGAAGGGCACCGGCCGCAGCTCAAGGTCGCGTACGTGAAGTGAAATGTGGTTGATCGCCAGCAGCCGCCGGGAGCAACGGCCCACGCCCGCGAGCCCCGGCCGGCCGCGGGTTCGCGGCCGGAACTACTTCTTGTTCGTAGTTTTGTCGGCCAGGTCTTCCTGGAAGGGCTTCTCGCACGCGGGCCCGGTGTCGTTGGCGATGAAGCTGATCCAGTCCGTCCCGTCCACCCGGCCCTGGGGGCGGTGCCACGCCATGATGGTCCAGCCGCTTGTCCATCGCCATGGTGACCGACTGCTTTTCGTCGGCTCTCCCTCTCTCCTTCCAGCCCCCCTTGACCAGCGTGGCGACCGTGGCATCGTAGGACTTCCTCGAGTCGGCGAATTTTACGCCGTCCGCCTGCCACCTGACCGTGCAGGACTTGAGGCCCGGCGGGACGTCGTCCGCGGGCTGCCTCGCGGTGAACCCGGCCGTTGTGGCGGCGGCGTCTATTTCCTTCCTCACCGCCTCGACGTTCAGGCTGCCGCCCGAACCCGCCTTCGCCGTGGCGGAGCCACCGGCCGACGGTGCGTCACCGCCATGTACCTGAGCCGAATCGCCTTCACTGCCGCACCCCGCGATCAACAGCACCGCACCGGCGGCCGCGGCCGCCCACCTCACCTTGCGCACGACGACGTATCCCCCTTCACGTCCGTGCCTGGCGTGGCACGGGCCGCGGGCGTGTTAGTACTGCAACGGTTTTTGCTGTGATGGTTTGTTGGCTTCTGGTGGTGTGTGGCCGCGTCGTTTGTAGTGGCTGGTGCGGGCTTGGTGTTGTCGTCTGCGGCGCCAGTGTGACCAGTGCAGGACGTGGTCGATGCTCGGGCGGGGCCGGGTG